>JAKAJN010000058.1 GCA_021813725.1 bacterium | reverse complement strand
CCTGGTTGCGCGATCACGGGCAGCGCGCTCAGGCGCCGGGCATTGAAGCGCAAGGAGTCGGGCGCCCGTGCGCGGATCGCGACGGTGCGATCGTCGAGGCGCAGGGCGCCGGCCTCCGCTCCCAGCAGGGCCCCGCTCACGGCATCGCTGAGCTGCGCCGGCGTGGAGCCAAGGCGATTCACTTCAGCCGCCCGGTATGTCATCGCCAGTTCGGCGCTTGGTTCGCTGACCCCATTGTAGAAGTCTTCCAAGCCCCGCACCTGCGCGACCTGTTCGCCCACCGCGGTGCCATATGCCTCGAGCACCTTCAGGTCGGGACCAAACAGCTTCACCTCGATTGGACGCGCACTGCCGGCGAGGTCGCCGATCACGTCCGCGAGAATCTGCACAAACTCGATGCGCAGCCGTGGCTCCTCCGATTGGATGCGGGCGCGCACGTCGTCAATGATCTGCTGGCTGCTGCGCGACCGTTGACGGCGCGGCTTGAGACGCACCACCAGATCGCCCCGATTCTGGGCCGTCGCGAACATGCCAAGTTCAGCCCCGGTGCGCCGCGACGTTCCCTCGACGTCCGGCGTCTCGGCGAGGATGCGCTCAACCGTCCGGACCATTCGATCCGTCTCGGCGAGCGCAGTGCCTCCCGGCGTCCAGTAGTCGAGCACGAAGGCCCCCTCGTCCATCTCGGGCAGGAAACCCGTGCCCACCATCCGGTATGCCACCACACCGCCTGCCACGAGCAGGAACGCCATCAGCAGGACCGCACGCCGACGCTGCATCACGACGCCAAGCACCTGTCCATAGCGCGTCGCCAGTCGATCGATGGCCGCACCGATCCGGGCGAGGACTCCCGTTTCGGAGGCTGCCTCACGAGAGTCGCGCGTCGTCAGGTATTGTGCGCTCAGCAACGGAATGAATGACAGCGCCAGCACGAGCGACACCAGCACCGCGATGGTCAGCGTGAGTGACAATGTCTGGAAGAACTGCCCCTCCACGCCCGTCAGCAGGCCGAGGGGGAGGAAGACGACCACCGTGGTGATGGTGGAGGTCGTGACCGGCCAGACCAGTTCACGCAGCGCGTGGCGCACGGCGATGGATCGGTCAGCCGTGAGGTGGAGGTGGCGGATGATGTTCTCCGTCACCACCACGGCGTCGTCGATCACCAGGCCGATCGCGATGGCCATCGCGCCCAGTGTCATCAGGTTGAGTGTCTGGCCCATGCGCGCCATCACGAAGACCGTGATGGCCATCGTGAGCGGAATGGACGAGGCGCTGATGGCGGTGATGCGCACGTGGCGCAGGAAGACGAGCAGCACGAGCACGGCCAGCACGGCTCCCACGAGCATGGCGTCGCGCACCGATGCCACCGCCTCGCGGACGAGCAGCGCCTGGTCGTACATCGGGACGAGCCGCACGCCGGGCGGGAGGGTGTGTCGCACCGACGTGGCCAGGGCTGCGATACTGTCGGCCATTCGCAACGTGTTGCTGCCGATCTGCCGTGTGACGTTGATCAGCGCGGCGGGCCGTCCGTCACCCGCCACGATGCGCACGTGATCCTCGGTCCCCATCGTCACCGTGGCCACGTCGCGCACGCGCAGCCCCTTCCCGATCATGACGTTGGCGACGTCATCCACCGCGCGCGCCTCGGTGGTCGTCACGATGAGGTACTGCCGATAGTTCGCCGGCATGCGCCCCACAGCACGGACCGTCGTCGATTGGCGAATGACATCGGCGAGCGACTCGTAAGTGAGCCCCATGGCCGCCAGTTTTGCCGGGTCGGCCACGACCTGCAGTTCGCGCACGTCGCTCGCCTGCACGTCCACGCGCGCCACCCCCGGCACGCGCGAAAACTGCGGCCGGATTTCGTACTGCGCGATGTCATACAAGGTGGCGGGATCGCCACCCTCGAGATTGTATGAGAGCACCGGGAAGAGCGACGGCGTCATCCGCTCCACTTCGAGATCGAGGCCGGACGGCAGGTCGCCCAGGATCCGGTTGACTCGCGCCCGCGTCTGCTCGAGCGCCGACTGCATGTCGGTGCCCTCGGCGAACGTGATGTTGATTTCGCTTCCCCCGCGGATCGCGCGGCTCTGCACGCGGGTGACGCCGGGCACGACACTGATGGTTTCCTCAATCGGGCGCGTGATACTGAACAGCACCTCGCGTGCGCCAAGCGACGAACCGCTCGCCACTATGGTGATGCGCGAAAAGACCAGTTCGGGGTAGATGGCCGACGGCAGTCGGGTCGCGGCCCACAGCCCGGCGGCACTCAGCAGCGCCACCACCAGGTAGACGAACCGCCGCTGCGCCTTCAGGGCACCGAACAGTGTGGGGCCCGCCGTGTCCCGCGGCGCGGTCACTTGCTGTCCGGCGCGGGCGCGGCGGGCGCCTTTCCAGCGGGCGCCACCTTCACGCTGTCATCCATTCCGTACGCACCGTAGGTCACGATGCGCTCACCCGCCGCGAGGCCACGGCGAATCTCCGCCACGGTCTCGGTGCGGCCACCTACCTCCACCGCGCGACTGTGCGCGATCCCTGCGGCGTCGACGACAAACACCTTGAAGGACTCTCCATCGGGGACCAGGGCTTCGATGGGCACCACCAGCGCCTTCGGTCGCGTGGCCGCGACGATGCGAACGGGCACCATCATGCCAATCGCCAGCGGCGCAGTAGTCCGCCGCACGGCCGCCCGCACCGTCACCGCGCGTGTGGCGCTGTCCACGACGCCGCCAACGGTGGTGACCACGCCGTCGCCGAGTGTCGTCGATCCCCGGCTGTGGCCGAGGATCTCGACGCGCGCACCGATGCTGAGCACTGCCGCCTGTGCGGGGGGGACGTTCAGTTCGAGATCAAGCGCCCGGCCGTCAGCCACCTGCACCAGCGTGAGCGCCGGATCCGCGGTGGCTCCCAGCACGGCGGTCACACGCGTGACTACCCCGGCGATGGGCGATCGCAGGACAGAGAGTTCGGCCTGACGATGGGCCGTCTCGGCGGCCGCCCGGGCAGCCGCCAGCTCGGCGGTCCCCATCTCCACGTCGCGTCGCGCCGCAATCCCGGCGGCGCTCAATCGCAGCAGCCGCGCCTGTTGCGCCTCCGCAGCGGCGAGTGCCGCGTCGGCTGCGTTGACCGCGGCGCGGAAGGTCACCTGATCGAGTTCGACGAGGGCATCACCCCGCTTCACCTGCTGCCCGACGACGACGTGCACCGCAGCAATGCGCGCTGTGCCGGGAGTGCTCAGCATGGCCATGCGATCGGGGCGACCGCTGACCATGCCGTTCGCCTCCACGGTCTCCGCGAACGGCGCCTCCGTGACGATGACCGTTTTGGCGCCGGTAACCACCCGGTCACCGACGGATGCATCGTCCGACTCTCGGGCGCAGCCCGTGGCACCGGTCACGACGGCGAGAACGACAATCAACGCGGCGGACGAGATGGATCGCATGGTCAAGGTGCGGCAGTCGCCGCTGTGAGAGTCAACACCTGGAGTTCGGCCGCGGCCACCCACACGTCGGCCGCATCCCGAATGCGCTGCGCCAACACCGCTCGCGCCGCCCGGCGCGCTTCGAGCACGGCGGGGAGTGCCACCGCCCCCTCGCGGTACGCGGTCATGGCCATCGTCGCCACGCGCTCGGCCTCGCCGGCAAGTGCGTCGTCGCGAACCAGTCGAGCGCGGGCGGCCGTGTATTCGCGTTCCGCCCGTTCGCGTTCGGTGCGGCTCAGCACGGTGACCAGGGAAAGTTCGGCGCGCGCGCGCATCGCTTCGGCTCGCGCCAGTGCAATCGCCGCCGTGTTGCGGTGGAAGAGCGGAATCGGAATGGCCAGGCCGAACATCGGAAGCCGCCCCTGCGTCGATCCGCCGGGATCGCCGGCGTCCCAGCCCGCCGTGACGCTTGGCGGCCCAATCACGCTGCGTTGCTCGACGCGCACCGTGAGGGCCGCCGACTCCGCTCGATCTTCGGCCGCCGCCACGGCCAGCGAACGCCCACGAACGGCGCGTGGTGCCGGTGGCGGATCACCCAGCGAGTCCGCGAGCTCGATGCGCACGTCGCCGTCCGTCAGTCCCATGACGACCTGCAGGTCCAGCACCGCAGTGATGTATGTCAGGGAATCGGTCATCGCGTCATTGGCCGCCTGACCGGCAGTGATGGTGGCGAGCACAACGTCCATGTCACTCGCATCGCCAGCGTCGCGCCGCGCGATCGCCATCCGCCGCAGGCTGTCAGCATCCTGCGCGGTCCGGGCCGAGAGCACGGCGAGTGCGCGCGCGGCCAAGGCGCGGGTGTAGGTCGTGTCGGCCTCCATGGCCACGGACGCACGCTCGTAGGCGAATCGCGCACGCATCGCGCGCTGCGCCGTAACGGCGGCGGCAATGCGCGGCTGACGGATGTACGGCAGGTCGAGCGGCAAATCCACCGCGTAGTGCCGCTGCGGCACATCCTTGCTGTAGGACGCGCTGATCGTCGGATTCTGCCATTGTCGGGCCAGCCCCACCTGCGCCGCGCTGGCAGCGGTATCGGCGTTCGCCATCGCCAGGCGCGCCCCGCGTGTGAGCGCCGCCTCGACGGCCGCTTGGCGGCTGATCGCGCCAACTTGCGCCGCGGCTGGACTCGACAGCAGCAAGCTGGCGGCGAGTCCAGTCAGGAGGCGAATGCGGCGCTTGATCACCCCGGAAGCGTTACCCGTCACAGGCGCTGGTCGGGTTTGCGCACCGGAGCGGCTGCCGTGGCGGGTTTCGCTTTTGCGTCGTCGCGAGCCTCCTTCGCTTCGGCGGCGTCGGACTCGTGCTCGCGGCTGACGATCTTGCCGGTGCTGGCGTCCACCTGCACCTCCTCGATGCCCTTCCGACCGGCGACCTTGATGTCGAACGAGTAGATGAGCTTTCCGCCCTCCCGTTCCAGGCCGCCTTCCTTGATGGTACCGCCCGGCACGTCCTTGAGTGCGGTCGCCCGTGCGGCGGCTTCTGTTACCCGGGCCTGCGCACGAAGCGCCGCAGCGTGTTGCGCGGCCTTCTCCGAGGGCGCCTGCTGTGCGGACGCGGCCGAAAGCGCGGCCAATGATATGAGCGACGCGAGTGTTACACGATGTAACGACATAGTTTATCCTGTTGATGGTGCCGCAGTGGATGTATGGGCGAAGGCCGCCCCGTTTTGGCGGTGGCAGAAGCACGATAACGCGGGCTACCTGTCAGGAGGATGACAGCGCGGCGGCGGGGAACCTTACCGTCACCTGCGTTCCCCGTCCCTCCTGCGATGTCACCTCGATGTCCGCCTGATGCGCGTCGGCGATCCACTTGGCGATGGCGAGGCCGAGTCCGGCTCCGTCCGTCCCGGCACCGGCACCGCTGCGGCTACGCGCCGGGTCACCGCGATAGAACCGTTCGAAGATGTACGGAAGCTGCGCGGGCGGAATTCCGGGACCTGTGTCCTCCACCTCGAGACGCGGCCGTCCACTGTCGAGACCGACTCGCACCGTCACGCGCCCGCCGGTTGGGGTGAACTTCACGGCGTTGTCGAGCAGCAGCATGGCCAGTTGACGCAGGAGCACGGGGTCCCCGTCCACCGGCGCCTCCTCGAACTGGTCGAATGCCACCTCCACGAGTCGGGGGCGTGCGAGGGCGCGTGCCGCTCCCACGGCATCACTTACGATATCGTCGAGAAAGAGGCGGTGCCGTTCGACCGGCCGATCGCCGGCGTCGGCGCGCGCCAGCGTCAGCAGGTCGTCCACGAGCCGACTCAGTCGTCGCGACTCCGCCTCGACCCCCTGCATTGCCTCGACGTATTCGCCGACTGGCCGCGCCTGTTGCAGTGCCACCTCGGCACGGCTTCGGATGACCGTCAGGGGAGTGCGCATCTCATGCGCGGCGTCTGCCATGAAGCGGCGCATGTTCTCAATGGAGCGTTCAATGGGACGCAGCGACTGCCGCACCAGAAACGACCCGCCCAGCGCCACCAGTACCACGGCGGCCAGCGCTGCTGCGGCAAACACCGCAATGAGCGAGGCATACCGATCCTCCAGTTCGACTTGGTCGGCGACCGCCACCGCCACCAGCGGGGTGCCATCCGCCAGCACGAAGCGCTCGGCGACCAGCCGCAGCTGCGACTCGCGCGGCTGCTCGCGAATGCGCTGGCGCGTGACGGAGGGGCGCGCCGCGCGCGCCGCATCACGCACCCAGTCGGGCGCGGTATCCGGCGTGACCGGCCGCCCCGCAGTGTCCAGGAGAAAGAGCGCGCGGTCCGGGATGTGCAGTTCCTCGACCGCGTCCACCACCCGACCGCTGGCTCCCGCTTCCAATTCCCGAATGCGCGCGGCGCGCGCGAGCTCAACCGTCGCGAGGCGCAGCGATTCATCAAGCTGCGTGGAGAGCTGGTGCCGGATGCTCACGAACAGGCCGCTGCCGAGCAGGAGCAGGATTGCGCAGAGCGTCAGCACGTACCACGCCGTCAGCCGGCGGCGCAGGTGCTGCAGGGGCGGGCGAGGGCCGGTCATGAACCGAGCAGGTAGCCGGCGCCGCGCACGGTCTGGATCAGTTTCGGTTCGAAGCCGTCATCGAGTTTTCGCCGCAGGCGTCGCACCAGCACTTCGAGCACGTTCGTGAAGGGGTCGTGATTGTCGTCCCAGACGTGTGCCGTGATCGCGGTGCGGTCCACCACCTGCCCCACCTGCAGGGCGAGACACTCCAGCAACGCGAACTCCTTGGCCGTCAGCTCCACCGGTTGGCCGGCGCGCTGCACCCGATGCGACGCGAGGTCCACACGCAGGTCGGCGACTTCGACCACCCGTGGAATGAACGCCGGGCGGCGACGGGCGAGGGCGCGAACGCGCGCGAGCAGTTCACGAAACGCAAAGGGCTTGGTGAGATAGTCGTCGGCACCCGCATCGAGGCCGTGTACCCGGTCGTCCACGGCATCGCGCGCCGTCAGCATCAGAATCGGCGTCGAATGACCGGCACGGCGCAGGTCGCGACAGAGATCGATGCCCGAACCGCCCGGCAGCATGACATCCAGCAGCAGGATGTCGAACTCGCCAAGATGCGCCTGCCGGCGCGCCTCGCTGACCGTCGCGGCATGCACGGTCTCGATGCCGTGCTCGCTGAATCCCCGCGTAAGCACGGCGGCGAGTTCCGGGTCGTCCTCGACGATCAGCAGGCGCATGATGCTGGAGACTCGCCTGTCGCGGCAGCGGCGGCAAGGCCGCCGCTTCGTCTCTCAGCGCACCAGCTTCTTGTACTTGATCCGGTGCGGCTGATCCGCATCGGGCCCCTTCCGGCGCTTCAGGTCCTCGATGTACGCCGCGAAGTTTCCTTCAAACCAGACGACCTCTGAATCGCTCTCGAAGGCGAGGATGTGCGTCGCCACACGGTCCAGGAACCAGCGGTCGTGCGAGATGATCACCGCGCAGCCACTGAAGTCGAGCACCGCCTCCTCCAGTGCGCGCAACGTATCCACGTCGAGGTCGTTGGTCGGTTCGTCGAGGAGGAGCAGGTTGCCGCCCTGCATCAGCGTCTTGGCGAGATGCAGGCGGTTGCGTTCACCGCCAGAGAGGTTGGCCACCAGCTTCTGCTGATCGGCTCCCTTGAAGCCGAATGCCGAGCAGTAGCCGCGCGAGTTCACCTCCTTCTTCCCCACCGGGAGCATTTCGCGCCCGCCCGACATCTCCTCCCACACCGTGCGCTTGCCCTCGAGCGTGCGCGTCTGGTCCTGGTACGAGATGCTCACCGTCTCGCCGAGCTTCAAGGACCCGGCGTCGGCGGTCTCGAGACCGTTGATCATCTTGAACAGCGTCGTCTTGCCGGCGCCGTTGGGGCCGATGATCCCCACGATGCCGGCTCGTGGCAGGTCGAACGCGAGGTTCTCGAAGAGCAGCTTGTCGCCGTACGCCTTCTTGAGCCCTTTTGCGATCACCACGTCGTTGCCGAGGCGCGGCGCCGGGGGAATGACAATTTCGTTCTGGACGATCTTCTCCTGCTGCGCCTCGCTCGCCAGCTCCTCATACTGCTGCAGACGCGCCTTGTTCTTGGCCTGTCGCGCGCGCGGCGACAAGCGCACCCATTCGAGTTCGCGGTCAAGCGTGCGTTGCCGGGCGCTCGCCGCCTTCTCCTCCTGCGCCAGCCGCGTCTTCTTCTGGTCGAGCCAGCCGCTGTAGTTCCCCTCGTACGGCACGCCCTTGCCACGGTCGAGCTCGAGGATCCACTTGGCGACGTTGTCGAGGAAGTAGCGGTCGTGCGTGATTGCCACCACCGTGCCGGGGAAGCGCTCGAGGTGATGTTCCAGCCACGCCACCGACTCGGCGTCGAGATGGTTCGTGGGTTCGTCGAGCAGCAGCAGGTCGGGCTCCTCGAGCAGGATGCGGCAGAGCGCCACGCGACGCTTCTCGCCTCCCGACAGCACCGTCACGTCCGCGTCGCCCGGCGGCAGGCGCAGGGCATCCATGGCCACTTCGATCTTGTTGTCGAGGTTCCACAGGTCGTGCTGGTCGATGAACTCCTGCAGCTTCCCCTGCTCCTCGAGCAGTGCGTTCATCCGGTCGTCGTCCATGGGTTCGCTGAACTCCATGGCAATCGCATTGAAGCGGTCGAGCGCGGCGCGGTGTTCCTTGAGCGCCAGCTCCACGTTGCCGCGCACGTCGAGCGCCGTGTCGAGCTGCGGCTCCTGCGACAGGTAGCCGATCTTGGTTCCCTTGTGCGCCCACGCCTCGCCCTGAAACTCCTGGTCGATGCCCGCCATGATCTTCAGCAGTGATGACTTGCCCGCGCCGTTGGGGCCGAGCACGCCGATCTTCGCGCCGGGATAGAACGAGAGCCAGATATCGTCGAGGATGATGCGCTGTGGGGGGACCACCTTGCGCAGACCCTTCATGACGTAGATGAACTGTGGGGCCACGATCGAACGCTCGAGTTGTGGGGGGTGCGGGGGAATCATGGAAAATAACCCGTTGGCGCTCGCCAAACGCCCCCCAAGGAGGCTAGCGTACAAGGAAGGGGTACGAAGCGGCGCGGTCTCTTTCCCCCTGCACCACACCGTGCCCGTGCCCCTGCACCTTACCCTGCCCCCAGCACCCCCGTGGATTTCTCCACAATCACCGACCGCCTGACCAGCAGCCCCCTCACGGCCATACCCGTGCTTTTTGCGGCCGGGGTGCTGACGAGTCTCACGCCCTGCGTCTACCCGATGGTTCCCATCACGGCAGCGATTGTCGGTGGAACCGGCACGGGCACTGCGGTGCCTCGATCGCGCGTCCTCTGGCTCACGCTCGCCTACGTGATCGGACTGGCGCTCGTCTATTCGCTGCTCGGGCTGCTGGCCGGATTGTCGGGCACGCTGTTCGGCACGGTCAGCGCGAACCCGTGGTTGCTGTTCGGTATGGCCAACCTGCTGCTCCTCGCAGCGCTCGCCATGCTCGATGTCATCCCGGTGCGCCTGCCCGCGGTGATAGCTGCGAAGTCGGCGTCCGTCGGCGAGAGCGGTCGTGCCGGCGGAGCCTTCCTGATGGGCGCCGCTTCGGGACTCGTGGCGGCCCCCTGTTCCGCGCCGGTGATGGCAGCGGTGCTCACCTGGGTGTCGCGAACGAAATCAGCCGGTCTGGGGTTCCTCTATCTGTTCTCCTTCTCGCTCGGCATGTGCACGCTGCTCGTAGCCGTCGGGCTGTTCAGCGGCACAGTGAGCCGCCTGCCCAAAGCCGGCGTGTGGATGATCTGGATCAAGCGCGTCTTCGCCCTCACGATGATTGGCGCGGCCGAGTACTACCTCATCAAGGCGGGTCAGGGATGGTTTTGAGATACGGGGCGCGGTTGGGGAAGTACGTGGTGGCGGTGCTGGTTCTGCTCACCGCGCTGGGGACACGGGCACGGGCACAGGATAGCGGGATTGAAGTTGGATCCAAGGCACCGGGCGCGGCGGTCGAAACGCTTGACGGACACGCCGCCGACCTGTCGAGTGTACTCGGCTCGGGACCGGTGCTCATTCAGTTCTGGGCCACGTGGTGCCCCACTTGCAAGGCGATGGAGCCGGCGATGCTCGCCGCCCAGCAGAAGTATGCGGGCAAGGTGAAGTTCGTGGGTGTGGCGGTCAGTGTGAACCAGAGTCCGCGGGCGGTGCAGGCCTTTGTCGAGAAGCACTCGCCCAAGATGACCCACTTCTTTGACCGCCGCGGCAAGGCGGTGGACGCCTATGAAGTGCCGGCCACCGGCTTCGTGGTCGTCGTGAACAAGGCGGGCATCGTGGTCTATACCGGGCTTGGCGCCCAGCAGGATCTCGACGCCGCCATCAAAAAGGCGATGTGATGGTGCGCGGGATGCGACGCGGAGTCATCGCCGTTGTCGTGCTCATCGGTGCGGGCTATCTCGCGCCGGTTGTGTACCTGAAGGCGAACGAACGGCGGCTCATTTTCCAGCCGGATCAGTTTGGCGGACGAACCGTCACGCCGCTGCCTGATTCACTCGCCCTGACGTCAAGCGCGGTGACCATCACCAGCGCGGACGGCGCGCGCATCACGGGCATCGTCATCCCCGCGGCCGACACCGCGGCGCCGTGGCTACTGTACCTGCACGGCAATGCCGGCAATATCACCTCGTCGCTGCTTCCGCAGTTCTACAAGCGGTGGCACGCCCAGGGCGTGAACCTCCTCGCGATTGATTATCGCGGGTACGGCGCCAGCGCATCGCGCGCGCCGGATGAGCAAGGCCTCTATGCCGACGCGCGCGCCGCCTATGACTGGATTCGCACGGTGCGCGGCGTGCCGCCCGACCGCATTCTGCTCTACGGCCAATCGCTGGGCACTGGCGTGGCGACCGAACTGGCCCTGCACGTGCAAGCGGCGGGGTTGATGCTCGAGGGGGCATTCACGTCCATCCCGGACCTCGGCGCCATACGCTATCCGTGGATGCCGGTGCGCCTCATTGCCTCGCAGCGCTTTGCGAATGTCGACAAGATCGGGCGCGTGGCGATGCCCAAGCTCATCATGCATGCCTCGGACGACAGCATCGTGCCGTATGCGCAGGGGCAGCGGCTCTTTGCCGCGGCACGCGCGCCCAAGGAGTGGGTGGAACTGAAGGGCGGGCACATGCGTGCGTTCCTGGACGACAGCGCGCACTTCTGGGGACATGCCGGGGCGTTCGTGCAGCGACTGCGCCGCGAGCTGCCGGTCGGCGAGTCGCCCGCGCCTGTTGAACGACCTTAGCGATCGCCGGTCAGTTCAACATCCAGCAGGTGCACCGGCGCCTGCGGTGCGCGTGTGTGGTAGACGCGCAGCACATCGATGACAAACCGTTCGTCGATGCGCACGGCCATGAGCAGGCGCAGCGTCTCGGCGGTCAGCGTCGGGTAGAAGCTCAACGTGCAATGTGGCGTGAACGGATACCGGGCGGCCTCGTGGGGCAGTCCTGACGCCTTGAGGCGCTCGTGCAGCGCGCGCACCGGGCCGTGCGGGTCGATGGGGAGCACCACGATTTCGCGGCCGATGAAGCGGTACGGCGGCTGAAAGTGCAACGGCAGCGGCGGCAGTTCGCGGCCGATCGGCGCGAGCGCCGTGCGCAACGTCGAGCGCGGCGTGTCGGGCGCGATGGGCCCGGCCCCGGATGAGCCCAGCAGCGTGATGTGCGGCGGCAGTTCGTTGGCCAGTTTCGGGTCGAAGCGCCGCTGCAGGTCGCGCACCTGCGCGCCGACCGGCCCGGTCAACTCCGCCGTGATGAAGATGCCGTTGGTGCTCACCGCCCGCCGCGCGGCAGCAGGTGTCGGTCGAGCCAGGAGCCGGGCCGGTCGGCGTGGTAGCGCGCCACGACGCGCGCGCTCACGAATCCGATGCCGGCACCCATCACGACATCGCTCGCCCAATGCTTGTCGGCGTGCATCCGCGCATACCCGGTCAGGGCCGCCGCGGCGTATAACGCCGGCCCTGCCCAGCGTGCCGTCCCCGGATGCGACCGGCGCAGTTCGCGATCCATCGCCCCCGCAAAGGCGAAGACGGCCGTCGCGTGGCCGGAGGGAAACGATTGCCTCGTGCCGTCGGTGACACCGGACATGATCCGGACATCGCCCGGACGGCCGGGACTGGCGTAAGGCCGCGCTCGACCCACGAATCCCTTGAGGCCGCCGGTGACGGTGCCACTGAGCGCAATCGCCTCTCCGGCGCGCATTCCCAGGCGTGCAATGTCGCTGCGCCCAGTGGCCCATCCTGCGGCGTACAGGGCAATCGAACCCGCGAAGACTCCGGGGCTGCCGTACGCGTTGAACACGTCGGCGGTGTGCGAGAGGAGTGGCGACTCCTGTACCCACCGCCGCTGCATGAGACGCTGGCCATCGCGGTCGAGTGGCAACGTCACGGCGGTCGCGAGCGTGAACAGGCCAAGGAACCGTGCATCCTGCCACGTGATCGGAGATGGGAGGTGCGCAGCGGCGGCGGGCGCCACTTGGCCTCCCACCGGGTGGACGGTCAGGCACACCGTTACCACGCTGGTGGCCATGGTCATCGCCAAGCTGCGGCGGGCGCGAGTGATCGCGCGTTGGTAAAGGGGGAGCGGTGGCATCAGATTAAGCATATGGACCCTGCCGCGATTGCGCCCCCCGCCGGGCTGATCATTCGCGATCTCGTCTCCCACGAGGATCGCCAGCAGTGCGTTGCCCTGCAGGAAGCGACGTGGGGCAAGGGGTTCAGCGAGCGCGTCCCGTCGGCCATCCTGCAGGTCGGACCCAAGGTGGGCGGCATCACCGCCGGCGCATTCGACACGTCGGGTCGACTCGTCGCCTTCGTCTTCGGTCTCACCGGCATTCGACACGGCGTCCTGGCGCACTGGAGCGACATGCTCGCCGTCGTGCCCGAACGGCGTGGCACGGGGCTCGGCGCGCGACTCAAGGCGTGGCAGCGCGCGCGTTGTGAGGAGATGGGCGTGCGGGTGATCTACTGGACGTGGGATCCGCTCGTCTCGCGCAACTCGCACCTGAACCTCAACAAGCTGGGCGCGCGCGTGGACGAGTTCGTCGAGAACATGTATGGCGTGACCGACAGCACGCAGATGGGCGCGCTCCCCACCGACCGGTTCGTGGCCGCGTGGGAGCTGGACCACGTCGTCATCGCCCGCCGCCTTGCCGCGCGCGCCGCGGATGCCCCGCGGTTGGCCGCGCTGCCGGTCGTCGCGGGCGGCCCCGATACGTCACCGCCGATCACGTGGCCCGACGCGCCGGCCGTCACCGTCCGCATTCCTCGCGACTTCCCCGCCCTGCTTGGCAGCGATCCTGCCGCCGCCGCCGCGTATCGGCACCATTCGCATGCCGCCTTCCGGCATTATTTCGCACTTGGCTACCAAATCAGCTCCTTCCACCCGGCACCGGACGGTGACGGCGTCTACGTGCTGACGGGACCCCTCCCATGATCCGCCTCGACTCCATCACCCTGCGCGAGATCCGCCTCCCGCTGCGCGAGCCGTTCCGCATCTCCTCCGGCGTGGTCGCCGAGCGCCGCATCGCGCTTCTCGAACTGCAGGACGCCAGCGGCGCCACGGCGTGGAGCGAATGCGTTGCCGGCGAGTGGCCCAACTACTCGTCCGAGACGATTGACACGGCGTGGATTGCCATCGAGGCCTACGTCGCGCCGCGCGTCCTCGGCGTGCGGTTCGACAAGCCGGCGGACGTGCACGCGACCCTCGAACGGGATTTTCGCGGGCACCAGATGGCCAAGGCGGCTGTCGAAATGGGAATGTGGGGTGTGGCTGCCGCGCAGGCGGGCGTGCCGCTCGCACAGTTGCTGGGTGGCATCCGCGAGCGCATCGCTGTCGGCATCTCGCTCGGCATCCAGGGGTCGCCGGCTGCACTCGCCGACCGGGCGAGCGCCGCCATCGCCGAAGGGTACCAGAAGGTGAAGATCAAGATCGAGCCCGGACACGACCTGGACTACGTGCGCGCCGCGCGCGAAGCGTTGCCTAGCGCCGAGTTGATGGCCGATGCCAACAACGCGTACACGCTGGCCGATGCGGCCCTGCTGGCAGAGCTCGATTCGCTCGATCTGATGATGATCGAGCAGCCGCTGGCGCACGATGACCTGGTGCGGCACGCCGAGTTGCAGCGCCGCCTGCGCACCGCCATCTGCCTTGACGAGTCCATCACGTCGCTTGAACGGGCACAGGACATGGTGACGCTGGGTGCTGGCCGGATCATCAACATCAAGCCAGGACGCGTTGGCGGATTCCATTCTTCCATCGCCATCCACAACTACTGCCAGCGCGTGGGCATTCCGGTCTGGTGCGGTGGGATGCTCGAGAGCGGCGTGGGACGCGCCTATAACGTGGCGCTCGCCTCACTCGCCAACTTCACCTTGCCCGGCGACCTCTCGCCCAGTCGTCGTTATTGGCAGCAGGATGTCGTCACGCCCGAGTGGACGATGGCCGAGGACGGGACGATGGCGGTGCCGCTCGACCGGCCCGGCATCGGCGTGGACGTGGACCTCGAGCGCGTCAACGCCCTGACGGTACGCCGCGCCGTGCTGCGCGCCTTGTGATGACTCGCCCAATGAACGCATCTGTTCCACCAGTGGTCCGGTCCCACTTCACCGACGAGGATGCCGCCTTCCTCGTCGCGCTGCGGCGCGAGTTGCATGCGCACCCGGAGTTGTCCTGGCAGGAATCAGGTACGCAGGCGCGACTGGACGCCGCCCTCCGTGCGGTCGGCGTCACCGACGTTCGCCCCGTTGCCGGCACGGGGCTTGTCGCGCGCATTCCCGGGCGTTCGCCCGACGCACCGACGATCGCGCTGCGCGGAGACATTGACGCCCTGCCGATTCAGGAGGCCACCGGCTTGCCCTACGCGTCACGCCACGACGGTGTGATGCACGCCTGCGGCCACGACGTACACGCCACCTGGGCGGTGGGCGCAGCACTGCTGCTGCGTCGCGCACCGGCGGCTGGCGATGTGCTCATCCTGCTCCAGCCTGCCGAGGAAGTTGGTGCGGGAGCGGCGGCCGTGCTGGAGAGCGGCGCACTGCAGGGCGTGCACGCCATTTTCGGCGCACACGTGGACCGGCGATTTGAGGTCGGGCAAGTGTGCGCCCAGGCCGGGCCACTCGCCGCCTCCACCGACACCTTCACGATCACGCTCAC
>JAKAJN010000219.1 GCA_021813725.1 bacterium | reverse complement strand
CCGCGTTCAGGAGATCGTGGGATTGAACCCGAGCGTGCGGCGAAAATCAACGCACTTGGCAGGGGGAAGATGCTTCGCGGTTCCTTGCTCAACAGCACCTGTAGAGTACTTGCCGCGTTGCGTTGGCGGCTGCCGCCCCGCCGCCCTCGCTCCGCACGCCTTACCATGCGGTGCCCGCCCGCCGCGACCGACACACGTAGACTCCACCGGCGAAATGGGCGAGATTCCGTGCTGACGCCACCGCATCCAGCGGCGGCCGCCACTCCGGGCACGACCGCCAGCCGCGCCCACATCCGGATCACCGTCATGTCCCGTCCCGACGTCCTCGAAAAGCTCGTCAGCCTCTGCAAGCGCCGCGGCTTCATCTTCCAGTCCTCCGAGATCTACGGCGGCACCGGCTCGGTCTGGGACTACGGCCCGCTCGGCGTCGAGCTGAAAAAGAACGTCAAGGACGCCTGGTGGCACGCGATGGTGCGGTCGCGCGACGATGTCGAAGGACTCGACGCGGCCATCCTCATGCACCCGCGCGTCTGGGAGGCGTCGGGGCACGTCAGCGGCTTCAACGACCCGCTGGTGGACTGCAAGGCGTGCAAGGCGCGGTTCCGCGCCGACCAGATTGACGGCGCGTCGTGCCCGCGCAAACCGAGCAAGAAGCCGGGCGAGCACGGCGACTGCCAGCTCACCGAGCCGCGCCAGTTCAACCTGATGTTCAAGACGTTCATGGGGCCGGTGGAAGACACCGCTGCCGTCGTCTACCTGCGCCCGGAAACGGCGCAGGGGATCTTCGTGAATTTCCTCAACGTCCAGCAGGCACGTCGCCAGAAGGTACCGTTCGGCATCGCGCAGATCGGCAAGGCGTTCCGCAACGAGATCACCCCCGGGAACTTCATCTTCCGCACGCGCGAGTTCGAGCAGATGGAGATGCAGTTCTTCGTGGATCCCCAGGCGGTCGAGGGGAAGACGACGGACATGCAGTGGTTCGAGTACTGGAAGGCCCAGCGGATGGAATGGCACTTGGCGCTCGGCCTCGAGCGCGAACGGCTCGAGTTCCATCAGCACGACGCCAACGAACTCGCGCACTATGCCAAGGCGGCGTTCGACATTCAGTTCGACTTTGGCGGCACGCTGGGTTTCCAGGAGATCGAAGGGGTGCACCATCGCAGCGACTTCGATCTTGGCCGTCATCAGGAGTTCAGCAGTAAGCGCATGGAGTACGTCGACCAGGTGGCGAACCGCCGCTACGTGCCGTACGTCATCGAGACGTCGGTGGGCGCCGACCGCGTGACGCTCGCGCTGCTGTGCAACGCGTACGCCGAAGAGACGGTGCCCGGCGAGAACGAGGGGCGCGTGGTGCTGCACCTCAAGCCGGCGCTGGCGCCGGTGAAGGCAGGGATCTTTCCGCTCACCAAGAAGGACGGTCAGCCCGAGATGGCGGACAAGATCTTCCACGAGCTCAAGGCCGTCTTCCCGGTGGACTACGATGACGCCGGGTCAATCGGCAAGCGGTACCGCCGTCAGGACGAGGTGGGGACGCCGTTTGGTATCACGGTTGACGGGCAGTCCACGCAGGACGGCACCGTGACGGTGCGCGACCGCGACACGCTGGCGCAGGATCGCGTGGATGCGACGCAACTGCGCGCCTATCTCGCGGCGAAGCTCGCGGGCTGAGGCGGGGGCGATGCCGGGCGAGCGGGGCGAACGCCCCCGATTGGACGATGGCCTCGACGCGCTGCGGGAGCGCGGCGAGGCCTTTCTCGTGGAGTTGAGCCGCGAGTACTACGACGCACACGCGGGGCTCAAGGGCGAGGCCCAGCTCCAGCCCATCTTCGCAAAGCACGCGGCGGCGTTCGACGACGAGGCGTTCGCGCTCGTGCTGGACCGCTTCCGCGCGACGGCGGGCGAAGCGCAGCGTGCGCCGCGCATGCTGCTCGACTGGCTCGTGGAATCGCGGTGCGGACGCGAACTGGCCGCGCTCGACGAGCGCGAGATTGCGTGGGAAGGCGCGGCGACGATCACCCTCCCGGACGGCAGCGTGGAGCCCTACCAGCGCGCCGCAATCACCATCGCGAATACCCGCGACAAGCGCGAGCGGCAGGCGCTCGACGACGCGCGCGCCCGGCTCGTGAACCGCGAGCTGGCGCCGATGAAGCTGGAGAAGCTGCAGCGCGAGCACGACGTGGTGGCGTCGCTCGGAATCGGCGGCGACTACATCGCGACGTGGGAGGCGTTGAGTGGCGTCGAAATTCGTCCGCTGCGTGACGCCTGTGCGCAGTTCCTGCGCGATACGCAGGCGATGTGGGACGACATCCTGCCCGAGTTCCTCAAGCGTGGCCTCGGCCTCGCGCCCTCGGAGGCCTCGCGCGCGGACGCCGTGGCACTGATGCGCGCGCCGGAGTTTGACGGCGCGTTCTCCGCCGATGCGCTGGAGCGCGAAGTGCGCCGGCAGGTGACGGAGATGGGGGCGAGCGCGGATGCGCACGGTCGCGTGATCTTCGACACCGGCGATCGCCCCGGCAAACGCGCGCGGGCGTTCTGCTCGCCGGTGCGAATCCCGGACGAGGTGTATCTCGTGCTCCGCCCGCACGGCGGCCAGAACGACTGGACCACCTTCATGCACGAGCTGGGGCACGCGCTGCACTTTGCGAACATGCGGCGCGACCTGCCATTCGAGTTCCGGTGGCTCGGGGACAACTCGGTCACCGAAGGGTACGCGATGCTGTTCGATCACCGCCTGCAGGATCGCGGATGGCTGTCGCGATACACCGCGCTTGAAAAGAACGACCTCCCGCGGTACCTGCGGGCCGCGGGGTTCGAGGAGTTGCAGTTCCTCCGCCGGTATTGCGCCAAGCTCATCTACGAAGTGGAGCTGCATTCCGGCACGACGCCATGGACATCGCTCCCCGACCTGTACGTGGAGACGCTGAGCAGCGCGACGGGCTTCAGGTATCAGCGCGCCGACGCGTATCTCGACGTGGATCCCCGCTTCTACGCCGCGCGCTACCTGCGGGCGTGGCAGCTGCAGGCCGTGCTGAACCAGGAGCTCAGCGAGCGGTTCAACGAGGACTGGTGGCGCAATCCGACGGCCGGGCCGTGGATCGAGGGCGAGCTGTTCGGACACGGTCAGCGCGAACTGGCGAGCGAGCAGGCGACGCGCGTCGGGGCGGGGGACTTGAGCTTTGCACCGTTGATGACGGCCATCGAGCAGATGCTGGGCTAGGTGCGGGCCGTCGTTCGCTGTTTGCTGTCTCTCCCGCCCAC
>JAKAJN010000057.1 GCA_021813725.1 bacterium | reverse complement strand
TGGAAGTCCGCGCGAATCCCTCGGTAGTGAAGAGTTCCCGTGCGCCCTCGAGAATGAGTCGGCGTGTTTCGGCCTTTTCTCGCTCGCGGCGCGCGCGGGACGGGGAGGGGGAACGGGACTTCTTTGATGTTGACATAGTTCTGTAATATAACACCGTTAGATGTGCCAGGCAAGCGGGGAAAAGTTAGCTTTCTCTGGCACCCGATACCGGAGTCCGCATGTTCAGTCTGAAGGGGAAGCGCGCGCTCATCACTGGCGGCTCACGCGGCATCGGCGGCGCCATCGCCAAGGCGTTGGCGGAGGCCGGGGCCGACGTCTGCATCGGTTATCGCAAACGCACCAAGGATGCCAAGGGAATCGTTGCCGCCTGCAAGAACTTCGGCGTGAAAGCCGCCGCCTTCCCCAGTGACATTGGTACCACCGTGGGGGCGGAGAAGCTGGTGGTGCACGCGATGAAGGAACTCGGCGGGCTCGACATCTTCATTGGCAATGCCGGCATCTGGCCCGTCGAGGAGGTCCCCGCGAGTGACATGGGCGATGATCGCTGGCGCCGCACGATGCGCGAAAACGTGGACTCGATGTTCTACACCACGCGCGCGGCACTCAAGGTGATGGATCCCAACGGCCGCGTCGTGCTGATTGCCAGCACGGCCGGGCAGCGTGGGGAGGCGATGCACAGCGACTACGGCGCATCCAAGGGAGCGATGATTGCGTTCGTGAAGTCGGTGGCGATTGAAGTCGCCGGCCAGGGGATCACCGTCAATGCCGTGGCGCCGGGCTGGGTGGATACCGAGATGTGCGATGTACCGTACGCCGGTGGCGGCAAGGAAAAGATCTCGGCGGGCATTCCGGTGGGGCGCGTAGCCTCGCCGGAGGACATCGCGTTCCCCGCCGTCTTTCTCTGCACCGACGAGGCGCGCCACATCACGGGCGAGATTCTCAACGTGAATGGGGGCTCGGTGCTGTGCGGTTGATGGCGGTGCCTCGCGACGCGCGCCTCTGACATGCGGATTCTCGTCGTGGGGGGCGGACTGGTCGGACTCGGCACCGCGCGCGCGCTGCGGTCACGGTTCTCGCGCGCCGAGATCACGGTGGTCGAGAAGGAGCGCGACTGGGGCGCGCACCAGAGTACGCACAACAGCGGCGTCTTGCACAGCGGCCTCTACTACAAGCCCGGCTCGGCCCGCGCTCGCCTCGTGCGGCGCGGGCTCGCGCAGATGCGCGAGTTCTGCCGGTCGCACGGCGTCGTGCACGACATCTGCGGCAAGCTCGTCGTCGCCGCCTCCGACGACGAACTCCCGCGCCTGCGCGCGCTGTTCGAGCGCGGCCAGCAGAATGGCCTGCAGGGATTGCGCTGGCTCGACGCCGACGCGGCGCGCGACATCGAGCCGCACGCGCGCGTGGTCGCGGCGGTGCAGGTTCCCGAGGAGGGGATCGTCGACTACCGCGGCGTTGTGGATGCGCTGGTGGCCGAGCTCGCGGGCAACGGTGTCGTGATGTGCGCCGACGCGCCGGCGACGTCGATGCAGCGGGATGGCAGTGGCTGGCGCGTGCAGGCCGGCGCGCAGGAGGTGCGGGCCGACTTCGTCGTCACCTGCGGCGGCCTGCACAGCGATCGCCTGGCGCGCCTGGCCGGTGAGCGTCCCGCCACGCGCATCGTCGGCTTTCGCGGCGAATACTTCGTGCTCCGGCCCGAGCGACAGCATCTGGTGAACGGCCTCATCTATCCCGTGCCCGACCCGGCCTTCCCGTTTCTCGGCGTGCACTTTACGCGCTTGGCCCGGGGCGGAGTCGAATGCGGACCCAACGCGGTGCTGGCGCTCGATCGCGAAGGGTATCGTCGCTGGGCATTCCGGGCGCGCGATGCCGCGTCGGCCCTCGCGTTTCCCGGGCTCTGGAAGTTCCTGACGAAGTATGCGGCGACCTCGCTGTACGAGCTGCGCCGCTCGCTCAGCAAGGACGTCTTCCTGCGCTCGCTGCAGCGGCTCGTGCCGGACGTCGGCGCCGACGACCTGCTCGCCGGGCCGGTCGGCGTGCGTGCGCAGGCGATGCGTCCGGACGGGACGCTGGTGGACGACTTCGATTTCCTCGACGGCCCGCACGCCCTGCACGTGTTGAACGCGCCCAGCCCCGCCGCCACGGCCTGCCTCGCGATCGGCGAGGAGATTGCGGCGCGCGTGCCGGTGTAACCGCGCCGCGTCCATGCGGCGGACGCGGCAAGTGCCGCGCGATGCCGGCGGTGGTAATTTGATCTGGATCCGCTTGTCTCCACGCATCCCTCCGCCCCTGCGCCTTGTCCCTGCTCACGCCTCCGTCAGACGTCCTTGAAATCGCCTCGCGGCTGCGCAAGGCGGGATTCGAGACGTGGTGTGTGGGCGGTGCCGTGCGCGACGCACTGCTGGGCCACGCACATCTCGACTGGGATCTGGCCACGAGTGCCACGCCAGCGGAAGTGATGCGCACGTTTCGGCGCACCGTCCCTGTCGGCATCGCGTTCGGCACCGTCGGGGTGATCGGGAGGTCCGGACGGCTGCACGAGGTCACGACCTTTCGTCACGACGTGAAGACCGATGGCCGACATGCCGAGGTGGAGTTTGGTGCGTCGCTCGAGGAGGATCTCGCGCGACGCGACTTCACGATCAACGCCATCGCGTACAACCCGCAGAACGGCGAGTTGTTCGATCCCTTTGGGGGGCGGAAAGACCTGCGCGCAGGCGTGGTGCGCGCGGTCGGGGATCCGGAAGCGCGCATGCGTGAAGACCGCCTGCGGGCGCTCCGGGCCCTGCGCTTCGCGTCGCGCTTCGCGTTCTCCATCGACCCCGCCACGTGGAAGGCCATCTGCAACTCGGCGCCGCATCTGACGCGCCTCAGCGCGGAGCGGGTGAAGCAGGAGATCGAGAAGACGATGGAGCAGGTGGCACGCCCGAGTGCCGCATTCGCGCGCTGGCGCGACGCCGGGGCGCTGCAGGTGCTTGTGGGTGCGGTGCACGCCGCGCCCGATGAGCGCTTTGCGGCGCTCGATTGCCTGTCGCGCCCCGTCGGGAAGCGGGCGGCGGAGCGGAAGCTGCTGCGTCTCGCCATGCTGTTCTTCGGCGACGAACGCCGCACCGCCGAATCGGCGCTGCGTGCCCTGCGCTTCTCGAATCACGATGTTTCATGGGTCGCGCGGCTGGCCGACGCTCGCGCCCAACTGGGCGAAGCCGTGGATGCCGCGATGGCACGGGAGGGTGGGGCGTCCGAATCCGAACTGCGGCGGTGGGCGGCGGTGGTGGGACGCACGGCGGCGGCGAGCTGGTGGCGGCTGAATGCGGCGCTCTGGGCAGCGCGTCGCGAACAGCGAACGGATGGCGCGACTGCTGTCCGCGTTCCCGCGCCGAGTGCACGCGACGTTGTGCGCACGTATCGCCGGCTCGTGCGGACGGCCTATCGCGACCCGATCGAAACCGGCGACCTCCAGGTGGACGGCGAGGATCTCGCGTCCGTCGGCGTGCCGAAGGGTCCGGTGCTCGGTGCAACGCTCAAGCGGCTGCTGGACGCGGTGATCGAGCATCCGGAGCGCAACACGAGGGAGGAACTGCTCCGCCTGGCGCGGCTGACGGACGGGATCAACGGCGCGCGGCCCGCCCCCGGGGCGCGGGAGTAGCGCGTGCTCTTTCGCCGGAATCCCACGCCAACGCACGTGGCCTCGCGCTTTCGCGCGGGGGACGCCGTCTTCAGCGTGCGCACCGAGGGCGGGGTGACGGAGGCGCAGATCGGAGCGGGGCTGGACCGCAGCGTCGAGTTGCTGCACGCGTTGACGGAGCACCTGCCGCCGGTGGTGGACTGCTCCATCGAGTGCCTTCGCAGCGGACGGCGGTTCGTCGGGGCCGGGCTCAGCCTGCCGGAGGTACGCGAGACCATCGGGCGACTCAAGGTGCCGCTCGTCGCGAGCGGCGGCGTGGAGTTCGCCGTGTTCACCGCCGACGATCAACTCGTGCTGAGTCCGATGCTCGATCTCTGGATCTACGGCCGAACGGACCGCTGGGTCTACCTGCTTGTCGGCGAGGGGCTCGAGCAGGTGGATGCCGTGCCGCCGCGTGGCTGGAGCGTGCGGCGCGAGGAATTCGCCGGTGCCGCGGAGCTGGTGATGGCCGTGGAGCGGACGGCGGAGCGGTTGACACTCCGGTTAGTGTAAAGGGTGCCTCTCGTCTCCTGGCTTCCCACCGCCGCCGCGCTGGCGAATGTCGCTGGTGCCGCCGCGCTGCTGTCGCGACGCACGTGGAGCGCTCGCTCGCTCGAGTTGATTCTCGCCTTCTCGGCGGGATTCCTCGTCTCGGTTTCCATCGGCGATCTGGTGCCCGAGGCCATCACGGCCGGCGGGCCAGACGCCGCGTGGACGATCCTCGTCGGCTTCGCACTTGTGCACCTGACGCAGCACGTCTTCGTGAGGCACTTCCATTTCGGCGCCGAGACGCATCACGTCGAGCACAGCGTGGGCGTGACGGCGCTCATCGGCCTCATGATGCACACGTTCGTGGACGGGGTCGCGATTGCGACGTCGTTCGCCGTGAACGCGCATCTCGGGTTCCTGGTCTTCGCGGCCATCGTGCTGCACAAACTTCCGGAGGGATTCGCCATCGGATCGCTCTGGGTCGCGTCGGGGGGATCGCGGTCGGCGGCGCTGGCCGCGGCGGCGGCGCTCGGTGTGGCCACGGTGCTCGGCGGACTCGCGCCCAGCGTGTTTGCCGGACTTGCGACGCACGGGCTCGCGCTCTCGGCCGGCGTCACGCTGTACGTCGGCGCGAGCAACCTGATTCCGGAGTTCCAGGGGAAGCGCGGGTGGGGGCACAACGTGCTCTTTTTCCTTGGCTGTGGCGCGTACTGGGCGCTGGCGACGGTGCTGCCGCACTGACCCGACGCGACCGGCATCACGTAGATTGCGACGTGACCCGCAAGCGACCCCACTCGCCACAACCCTCGATGTTCGCGCAGGCCGCCGGACGCGCGCCGCTTGCCGCACGCCTGCGTCCGCGCACGCTCGAGGAAGTCGCCGGCCAGCCGCACCTACTCGCGCCGGGCAAGCCGCTCCGCGTAGCCCTCGAACGTGGCGAGACGGGCTCCATTCTCTTCTGGGGACCGCCCGGCAGCGGAAAGACCACGCTCGCCCGATTGGCCGCCCAGTATCTGAATGGCGAGTTCGTTCCGTTCAGCGCCGTCAGCGAAGGCGTGCCGCGTCTGCGCGAGATCGTGGAGAGCGCCGAACAACTCCGCGATGCCGGCCGACGCACGATTCTCTTCATTGACGAAATCCATCGCTTCAACAAGGGGCAGCAGGACTACCTGCTGCCGCACGCCGAGAGTGGCCTGCTCACGCTGATCGGCGCCACCACCGAGAACCCCAGCTTCGAACTGAACGGGGCGCTGTTGAGTCGGCTCCGGGTCTTCGTACTGCAGCCGCTTTCGACGGACGACCTCAAGGGCGTCATACGACGGGCGATCGACGATGCGGAGCGCGGACTCGGTGCGCTGCACCTGGTGCTCGAGGACGAGGCGCTCGAGCTGCTGGCGCGGGAGGCCGACGGAGACGCGCGGCGCGCGTTGACCGTGTTGGAGGCGGCGGTGGCGCTCGCGGAGCACCAGACGGTCGAGCGTGTCGAGAGGACCGGCGCCGCGCGGTCGCCCGGCCTCCGCCTGCCGTCCGCCGTCGTTGTCGCCGCGCTGCAACGGCGACTTCCGCAGTACGACAAGAGCGGGGAAGGGCATTACAATCTCATATCCGCCTACCACAAGGCGCTCCGAGGGAGCGATCCGCAGGGTGCGCTCTACTGGCTGGCGCGGATGATCGAGGGCGGCGAGGACCCGATGTACATTGCGCGGCGCACGGTGCGGTTTGCGAGCGAAGACGTGGGACTTGCCGACCCGCGGGCGCTGCAGGTGGCGATCGCGGCCCGCGACGCCTACCACTTCCTCGGCTCGCCGGAGGGCGAGCTCGCGATTGCCGAGGCGGCCGTGTACCTCGCCACCGCGCCGAAGAGCAACCGTGTCTATGCCGCCTGGGGCGCGGCGCTCGACGCCGCGCGCGAGTCGCCGGCGGCCCCCGTGCCGTTGCACATTCGCAATGCGCCGACCAAGCTCATGAAGGAACTTGGGTACGGCGAGGGGTATGCGTACGCGCACGCCGTCCCCGAGGGCTACACGCCGCAGGACTATCTGCCCGACGAGGTCGTCGGCAAGACGTTCTATGCCCCGACGGGGTTCGGGTTCGAGAAGGAAATTGGAAAGCGGCTCGAATGGTGGGCCGCGCTGCGCGCCAAACAGTCAAGCGAGGAATCCTCGGAATGAGACAAGCCCGGCGAAGTGTGCGAGTTCTTGGCGTCCTGGCGGGCGTCCTCGTCCTCACGGTGGTCGGTTGCAGCCGGCTGGCCCGCTCGGCGTTCCAGAATCCGATCGTGGAACTCCACGATGTGCAGATCAAGGGACTTGGAATTGCGGGCGGGTCGCTGGACGTGATTCTCGACGTGTACAACCCCAACGACTACCGCATTGACGCGAGTCGGGTGACGTACACCGTCTTCGCCGACAGCCTGAAGATCGCCACGGGCGAGGTGTCCAAGCTGGTCACGCTCGACAACAAGCAGACGTCGCGCCTGACGCTGCCGGTGACCTTCACGATGCGCGAACTCACGCAGGCGGCGGGGATCCTGCTGCAGCGGGGGTCGGTGGACTACGCGGTCGAAGGCGACTTCACGCTGGCGACGCCGTTTGGCTCGCTGACGCGGCCGTACCGCAGCAAGGGGCGCTACGACACGCTGGCGCGATAGCCGCCGCGACGACGCGCGCCTGCTATCTTGAGCACGTGCCCAGAGAGATCATCGACCTCAGTCCGCCGCAGGAACGCGCCGTTCTCGTCGGCGCGCCGCTCAAGCGCGGCACCGGCAAGTTGCTGGTGCAGGAGCACCTGGAGGAACTTGGCCGGCTGGCCGACACCGCCGGCGCGCTCGTGGTCGGAACGCTCACGCAGCAGCTCGAGCGGCCCGACAGCGCCACGTACATTGGCAGCGGCAAGCTCGAAGAGCTGAAGGAACTCATCGCGGAGCGCCAGGCGACCGTGGTGATCTTCGATGACGAGCTGACGCCGGCGCAGGGCAAGAACCTCGAGCAGGCGCTCACCAAGCGCGTGATCGACCGGGCCGAACTGATCCTCGACATCTTTGCGCTGCGCGCGCGAACCGCCGAAGCGAAGATGCAGGTTGAGCTGGCGCAGCTCGAGTACTCGCTGCCGCGCCTTACGCGGCTGTGGACGCACCTCGAGAAGTTCCGGGGCGGCATTGGCGTGCGGGGACCGGGCGAAACACAGCTTGAGACCGACCGCCGGCTCGTCGGGCATCGCATCCGCCTCCTGAAGGAGCGCCTCGCCGAGGTGGCGAAGAGCCGCGAGGTGCAGCGCAAACAGCGGCGCAGCCAGTTCCGCGTTGCCCTCGTCGGTTACACGAACGCGGGGAAGAGCTCCATTCTCAAGGGTCTCAGCCAGGCGCCGGATGTCTTCGTGGAGGACCGGCTGTTCGCGACGCTGGATCCCCTGACGCGCGAAGTGTCGCTGGGGACGGGGCGGGGAACGGAGGTGCTGTTGACGGATACGGTCGGCTTCATCCGCAAGCTGCCGCACGACCTCGTGGCAAGCTTCCGGGCGACGCTCGAGGAGACGCGAGAAGCGGATGTGTTGCTGCACGTGATCGACGCGAGCCATCCCACATGGGAGGAGCAGCGCATCGTCGTCGACGAAGTGCTCGTCGAACTCGGGGCGCACGAGACGCCGGTTGTTCACGTGTTCAACAAGATCGACCGACTCGACGCGGCGCACGTGCAGGCGTTGCGGGAGCGGATGGACAATCTGCTGCCGGGAAGCGTCTTCGCGAGCGCCGTCGCCCCCGGTGGATTGGACACCCTGCGCGAGCGCATGCAGCGTGAGCGACAGGGGCGGCGGCCCATCGTCCGGCTTCGACTCAGTCCGACGGACGGGCGGCGGCTCGCCGACGTGCACCGGAGCGCGGAGGTGGTGCGCCAGGTGATGGACGAGGAGACCGGCGACCTGATCCTCGACGTGCGCGCCGATGCCGGGACGCTCGCGCGCTTCGATGCGGCCGCGGCGCGCGACGCCTGAGGCTACTTCCATTACTCCACGTAACGAACAAAGGGAGCGCCGTGGCGCTCCCTTTGTTCGTTCCGGATGGGCGCGCAGGGACTCGAACCCCGGACCTCTGCTGTGTGAAAGCAGCGCTCTAACCAGCTGAGCTACGCGCCCGTGCCAGACCAAAAAACGTAGTCGAGAACACCCTCAAGTTCAATGGGTCGCCAGCGGCCAAAGCGACTCATAACTTAGCCGCATCCTCTGCCGGCTCAACGACATGTCCACGCTCATCGATTCGCGCACGCTCGACTTCCTGCTCTACGACGTGCTCGGGGCCGAAGCACTGTGTGCGCGCCCGCGGTTTGCGGACTATTCTCGCGAGGCATTCGACGCCGTCCTGGCATCGGCTCGCGGCATTGCCACCGATCTCTACGCTCCGCATCAAAAGGCCAACGACGAGCAGGAACCGCGCGTCGAGAACGGAAACGTGGTGCTCAACGCAGGGGTGAAGCCGGCACTCGACGCGACGGCCGAGGCGGGTCTGCTCGGCGCCACGCAGGATGGCGAGCTGGGGGGCATGCAGCTGCCGCACATGATCTCCGCCGCGGCCTATGCGTTGCTCGACGCAGCCAACGCGGGTACCGCGTCGTACCCGCTCCTCACGGTCGGTGCGGCGAACCTCATTGCCGCCTGTGGCAGCACGGAACAGAAGGCCACGTGGTTGCCGCCGATGTTCACTGGGCGATTCACGGGAACGATGGCACTCACGGAGCCCGACGCCGGTTCGTCGCTCGCCGACCTCCGCGCCACGGCGGCGCCGCAGCCGGACGGGACGTTCCACCTGCACGGCAGCAAGATCTGGATCTCCGCGGGCGAGCACGAGATTGCGGAGAACATCGTCCACATGGTGTTGGCGCGCATCGAGGGCGCACCGCCGGGGACGAAAGGGATCTCGCTCTTCATTGTCCCAAAATTTCTGCTCAAGTCCGATGGGTCGCTCGGCAAGCGCAACGGTGTCGTGCTCGGTGGTCTCATCCACAAGATGGGGTGGCGCGGCACCACCAGCACACTGTTGAACTTCGGGGAGCAAGGTCCCTGCGTGGGCTACCTCGTCGGCGAGCCGCACAAGGGACTGGCGTACATGTTCCACATGATGAACGAGGCGCGCATCAGCGTGGGGCGCACGGCGACCGGCATGGGTCATGCGGCGTACCACCACGCCGTGGAGTACGCGCGCACGCGACGCCAGGGGCGCCTGCCCAACGCGAAGGACCCACTGAGCCCGCCGGTCGCGATCATCGAGCACGCCGACATCCGGCGCATGCTGCTCGAAGCGCTGGCGAACGTGGACGGATCGCTCGCCCTCATCCTCGAGTGCGCCCGGCTGGTGGACGACGAGGCGACGGCGCCCACCGACGCCGAGCGTGCGACGGCAACGCAGCTGCTCGAGATCCTGACGCCGATCGCCAAGACCTATCCGTCGCTCGGCTCGCAGGTGGCGATCAGCAACGCGATGCAGGTGATGGGGGGCTACGGTTACGCGCGCGAGTATCCCGTCGAGCAGCTCTATCGAGACAACCGGCTCAATCAGATCCACGAAGGGACCAACGGGATCCAGTCACTCGACTTGCTGGGACGCAAGGTGATGCAGCAGAAGGGCGCGGCGTTTCTGGCGCTGATGGCGCGGATCCAGGCGACGGTGGCGGAGGCCGCCGGATCGCCGCTGGCGACGCAGGCGGAGCAACTCGGCGTCGCGCTCGGCGCGTGGGCGGCGTGCACCAGGACGTTGGGCGCCGCGATGCAGGCCGATCCGAATCGCGCCCTCGCCAATGCGAACGTCTACATGGACGTGGCGGGGCGCGTCGTCTACGCCTGGCTGTGGCTGCGGATGGGGTTGGCGGCGGAAGGGAGACTTCCGACCGTGGAGAACGGCGAGATGCGGGCGTTCTACGAGGGGAAGCTCGCGGCCATGCGTTATTGGTTCGCGTTCGAACTGCCGCGCATCGCGCCGGACCTCGCGCTGTTGAACCGGCTCGACGACACAACGCTGACTGCGGATCCCGCCTGGTTCTGAGGGCCGGGCGTGCGCGTCGAAGTGCAGAGTGGGCCCTGATGGATTCGAACCATCGCGCGTCGGATTATGAGTCCGCTGCTCTAACCGCTGAGCTAAGGGCCCGCGTGACGCGAAAACTACGAGGCGCCCGGTCCTATTGACAGTCCTAATTGAGACTCCCACATTTTGATGAGTCAGCGGCGCGCACCGCGCCGCAATGGCACCGACGTCGGGATCAGCCTACGCGACTAGGCCCCCAGCTCCGGCGCACACGGACGGCCCGGCGAGCAATCGCCGGGTCGTTTGCGTTCGGCGCGTAGCGACGCCCCGCAGCGGGGCGCGTCTAGCCCGTGTGCCGGTCGAACGCCTCGAGCACTTCCGCGGGGCTCACCGTCGCGGCGCCAAGCTTGCCGACTTCCACGCCCGCGGCGTAGTTGGAGACGACGGCTGCCTCGAGCGGCGTGGCGCCTGCGGCCAGCATCGCCGCGAGATACGCGGTGACCGTGTCGCCGGCGCCCACGACGTCGTACACTTCGCGCGCCGTGGTGGGAATGCGATCCACGCGTACCGGGGCCGTCGCGGCCGGCGTTGCGCGCCGCTCATCGCCGCGTCCGACGCCCCGCAATCGTTCCGCGCCTTCGCGCTGGACGATTGCCATGCCCTTCTCCGAGAGCGTCAACAGCAGCGTCTCGACGCCGAGGCGTTCGAGCACGAGGGGCAGTGCATCCGGATGGTCGAGGTCCACGGCGGCACCGAGCGCGGCTTCCAGTTCGCGACGGTTGGGCTTGAACACCGTCGCGCCCTTGTACTCGAAGAAGTTGCGGTACTTGGGATCCACGACGATCGGAATGCCCTTGATGCGCGCCTGAGAAATGGCGCGGGCGATCACCGGCGCCACGAGCACGCCCTTGTTGTAGTCCTCAAGCACGAGCGCGTCGGACGCCGCCACGGCGCGGTCGATTGCGGCGTTCAGCAAAGCGACTTCGCTCTCGAGGCAGTCGTGGTCCACCTCCTCATCCACCCGCAGCAGCTGCTGCGCGCGCGCGAGTACGCGGGTCTTGGTGGTGGTGGGACGCGAGGTGCGCACGAGTCCCCGCGTGTCGGCGCCGAGCGCGTCGAGCATCTGCCGGAGCCGTTCACCCGCGTCGTCGCTGCCGACCATCGCCACGAGCTCTGCCCGGGCCCCAAGCGCAGCGACGTTTTGCGCGACATTGGCCGCACCGCCCAGCGCATCCTTGCGCTCGCGGACGCGCACCACGGGGACCGGCGCCTCCGGGGAGATGCGATCCACGTCCCCGCGCAGATAGACGTCGAGCATGGCGTCGCCGAGCACGGCGATGCGCAGGCGCGGCGCGGCAGCGAGCAGCGATTCAAGGCGAGGGCGGGTCAACACGGGGTGCAGGGTGTGGAGTTCGGGGCGACGTCTTGATGCACGGTACAGGGGGAAGTGCAGCTAAAAGGTAGCTTCGCTGCGCGTCCCCTGCACCACACGTGGCTGCACGCCATATTCTTGGCGTGCTTGTCCTCGTCCTCGCGCTCGCGCTGCTTGGCATCTCCACGTCGGGCCCGCTCGCGCGCCTGAGCGACGCGCCGCCCCTGGCCATCGCCACGTGGCGGCTTGGCTTCTCGCTGCTCCTCGTCGCGGTGCCGTTGACGTATACGCGCGGATGGCGCCAGTGGCGCAATCTGTCGCGCCGCGACCTGGCGATCGCGATCGCCGCCGGCGCGTTCCTCGCCGTCCACTTCTGGAGCTGGATCGCCTCGCTGGGCATGACCACCGTGGCCGCGTCGGTGCTGCTCGTGAACCTGCATCCGGTGGCGATGATCGCCGGCTCCGCGCTCTGGCTCGGGGAACGGCCGACGCATCGGCAATACATCGGCACGGCGATTGGGCTGGCGGGGGCGGCCATCGTTGCGTTGGGCGAAGGGACGGGGGTTGGAGGGTGCAGCGGCACGAGCACGGTGTGGTGCAGGGACAGGGAACTGCTGGGCAATGGGCTCGCCCTGCTCGGTGCGCTGACGGTGAGCTTCTACTATCTGTCCGCGCGCCGCCTGCGCGCCAAGCTGGATCTGTGGCCGTATGTGACCCTTGTCTACGGCACGTGCTTTGTCCTGCTCATCGCCTTCTCGGCGCTGATGGGCGTGCCACTCGCACCGCAGCCGGCGCGCGAGATCACGCTCTTTGCCGCCATCGCGATTGGTCCCATGCTGCTCGGGCACACGGGATTCAATTGGGCGCTCAAGCACGTGAGCGCCCCGACGGTAAGTCTCGTGATGCTGGGCGAGCCCGTGGGCGCCGGCCTCATCGCCTTCGCGCTTCCGGCCATTGGCGAGGTGCCCGCCGGGCGCACGATCGTCGGCGGAGCGGTGATCCTGACAGGCATCGTGATCGCGACGCTTGCGCCGAGGCGCGCCGATTAGATTGCGGTATGCGCCAGCTGTCCCTTGACGTCGAAGTCACCCGCGGCGACACCGTGGAGTCGCGACATCGCGTGCATGCAGCGGTGGTCGAGGGAGAGAAGTTGGTCGCCGGTGCACGTGACCCGCACCTGGTGACCGCATGGCGCTCCTGCGCCAAACCGTTTCAGGTGATGCCGCTCCTGCACGCCGGTGGTTTCGATTCGCTTGGGTGGGGCGACGCTGAACTCGCGCTCGCCTGTGCCTCCCACGGAGCGGAACCGGAGCACCTGGCAATTGCCGAGCGCATGCTCAGCTCGATCGGCCTCGAGGAGGGAGATCTCGCCTGCGGACCGCACGAGCCGCTGTCGGTGCGCGGCGCGCGGCTCTGGCGTGAAGGCGGCCAGCCGCTGACCCGACTGCACAACAACTGCTCAGGCAAGCATGCGGCCATGCTCGCGCGCGCGGTCACGATGGGGTGGCCGACGCACGGCTACCAACGCATTGACCATGCTGTCCAGCGCGCCTGCGTCGGCGAGGTGTCATGCTGGAGCGGCGTCGCGCTCGACGACATGGGCGTTGCCGTGGATGGCTGCAGTGCTGCCGTGATGATTCTGCCGCTCGACCGCATGGCGCTGGCCTACGCGCGGCTCGGCGCGGCCATCGCTGCCGGAGAGGAAGTGCCCTCCCGGATTGCCGGCGCCCTTCGCGCGCACCCGCACCTGCTGGGCGGCACCGATCGCTTCGATACCGTGGTGCTGCAGGAGACGCAGGGGCGCGTGATCACGAAGGTGGGCGCCGAAGGGGTGCACTCGGTGATGGTCCCCGACCGACGCATCGGCTTCACCGTGAAGGTGGAGGATGGCGCCGTGCGTGCACAGCACGCGGCCGTGGTCGCGCTGCTGCGCACGCTGGATGTGCTCCTCGATCTTCCGCCGCGGCTCGCCGACTACCTGCGAAAACCGGTGAAGAACACGAGGGGTGAGGTGGTGGGGGAGATTCGAGGAGCGTTCTCCCCTACTTGAACTGCACCTGCAACACGTACTGCCCCTGTTTGGCCATTCCCATCGGGAACTTCCACTTGGGAGCGACGTCGTTGAAGCACTTCTCGACGATCATTCCGGCCTGCGACGTCCATTCGCCCTTCTGCAGTCGCACGACGTCCGAACCCACCACGCTCATGTGGATGTAGAATGTCGCCGTGCCGGCGAGATACGGGTCCACGTCGCGGCCGTTCTTGAAGCACTGCGGCGTGGCTTGGACGAACTTGAGCAGGGAGTCGCGCATCTGCACGGTGCCCACCTGCACGCCCTTGCCGTACGATTCGGCCACTTCCGTTGCGCTCCTGGCGTGACCGAGCACGGAATCGGCAAAGGCCGCCTGCTTCTGGCGGTATTCTTCGGCGCCCTTGACGGCCTTCTGCTCCTCAGTGAGCGATGAGTCGGCAGCCGCGCCGTCGGGCTGCACCTTGTCGCCTCGGCAGGCGGTGGCGAGTAAGGCAACGAGGGACAGCGTCGTCAGTCGGGAAATTCGCATGGGCTCGGTCAGGGCAGGTGATGATGATGTATCTTAAGGCGAAGGAGCGGGGAGAGACAGGGTGCGGAGGCGATCCGGGACACAGGACGCGCCGTCCCGCCCTGCTGCGCTTACCCGATTCAGCCGGGATTGTTTCGATGACGGACGGTACCCCGCCCGCGGTTATGATGACCCTCGATGGCGAGACTCGAGCGCTCGTGCAGCTCGCCGCACGCGTCGCGGGCGGCACGGAACTTGACGTCCGTGCCGGACTGCGCGAGGTGCAACGCGCCGGGACACCGCCGGAGTGGGTGGAGGAGCTCATTCTCCAATCCTACCTGTTCTGCGGTTTTCCACGGACGCTCAATGCGGCCAGGGAGTGGCGGCGAACACAAGAAGGGCAGGGAGCGGGGTTGCAGCGTGTGGTGCAGCAGGCGGGGGAGCTGGAAGCGTACACCGTCTCCGGCGAGGCGACGTGCGCTCGCGTGTACGGCCGCTTCTACGAGAAGTTGCGGCGCAATATCGTCGACCTGCATCCCGAGCTCGACCGTTGGATGATTGTCGAAGGGTACGGCAAGGTGCTCAGCCGACCGGGGCTCGACCTCGGCCGTCGTGAGCTGTGCATCGTCGCGGCCTGTGTTGGGTCGGGACAGGATCGGCAGCTGCATTCGCACCTCCACGGCTCGCGCAACGTTGGCGTGCCGGACAGCGTGATCGCCGAGTCGCTCGCGTCCCTGGAGGGAGTGGTGGAGGCGCCGAACCTGGCGCGAGCGGTCGCGCTGTGGGAGAAGGTGCGAGGACAGGGCGACTGACGGACGATGGAAGACGCACGTGAAGCGGGCCTCGGGCGCCCGAAGCGGCGACTGATCACTAGAGGATGCTGAGGCGACATGTTCATTGATCGAGTTACGGTACGGGTCGAAGCCGGCACGGGCGGAAGCGGCTGCACCAGCTTTCGCCGCGAGAAGTTTGTTCCGATGGGTGGGCCGGACGGCGGCGACGGTGGACGCGGCGGCGACATTAATGTTCCGGCGAACACC
>JAKAJN010000006.1:26879-60789 GCA_021813725.1 bacterium | reverse complement strand
GCGGCTGTCCGTGGTGCGTGTCCACGTCGCGCCAGCATCGTCGGACGTGAACAGGCCGCCGTTGGTGTTCTCCACCAGGGCGTATACCCGCCCCGCGTTCGCCGGCGAGACTGCCACGCCGATGCGTCCGATCATCCCGGCCGGCAGGCCGGGGTTCCGCGTGATCTCGGTCCACGTCTCACCGCCATCGGTGCTTTTGAACAGGCCGCTCCCCGCCCCGCCGGACGACATGGTGTACTCCGTGCGGTACGCCTGCCACAGCGAAGCGTACAGCACGTTGGGATTGGTGCGATCGACGCTCAGGTCGATCGCCCCGGTCGAGTCGTTGCGGAAGAGCACGCGGCGCCACGTGGTCCCGCCGTCGGTGCTCTTGTACACGCCGCGCTCGGGGTTCGGCGCCGAGTGCTTGCCGAACGCCGCCACCCAGATGATGTCCGGATTGGTGGGGTGGATGCGGATCTTCGCGATATTCTCGCTGCGTTCGAAGCCGACGTGCTTCCAGCTCTTGCCGGCGTCCGTCGACTTGTACACGCCATCGCCGGCCATGATGTTGCCACGGATGCACGTCTCGCCCATCCCGATGAAGACCTCGTCGGGATTCGACTCCGAGACGGCGACGGCGCCCACCGACGCCGAGCGCACCTGGCCATCGGTGACCGGCGCCCACGTCTCGCCGCCGTCGGCGGTCTTCCACAGTCCGCCACCGACCGCACCGAAGTACGCCTCGTTGGGTCGGCCGCGCACGCCGCTCACGGCGATGGACCGGCCGCCGCGATCGGGGCCGACGTTCCGCCACGTGAGCGAGGCAAAGAGCGCGGACTCGGGTTCCACCGCCGATGGGTGCGCGGCGCCTTCTTGCGGCGTGCGCGCCGCCGCCGTGACGGTCAACGCGGCACCGAACGTCACCGCGAGCAGTGGAAGTCGACGAAGTGGCCTCATGCCTGATCCTTGCCCGCGACGGGCGAGTCGAGTGGAACGCACCGCATCACTGACGCGGCTTCACTGGACAACGTTGACCGCTTGACCACGCGACGGCAACTAGCCGCGTCCGCGCCACCGGGGCGGCAACGAGCCCGCAGGCATTCCGGCCGGAGCCGGCCGGTGCTACAATCCGGCACGCCAATCCCGGAGCGTCGCCGTGCAGTTCGACATCATCGCCCTCAACCTGCTCTACGCCATTGCCGGCGTCGTGCTGATGTTCGTGAGCTACCGCGTCATTGATCGACTGACGCCGCAGGTGGACTTCCCGGCCGAACTGAGAAAGGGGAATGTCGCCGTGGCCATCTTTGTCGCGTCCCTGTTCATCTCGATTGCCCTGATCGTCGGCAACGCGCTCAACTGACGCCGATGCGCGCCGCGCTCGCGATCGCCCTGCTGGCATCGACGCTCATCGCGCAGTCGACGACGACACCGCCGGATCGCCCCTCGAGCGCCCGACCGGCCGCCGCCGCGCGGCGGCTCAGCGAGCGCAACGCCAGCCGCTACGACGATACCTTCCGGCGTTACACCAAGCGCTACTTCGGCCCGGGCTTCGACTGGCGCTACTTCAAGGCGCAAGGGATGGCGGAGAGCGGGCTCGACCCGAACGCCACCAGCTACGTCGGCGCGCGTGGCGTGATGCAGCTGATGCCGACCACCTACGCGGCCATCGCCTCCCGCCGCCCCGACTTCGGCGCCATCAATGACCCGGAGTGGAACATCGCCGCCGGCATCATGCACGACCGCTATCTCTGGAAGCTCTGGAGCGCCTCCATCAGCGAGCGCGAACGGCCGGCGTTCATGTTTGGCAGCTACAACGCGGGTGAAGGCACCATCAAGCGGGCGCAGTCCACGGCACAGGACGTGGTTGGCAGTGCCGCGGAGTGGGCGCACATCGAGCAGGTGGCGCCGCAGGTCCCGCGCTGGCGCTATCGGGAGACGCTCGGCTACGTGCGCAAGATCGAGCGCTACTATGCGGAGTTCGGCCACCGACGCTGACCGCTGCGCGTCCGTTCCTCGCGCCGCATCTTCCGTCGACCGTCAGGCCAGTTCCAGCCGCTCCCACGCCACGCCGAAGTGCTCCAGGATGGAGCGTCGCTCCTCGGCTTCCTGCGGCGCGATGCTTGTGTACGGATGCTGGAACACCACCCGGCGCACGCCGCGACGCACAAGTGCACGCGTGCAGGCCAGGCACGGCTCGTGTGTGACGTAGGCCACGGCAACGTGCCCGTCGCAGAAGCCGAGCGCATTCTCCTCGGCGTGACTGGTGTGCAGACACCGCTGCCCCGGCTTGCACGACTCCGGCGTGCAGTGCGGCATTCCCGGAAGGGCGCCGTTGAATCCCGCCGACGCAATGCCGCCGTCGGGGCGCAGCAGCACGGCCCCCACCTTCAGGCGGCAGCACGTCCCGAGCCGGCTGAGCTCGCCGGCCATGCGGAGGAAGACTTCGTCCTTGAGCGCCTTACGACTCATGATGATGAACCCACGAGAATGTCGGCGGGAATAATGTCAGACGCCGTCGCGTGCGGCAATCGCCAGTCGCCCAAACGACATCAGCGGCACCGCAACGGCGCCGCTGACGTGCGAACTCGACATGATGGAGGCGGAGGGAGTCGAACCCTCGTCTTGCACAGGATCATCCACAGCGTCTACGTGCGTAGCTCACCGATTGATGTTTCCGGCGGCTGGGTGGTGAGCGCCCGACCGACGGATGAGCCCTCTAGAGTTTCGCAACGCCGTCGAGGACGTACGGCATCGCTATCCCGGATTTGCGATACCTGACGAGCCGCCCCGGGAGGGCTTCCCACCAGGCACTGCTGGGGTAAAGCCTAAGCTTTACGCAGCAAGAGCGAAGTTGTTGTTCGCAGTTAACGTTTCCCAGGCGGTTTTACGAGGAACCCGAGGACCTCGGCACGCAGCCACAGAGCCACCTACACAATCGAAACCAGGTCGCCCCCGACTAACCTGTGAAATATAGTGGCATCCCCACCGACGGAGGATAGGGAATCCGGATTCCGATGCGGGATAATGACTTACGATGACATTTGGCGACTTGACGCCAATCGCCGGTCACCGTCTGCATCCGGGATCCGCACTCGCATTCCGGACTCCTGAGCCTGCATCGCTACTCAGCGACGACTCTGTTCCTGCCGCCGGCTTTCGCTTCGTACAACCGCTCGTCGGCCCGCTTGAACAGCGTGGCCTTCCCCACGCTCCCGGCCGTGTAGCTCGCCACGCCCATGCTCACGGTCACGCGAATCGTGATGCCGGCGTGTTCGACGACGTGCGACGCGATACGCTCGCGCAGTCGCTCCGCCAGCTCCATTGCGCCATCCGGCGCGGTCTGCGGCAGCAGCAGCGCGAGCTCTTCGCCGCCGAGCCGTGCGCAGACGTCGACGGTGCGCACCCCATCGTGCAGGAGCTTCGACGCCTGCCGCAGGACCGCGTCGCCGGCATCATGCCCGTACGTGTCGTTGACGCGCTTGAAGTGGTCGAGATCGCAAATCACGAGCGCGCAGGAGCCGCCGAAGCGGTCGGTTTCGGCGAGAATGCGGTCCAACTGCTCGTCGAAGTGCCGGCGGTTCCACAGCCCCGTCAGCGGATCGGTGCGCGAACGGCGGCTCGCATCGGCCAGTTCCCACGCCGCCTCGAGCGCGTTCACCGCCAGCGCGGCGAGCACACTGCCATTTCGGATTTCGAGCGCGCGCAGCACGCCCGAACGCGCGGCGCCGATCATGAGGGCGCCGACGGCCTCGGTGCCGCGCAGCATCGGCAGCACCGCCATGGCGCCGGTGACAACCCCGGCATCGTCATCGCGCAGCAGGCCGCCACGCTCCGCGAGATAGCGCGCGTCCTCCCAGAACGACGCCGTGCCCTCCACGCAGCACGCACCAGCCACCGAACCCTCGGTCACCGGGCCGTCGCGAAGCAGTACGGGCGCGCCGTCCGTAGCGGCCGCCACGCGGCCCGTCCGCGTGGTGGCGTCCCACCGCAGCAGCACGGCGAACTCGGCGCCGGTGACCTCGACGGCATACGTGCAGAGTTCGTGTTCGAGCGCCTCGGGCTCGTGCGTGCGCTGCAGGTCGCGCGCAATGCGCAACAGCGCGCGCGTGAACCGGCTCTGCCGCGCCACCTCATTGCGCGTCGAAAACAGGCTGGCGAGCCGTCCCACCTGCGCGGCGTGCCGCGGCAGCCAGTCGCGCAGCCCATCGCGCTCGGTGCGGAATCGATCGGTCGCCGAGAGCACGATCGCCCCCGTCGGCTCACCCGAGGCGAACCGAACGGGGCAGATGGCAATGCGGGGTTCACCATCACGCCGCTCGAACCCGACCATCTGCTCCGTCGCCGACCAACTCACCAGGGCGCGCTCCGCTGCCGTTCCCCACACCGCGCCATCCGGCGGCTCGCCGGCGCCCGTCCACGCGGCAATCTCCAGCGCCGGCACGTCAGCACGCGGACGGCGCCAGAGCGTGACTTCACTCGCGCCGTGCTGTCGTGCGACGTCCTCAAGGTACGGACGCAACTCCTCCGCGAGTTCCCGCGCATCACGCTCGGCCAGCGCCACGAGGTCTTCGCCGCGCAGCACCTGCAGCGGATTCAGCGTGGGGCGAGGCGGCGCCGACACCCGGGGCGGCGGCGGCGCTGGCGGCGTTCGGCGCGCGCTGAACCGCCAGCCGGCCAGCGCACCGATCGCGATGCCGACCGCGACGAGAGCAAATGTTGCGACCACGCGCTATGCGCCGAGTTCGAGGACGCGCGCCGCCGCCACCGCCGCCCCGAACCCATTGTCGATGTTGCACACCACCACCCCGGCCGCGCACGAGTTCAGCATGGTGAGCAGCGCCGCGAGACCCTGGAAACTCGCGCCATACCCCACGCTGGTCGGCACCGCGATCACCGGCACGCGCACGAGGCCGCCGATGACCGATGGCAACGCCCCGTCCATGCCGGCGACCACGATGATGACGCGCGCGGCCCGCAGCGACTCCTGCCGTGCCAGCACCCGATGAATGCCGGCCACTCCGACGTCTGCCACGCGCGTCGATGCGTGGCCGAAGGCGCGGAGAGTCACGATGCACTCCTGTGCCACCGGAAGGTCGCCGGTGCCAGCGGTCACCACGAGCGCGCCGCTCTCGCGCGGCGCTGGCGCCTCGGCGCGACGCAGCATCACGGTACGGCCCAGCGCGTCGACTTCGGCCGCCGGGTACGCGGCCGAAAACGCGGCGCGCATGGCCTCGTCCGCGCGCGTCACCAGAAAACCGTCGCCGTGCGCCGCGAGGCGCGAGCAGATCTGCAGCGCCTGATCGGCCGTCTTTCCCTCGCCGAACACCACCTCGGGATAGCCCTGCCGCAGGGCGCGGTGGTGGTCAATCTGGGCGAACGACAGGTCCTCCACGGGCGCCGCATCGAGCTGGGCAAGCGCGTCGTCCACAGAGCGTCGCCCCGCGGCCACGTCGGCCAGCACGGCGCGCACGCGGTCGCGCATCACGCGGCCGGATCCACAATCGCGTGCGGTGGCGCGGCGGCATCACGCGTCGTCCCGTCCGCGCCGTGGTGCGCCGCCCAATCGGTGGCGAGATACTCCTGAAAGATCCCCTCGACCTCACCGAACGACTCGACGGCGTGGAGCTTCTTGCGCAGCGCCGCCGAGTTGTGCAACCCGCGCACATACCAGCCGAGGTGCTTGCGGAACTCGATGGCGGCGCCGGCCGGATCGTGCTCGTACTCCTGCACCATGCGCGCATGCTCGAGCGCCGCCTGGAACCGGCCGGGCACGTCGGGCGCCTCGGGCACCGGCGTGCCGTCGATGAGCGCCCGCGCCTCGCGGAAGATCCACGGCTGACCGAACGCCCCGCGTCCGATCATCACGCCGGCACATCCGGTGTGCCGCCACATCCGGAGTGCATCGGCCGACGTCTTGACGTCGCCGTTGCCGATGACCGGAATCTCCAGCGCCTGCGCCACACGCGCGATCTCATCCCAATTGGCCGAGCCCGTGTACATCTGCGTGCGCGACCGCGCATGCAGCGCCAGCATGCGGGCGCCTGCATCCTGACAGCGCAGTGCAATCCCCACCGGGTCGCGCATGTCCTCGTTCCATCCGCTGCGAATCTTCACGGTCACGGGCAGGTGCGTGCCCGCCGCCACCGCCCGGATCACCTGCTGCACGAGGTCGAGGTCGCGCAAACACCCGGAGCCGCCATTGCGGCGCACCACCTTCTTGACCGGGCAGCCGAAGTTGATGTCGATGTAGTCCGGCTCGAACAGCTCGGTGACAAGACGCGCCGCCTCACCCATCGCCGGCGGTTCCGCACCGAAGATCTGCACGCCGATCGGGCGTTCGTCCTCTCCAAATCGCAGCTTGCCGAGCGTCGAGCGGTTCTCGCGCCGTATCCCTTCAGCCGAAAGAAACTCGGTGACCACCACATCCGCGCCAAAGCGGCGGCAGAGGCGCCGGAATGGCGACTCCGACACCCCGGCCATCGGTGCCAGGAAGACAGGGACGTCCGCGGATACCTGAAAGGGAAAACGAGGCACTCTGATCAACCTAATTGGAAGGCCAAGTCCGTGCAACAACACGATTTGACTTCACTCGCGCGCGGAGTTAGCTTCGGCAAATCAACGACCAATTCAGCGCTTCCGGGGCCCTGCATGGAACTGCGTGAGTTCTTTTCCGAAGATGCCGTCCAACTCAATCTGGCCGGCGCCACCAAGGATGACGTACTGAAAGAGCTGATCGGCCTGCTCGGCCTCGACGAGAAGAACGAGCAGATGCTGTTCAAGATGCTCAAGCGCCGCGAGAATCTCGGCTCCACCGGCATAGGCCGGGGTATCGCGATTCCCCACTGCCGTTCGCTCGTGGTCAGCAAGCTGCGCGTCGCCTTCGGGCGCAAGAAGGAGGGCATCGACTTCAAGGCGATGGACGGCCAGCCGGTGCATTTCTTCTTTCTGATCGTCGCGCCTCCGCTGGAAGTCTCCAACCAGTATCTCCCCGTGCTCGGGAAGATTGCGCAGTTCTCCAAGGAACCCGACCTCCCCGAGCGCCTGCTCTCGCTCAGCGAGCCGTCCCAGTTCATGAAGCTGCTCGACGAGAAGGGGATCTAACCCCCACGCGGTTGAATGGGCAGTCGCAGGCGGCGCGCACGATGCTCGCCGCCTGCGTGCATCTCTAGCCGTGCGGATGCTCGACGACCACGCGGGCGACGTCCTGCCTCAGCCGGTGCTGTACGCGCCAGGCTTGCAGCACCGCAGCGACGACGAGTCCGAGGGTCAGTCCCCACCAGATCCCCTTTCCCGCCAGCGGTGTGCGAAAACCCAGCACGGCGGCCAGCGGTACGCCGAGTCCCCAGAAGCCGAACAGGTGCAGGAGCATCGGCACCTTCGTGTCGCCCGTTCCGCGCGCGAGCCCGCTCGCGACGGCTTGCGTGCCGTCGAAGACCTGAAAGACTCCGGCGATGGCAATCAGGCCGGCCGCGATGGAAATCACCGCGTGATCGGCGGTAAACCACGCGGCGATCACCCCCGGGAACAGCAGCATCATCAGCCCGCTGAAGGCCATGAAGCCAACACCAAGCACCCAGGCGCCCGCCGCGTGTCGACGCGCCGAAGGCATGTCACCGCGCCCCACCGCCTGCCCCACGAGGGCCGCCGCGGCAACCGAGAAGCCCACGGGCACCATGAACGTCAGCGAGGCCAGGCTCAGCGCCACCTCGTGGCCGGCGAGCGGTACGGTGCCGAGCCAGCCAAACATCAACGTCGCCAGCGCGAAGGCGCCCGCCTCGAAGAACCACTGGAACCCAATCGGCGCGCCGAGACGCACGGTGTTCCACAACGGCCGCCAGCGCAGCGCCTCACGCCACGATGTCGTGAGGTGCCCGCGCAACTCGGGCCACCCGACCCAGAGCAGCGTGGCCAGCATCACCCAGCGCGCAATGGCGGTGGACCAGGCGGAGCCCACGACGCCCAGTGGCGGCGCACCGAGGTGCCCGAAGATCAGCACCCAATTGAGGGCGATGTTGGCGACGTTGGCGACGAGCACGGCGACCAGCACCGGACGAATGCTGAGCATCGCCTGCAGCGACTGGCGGAGCACGACGAAGGCGAAGAACGAGGGCAGACCCGCGGTGCTGATCTGCACGTAGGCGTGCGCCAGCGGCACGACCTCCGGCGGCTGTTGCAAGAGGCGAAACGCCGGTCCACTAGCTAGAAAGCACGCCGCGACGAGGGTGCTCACCAGCAGCGACAACAGGACGCCGCGCTGGATCCCGCGGCGCACGGCCCCCTCGTCTCCGGCTCCGACGGCCTGGGAGACCACGGGATCCAGCGCCATCAGCGTCCCCATGCCGAAGATGGCGATATTGAAGAAGTAGAAGTTGCCGAGCGCCACGCCGCCGAGCGCATCCGCGGAGATGCGTCCCACCATCAGCGTATCCACCAGCCCCATCAGCTGCAGGCCGACCTGCACGAAAACGACCGGCGCGGCAATGCCGAGCATCTCGCGCAACTCGGCGCGGGTGGGCCAGGACAGCGAGTGGGGGTTCATCCGGCCCTCAGAATAACACCGGGCGTGCGTTCGCGGGGACGACGGACAGATGCGAAGCCACGTCAGGTGCGCTATGCTTACGTCGAGCGCGCGCGCCGCTGGCGCGTCGCACAGCGCGTCGCGCAGGTCGGCGCGCCGCTCCCGCCGCGCCTACCAGGATGATCCGGTGACCGAAATCCTGCTCCTCGACGACGATCCGCTGCAACTAAAGCTGCTCGCTCGGACGCTCAACGGCCTCGGCTACAAGCAGCTCCTGGGCTGCACCTCCGCCGCCGCGGCTCTGAATGCGCTCAACACACCGAGCCGCTCGATCGGGCTGATCCTGCTCGACCTCAACATGCCGGGCGTGGACGGCATCGCCTTCCTGGAACTCCTGGCGGAGCGGCGCAACCGGATTCCGGTGGTGCTGGTCAGCGGCGAAGACGAACGGCTCGTCGAGACGGCGGCCCGTTTCGCGGCGTCCCGCGACCTCACGATCGTCGGGTCGGTCCCCAAGCCGGTCTGGCCGACGGAGCTGCGCATCGTGCTCGAACGCTGGCATGCGCCGACGTCGACGACCGCTGCGCCGCGGCTGTACCCAGCGGAGGAAATCGCTGGCGCGATCCTGCACAACGAGCTGGTCGCGCACTTCCAGCCGATCGTGAACCTTCACACCGGCACGCTGGCCGGGGCGGAGACGCTCGTGCGCTGGCAGCATCCGCGCGACGGCCTCGTGCTGCCGGGCCAGTTCGTGACCGTCGCCGAGGAGCGCGGGCTCATTCGCGACATCACGCGCCTGATGCTCCACGCCGCGGTGACGCAGGGCCGGCACTGGCATGACCAGGGCACGGCAGCATTCGTCGCCGTGAACGTCACGATGAGCGACCTCACGCGCGCGGAACTCGCCGATTACGTCTTCACCGAGCTCGAGCGCAGCGGACTCGCCCCGACCGACCTGGTGCTCGAAGTCAGTGAGCAGCGATACGCCCAGGACCCCGATGCCGCGCTCGCGGCGCTCAGCCGCTTCCGCCTGCGTCGCATCACGATGGCCATCGACAACTTCGGCATCGGCTCGTCGTCGCTCGCCAACCTGCGCGACCTGCCGTTCAACTCGGTGAAGGTGGACCGGTCGTTCGTGCACGGTGCAGGCAGCAACACCGTCCTCAGCGCCATCGTGAACTCGAGCATCGACCTGGCGCGCCAGCTGGGCATGCGCACGGTCGCCGAGGGGGTGGAAGACGCCGCCGACTGGGTCAACCTGCGCACCAGCAAGTGCGAGATGGCGCAGGGCTACTACATCGGGGCGCCGATGCCCGCCGAGCAGATTCCGGAGTGGCAGGCGGACTGGGAGCGCCGACGCAAGAAGCTCTTCGCGAGCTGACGCGTCGCATCGCCTCGTGGTGACGGCCGCGCGGCGTCAGCCCGCGGTAGACGCTACTCCCACTCGATCGTGGCGGGCGGCTTGGAACTGATGTCGTAGACGACGCGATTGACGCCCTTGACCTCGTTGATGATGCGGCTCGACATGCGTCCGAGCACGTCGGGCGGAAAGGCGAACCAGTCGGCCGTCATGCCGTCGGTGCTCGTGACGGCGCGCAGCGCGACCACGTTTTCGTACGTGCGGCCGTCGCCCATCACGCCGACCGATCGCACCGGAAGGTAGACGGCGAACGCCTGCCAGATGGTGTCGTACAGTCCGGCCGCACGAATTTCCTCGAGGTAGATCGCGTCGGCTTGACGCAGCGTGTCGAGACTCGACTGGTCGACGGCACCGAGCACGCGAATGGCGAGGCCCGGCCCCGGGAACGGATGCCGCCCCACCATCTCCTCGGGCAGGCCGAGTTCGCGCCCCACATTGCGCACTTCGTCCTTGAACAGTTCCCGGAGCGGCTCGATGAGTTGGAACTTCATGTCGGGTTTGAGGCCGCCGACGTTGTGGTGCGTCTTGATGGTGGCACTCGGGCCGCCCTTGGCGCTCACCGACTCGATGACGTCGGGATAGAGCGTGCCCTGCACCAGGAATGCCGCTCCCTTCCCTTCGCGCGCGGCCGCGTCCTCGAAGACATCGATGAAGGTGTGGCCGATGATCCGGCGCTTCTGCTCCGGCTCGCCGACTCCCGCCAGCGCGGTAAGAAAGCGCTCCTCGGCACGCACCGTCACCAACCGGATCCCCAGGTGCCGCCCCATCGTGCGTTCCACCTGTTCGCGCTCGTGCAGGCGCAGGAGCCCGGTGTCCACGAAAATGCAGGTGAGCTGATCGCCAATCGCCTTGTGCACCAGGGCAGCCGCCACCGAGGAATCCACGCCGCCGGAGAGACCGCAGATCACATGCCGGTCACCAACCAGCGCGCGGATCTTGGCCACCTCGATGTCGATGAAGTGTCCCGGCGTCCAGTCGGGCGCGCAGTCGCAGATGCCGAAGAGGAAGTTCTGAATGATCTCGGCGCCGCGGACGGTGTGCGCCACTTCGGAGTGAAACTGCACGGCATGCACCGGCTTGGACTCGTGGCGGAAGCCGGCGATCACGCGATTGCTCCTTGCCGTGACCACGTAGCCCGGAGGTGGCGCCTCGACGTGGTCACCGTGACTCATCCAGACCGTGGACTTCTCGCCGGCGTCGAATCCGGCGAACAGTCCGGCCGGCTCAACCACCTGCACCTCGGCACGGCCGTACTCGCGCCCGCCGCCGCCCACCACGGCGCCGCCCTCGGCGTGGGCAATCCACTGCATGCCATAGCAGACGCCGAGCAGCGGGGCGATGTCGAGAATGCCGGGCTCAAAGGTCGGCGCGCCGTCGTCGGTCACCGAACTCGGACCGCCCGACAGGATGATGCCGGAGGGCTGCCACGCGCGGATCCACTCGAGGGATCGTGTCGGCGGGTGGATCTCGCAGTAGACGTGTGCCTCGCGCACGCGGCGCGCGATGAGCTGCGTGAACTGCGATCCACAGTCAAGAATCAGAATGCGCGACACGCCCTGTCCTCAGGCACGCTGGCCGTTTCAGTCTCAGTGGTATGCGGTCTTTCTGGGTGCGGCGCGGTGCCGCTCCGCCGTTCAGAACTTCCACTCCGCCCCATCCAGCTTCACGAACTCCACGTGCTTCGAGTCGAGGTCGATGATCGCCGCGCACGGAGCGCCGTGCACCCACCCGCACGCTTCGCCGGGATTGACGATCAAGGTGTCGCCCCTCGATTTCATCTCCTGCTTGTGCTCGTGCCCGTGAACCACGAGGGCGTGCGACATCATGGAGCGTTCCGACACGTCCGCGAGGTCATGCACAAGCAGGATCTTGTGGTCACCGATCTGCGTCGAGTGCGGCGCCTCGAACAGCTCGCACGCCAGACACTGCGCCGCCGTCGACCGCAGCCCCTCACGGTCGCCGTCGTTGCGCCCGAAGACACCGACCATCGGCGCGCCTTGCTCGAGAAACGGCTGCAGCGCAAACGGCGAGCAGAAATCGCCGGCGTGCAGCACCATCTCCACCGACCGGCTCTGAAACTCGCGCAGCAACGCCGCGACGGCCGGCACGCGATCGTGGGTGTCGCTGATCAGCCCAATGCGCATCACCCCTCCACCCATTCAACGGTCTCGGCTTCGAGCCGGACCAGGTCATCCAGCGATTCGCGGCGGGTAATGACTGCCCACCGAGTTCCGTCCACCAAGACCTCCGGGGCCCGCGGGCGCGAGTTGTACGTCAGCGCCATCACGTAACCGTACGCCCCTGCCGTGTGGACCGCCAGCAGGTCACCCGGCTGTGCATCGTCCATCTGCCGGTCACGCGCCAGAAAGTCGCCTGTCTCGCAGATCGGCCCCACCACGTCCACCGTGGACGTGTCGCCCCGGGGCCGCACCGCTTCGATGCGGTGGTACGCGTCGTAATGCGACGGCCGCAGCAGTTCCGACATGCCGGCATCGCAAATCACGAAATCGGTGCCGCCGCTCGGCTTCCGATACAGCACGCGCGTGAGCAGCGCGCCCGACTCGGCCACGACAAACCGCCCGGGTTCGACGATCAATTCCAGGCCGAGGGCGCGCACCGCCGGCACGACAATCCCCGCAAACAGCGCGAGGTCCGGCGCCTCCTCCGCGTCGTAGCGCGCCGGCAAGCCGCCGCCGGCATCAAAGAACTGCAGCGGCGCGCCGCGGGCCATCAGGGCGCGCGCCAGCTCCGTCAGTCGCCGCACGCCGTCCTGGTAGGGCGCAAGCGACGTGAGCTGCGACCCCACGTGCATGTCGAGTCCCGCCAGCTCGAGATGCGGCGACGTCAGGGCGCGCGAGGCGACGTCCGGCACGTCGCCCCACGGAATGCCGAACTTGTGGCCGCGCGAGCCGGTCGCGATGAACTCGTGCGCATTGGCAACGTGCACTTCCGGATTCACGCGAAGCGCGATGCGCGCCCGCCGACCCAGGGCACGCGCCTCCTCCTCGACGATCGCCAGTTCGGCCGCCGACTCGACGTTCAGCAGGAGGATCCCCGCCTCGAGCGCGGCGCGAATCTCGTCGCGCCGCTTCCCCACCCCACCGTAGATGACATGCTCGGCGGGAAAACCGGCGCGGAGCGCACGCAGCAGCTCGCCGCCCGAAACCACGTCGGCGCGGCATCCCTCCGCGCGCAGCACCTGCAGCAGCCCGCGACTGCTGTTGGCCTTCAAGGAGTAGTGGATGCGATGCGGCACACCGGCGAGCGCGGCGTCGAGCGCGCGATAGCGCTCACGCAGCGCTGCTGTGCTGTAGAGGTACGCGGGCGTCCCCACCACCTCGGCAATGCCTTCCAACGGGACCCCCTCGCAGTGCAGGGTCCCGTGGCGCCGCTCGAACGGACGCGCTAGTATGCCCGCGCCCACACAGCCTCGACCTGCGACGGCTTGCCGCAGCAGAGGCACGTCGTCGGCGCCTCGGAGGAGCAGAACTCGGCGTCCGGCAGGCACCGAATCGTGGCCTTCGTCTCCTCCTTGACCTTCGCTTCGCACGACGCCTCGCCGCACCAGCCCGCGTACACGAAGGCGCCCGCCCCTTCCATCAGCTCCTTGAACTGCGCATAGCTGATGCCGCCGCGCACGCTGTTGGCTTCCCGACGCGCCAGCGCGGCCTGGAACATGTCGTTCTGGATCCTGTCGAGCAGCGCGGCCGCGGTCGCGGGAAGCCCGTCGAATGCCAGGCTCTGCTTCTCGCGTGTGTCGCGACGCGCGGCGAAGACCGCCTGCTTCTCGAGATCCTTCGGACCCAGCTCGAAGCGCAGCGGCACGCCGCGCAGCTCCCACTCGTAATACTTGGCGCCCGAACGCATGCCGTCACGCGCGTCCACGTGCACGCGCAGGCGGTCCGTGGCGCCGCGCCCGGTCCACGCCGTGAGGTCGTCCTGCACCTTGAGTGCCGCCGCCGTGAGGCGGGCCTTCTCCTCCTCGTTCTTCCAGATCGGCACGATGACGATCTCAATGGGCGCCAGGCGGGGCGGAACACGCAGGCCATTGTCGTCGCCGTGCGTCATCACGAGGCCGCCCACGAGCCGCGTGCTGACGCCCCACGACGTGTTCCACGCATGGGCCATCTGTCCGCTTTCATCCTGAAACTGCAGCTCGAAGGCCTTGGCGAAGTTCTGGCCAAGATTGTGCGACGTGCCCGCCTGCAGGGCCTTGTTGTCCTGCATCATCGCCTCGATGCTGTACGTGCGCAGGGCGCCGGCGAACTTCTCGCTGTGCGTCTTGAGCCCCGTGAGCACGGGCATCGCCATCCATTCCTCGGCGAACCGGCGGTAGATCGCCAGGATCTTCCGCGTCTCGACCTCCGCCTCGTCGTGCGTGACGTGCGCGGTGTGCCCCTCCTGCCAGAGGAACTCGAGCGTGCGCAGGAAGAGGCGCGTGCGCATCTCCCAGCGCACCACGTTCGCCCACTGGTTGATCAGGATCGGCAGGTCGCGGTACGACTGCGTCCACTTGGCGAACATGTAGTAGATGATCGTCTCCGACGTCGGCCGGACGACCAGCGGTTCCTCCAGCTTCTTGCCGCCGCCGTGCGTCACCACGGCACACTCGGGCGCGAACCCCTCGACGTGCTCCGCCTCCTTGTGCAGGAAGCTCTCGGGGATGAAGAGCGGGAAGTACGCATTCTGGTGACCCGTCGCCTTGAACATGTCGTCGAGCGCGCGCTGCATCCGCTCCCAGATGCCGTAGCCATTCGGGCGAATGACCATCGAGCCCTTCACGGGGGAGTAGTCGGCAAGCTCGGCGCGGAGCACCAGTTCGTTGTACCACGCGCTGAAATCCTCGGCGCGGGTCGTCAGCTTCTTGTCGTCGGCCATCGGTCGTTGGGTCAGTCTTCGCGGGGGGCGGGAACGCCCGCCTCCGCGAGCGCGGCGAATCCGCGCTCGGGGTCCATCAGGTCATGCAGCAGCACTTCCACGCCGTCGCGTGCCTCGTCGCCCGGGGCGCGCGACAGGGCGCGCACTTCGGCATGCGTCTCGTCGCGCACCACCATCAGCCAGGCAGCGCCCGCGCGCTCGGCCGCCTTGATCTGTGCCGACGACTTCTGCGTGCGCAGTTTCTCCGCGTTCAGCACGTATTCCGCGGCGTACCCCATGCGGCGCAGCGTGGCGGCAGCGCGCAGCACCGCCGACGGCGGACTCTGCTCCGTGCTGACCACCCAGAAGTCCGGCCCCGCACCCATCGCGTCGCCAAGCAGTCCGTGCGCCTTGAGCAGCTCGCCCAGCACCACGTCGCCCATGCCGAAGCCGAGCGCCGGCAGGTCCACCCCGCCGAGCTGGCCGAGCAGGTTGTCGTAGCGCCCGCCGCCGCAGATGGCCCGAAGTTCGCCCTTGGCGTCAAACAGCTCGAACACGGTGCCCGTGTAGTACGCGAGACCGCGCACGATGGATAGGTCCACGTCCACCCAGGCCTCGACCCCCAGCGCATGCAGGTGGCTCAGGTAGCGCCCGAACTGTGCGATCGCCGGCTTCGCCGACTCGACGTGGCCGAAATCGCGGTCGAGGTCGTCCATCGAGCCGATGTCGGGGAGCGCGAGCACGCGCTCGATCTGGTTGGGCACCAGGCCGGCGCCTTCGAGCTTCTCGCGCGAAATCTCGCGCGGCTGGCGTTCGATCTTGTCGAGCACACCGTACACCGCGGCGAGCTGCGCGTCGCCGACCCCGATGGCGGTCAGCAGCGCATTGAGCAGGCGCCGGTCGCTCACGCGTGCGCGCACCTCGTTGGGGCCGAGCCCCAGTTCGCGCATGATGTCAATCGCCACGCAGAGCAGTTCCGCGTCGGCCAGCTCGCTCGGCTCGCCGACGATGTCCACGTTCAACTGGAAATGCTCGCGCAGACGCCCGCGCTGAGCACGCTCGTAGCGGAACAGTTGGGGCACGGAGAACCAGCGCACCGGCTTCGGGAGCGCATTGGCACGCGCCGCGACCATGCGGGCGAAGGTGGGCGTCATCTCGGGACGCAGCGAGACGGCGCGCCCGCCCTTGTCTTCAAAACTGTAGAGCTGGCCGACGATCTCGTCGCCACTCTTCGCGGTATACAGGTCCAGCGGCTCGAGCGGCGGTCCATCGTACTCGACAAACGAGTACCGGCGCGCGACCGACCGCCACGCGCGGAAGATCGCCGTCCGCCGTGCGAGGTCCTCGGGATAGAAGTCGCGGAAGCCGGGGAGAGGGCCCTTTTGTGCCATCCATACAAATTACCCGGCCACGCAGGGGCCCGGCAACTGCTTGGGCCCCTTTTCCTTACGGCGTCGGCGACACGTTCAACCGCAGCATCGCGTCGCCCACGGTGTGGAAACTCCCCGTGACCACGACGGTCGAGCCCTCCTCCGCCGCACGCACCAGCGCCCGATCGAAGTCGCGCACCACCTCCGCGGCCCACCCGTTACCCCGCGCGTAGGCCATCACCTCTGCGATGTTCCAGGCGCGGCTCGCCGGCGCGGTCGGCGTGTTGGTGAGGATGAACAGGTCCACATGCGGCGCGAGCACGCTCATCATCAGCGCCCAGTTCTTGTCGTTCAGCACGCTGAAGACGGCCGCCACCGGACGCGGCATCTTCGTCTCGGCCAGGGTCTGGGCGAGCACGCGCGAGCCGTCGGGATTGTGCGCCACGTCAAACACATGCTTGCCGACGCGCTGAAAACGACCGGGCAGGCTTACCGTGCGCAGGCCCTGCTCCACGGTGGCCGCGTCGGGCCGAAGGTCGTCGGGCAGGGCGTCGAGCATCGCCAGCGCCACGGCGGCGTTGTGGGCCTGGTGCCGGCCGACCAGCGGCGTGCGCACCGTGGTTACCCCGTGCTCCCGTCGCAGGTTGAATCGCGTGCCGTCCGCCGTCACCACCACATCCTCGATGGCCGACTCGCCGAACACGGCATGCACGGGCGACGCACCGTGGCTGCGCGCATGCGTCAGCAGCAGTTCGCGAATCCCAAGTTCGGGTTCGCCGACGATCGCGGGAACACCGGCCTTGAAGATCCCGGCCTTCTCAAAGGCGATCTCTTCACGGGTGGCGCCGAGGTACTCCACGTGGTCGATCTGGATGTTCGTCACGCCGGCGACGAGCGGCCGGATTACGTTGGTGGCGTCGAGACGTCCGCCCAGCCCGGTCTCGATCACCGCCACGTCCACGGCGTCCTCACGGAAGAACTGAAACGCCATCGCGGTGGTGGCCTCGAAGAACGTCGCCCCAAGTCGTTCCACCTCCGGCGTCCACCGTGACACCCAGTCCACGATGCGATCGCTGGCTACCGGCCGGTTGTTGACGAGGAAGCGTTCGGGGAAATCCACGAGGTGCGGCGATGTGTAGCGCGCGACGCGGAGTCCGCGTGCCTGGAGCACGGCGTCGAGCGTCGCGCACACGCTTCCCTTGCCATTGGTGCCGGCCACGTGCAGCGAGCGCAACGATCGCTGCGGCTCGCCGAGTGCGTGAAGCAGCGCCTCGACACGCTCGAGGCCCAGTTTCCACTTTCCGGTCGTCCGCGCGTAGAGGAAATCGAGCGCGTCGTGGTACGTCTTCGGGCTGCTGGCCACGGTGCCGCGACCGTCGCTACGCCGTTTCCCAGGCCGCGGCGACCGGCTTGAGGCTCATGTGCGCAAGCAGGCGGCCCACCGTCGCCTTGAGCTGATGCCGATGCACCACTGCGTCCACCATGCCGCGATCGAGCAGGAACTCCGCGGTCTGGAACCCCTCCGGCAGGTCCTGCCCGAGTGTCTGGCGGATCACGCGCGGACCGGCGAACCCGATCACCGCGCCGGGCTCGGCCAGGATCGCATCGCCGAGCATCGCAAAGGAGGCGCTGACGCCGCCCGTCGTCGGATTGGTGAGGATCGAGACGTAGGGGATGGCGCGGTCGTGCAGTTGCGAGAGCACCGCCGACGTCTTCGCCATCTGCATCAGCGACAGCACGCCTTCCTGCATACGCGCGCCGCCCGAGGCCGAAACGATGATCAACGGGAACTTCTTCTCGAGCGAGCGTTGCGCGAGTCGGGCGATCTTCTCGCCGACCACCGAGCCCATCGAGCCACCCATGAAGGCGAAGTCCATGACGCCGAGGTTGACCGGCATGTCTTCCATCGTCCCCGACGCGGTCAGGATGGCGTCGGTGTCGCCGGCGCTGCCGAGCGCCTTCTTCAGGCGTGCCGGATAGTCCGGGAACTGCAGTGGATCGGTGGACTTGAGTTCCACCTCCGTCTCCTCGATGGACCCCTCATCAAGCAGCAACGCGGCGTACTCGTGCGCCCGCATGCGACGGTGGAAGTCGCAACTCGGACAGACATGCCAGTTCCGGACGAGCTTTTCCCGGATGTCCGTATGCCCGCAGGCCTCGCATTTTTCCCAGACGTCGGCTGGAATCTCGAGCCGCTCACGCCGTGGTTCGCGGGGCTTCTTCTCCTTTCGGAACCAAGCCATAGTCTCGAAAAGTGATGCAGATCACAGGGAGTTGCAAGGAGCGAGGAGGGGGATGCGCCTCAGCCCTCAAATGACCAGCATGTCCGCGGGTCCCCGCCCCTCGCTCGAGATGCGTGTCAGCATGCCCACCGACAGCCAGCACATCAGCATGAACGAGCCGCCGTAGCTGAAGAACGGCAGCGGAATGCCGGTGATCGGCATCAGGTTGAGCGTCATCCCGACATTCACGAGGATGTGCACGAACCAGGCGGAGGCGAGGCCAAAGGCGACGAGGCTCGGAAACGGGTCAGGCGATCGCGCGGCGATGCGCACGCTGCGCAGCAGCAGGAACAGGAAGAGCGACAGTGCGATGGTCACTCCCAGGAATCCCAGTTCCTCCCCGACGACGGGAAAGATGAAATCGGTGTGCTGGGCGGGGAGGAACGCCAGCCGCTTCTGCGTCCCCAGAGTGAATCCCTTCCCCAGCCATCCACCGGACCCGATCGCCACCTGCGACTGGATCACGTGATAACCCGACGCCTGCGGGTCGGTGCTCGGATCGAGGAAGACCAGCAGGCGTTTCTGCTGGTACGGGTTGAGTCGGTCCCAGAGGACCGGTGCGACGACGCCGGTGACGACGTTCGCGAGGACAACGGCGACACCCTCGACGAGGTACGGCTTGTACCAGAGCACGAGGGCAATGAGCACGAGGAACCACGCCCCCCACAGCCCCGTGCTGAACGCCAGGATCAGGCTGACCACCGGACTCGCGACGAGCACCAGCAGCTGCCACGACGCGCCCGCCCAGAAGAGCATTGCGAAGAAGATCCCGACGAAGACAATGCCGGTGCCCAGGTCGGGCTGGCGCATGATGAGCGCCCACGGCACGAAGACCGCGAGGGCCGGCTGCCACAGGTCGAGCAGCGAGCGCGGCGCCTCACGACGGGCGGCGAGCACCCGCGCCAGCATCAGCACCACCGCGATCTTGGCCAGCTCCGACGGCTGGCCGAGGCGCACGCCGCCAATGGCAAGCCAGCTCTTGGTGCTTGCCGCCGTGCCGGCGCCCGCGCCGACGAAGAGAAGCAGGAACAGCAGGAAGACCGAGGCCGCATACGCCGGCACCGTGACCCAGTCGAGAAACCGCACGGAGGCGCGGCTCACGGCGTACGCCGCGCCAAGGCCGATGACAAACCAGGCGATCTGCTGGCGATACAGTTTCGCCACCACCGTGGGCACATCAGTCTGCCCGGCACTGTAGACCATCGCGATGCCGAAGAGCGACAATGCGAGGGCAATCGCGACGAGCATCGGGTCGGCGATGCGGCGGCGCGGCGCGCTCAATCGCCCTCCGTGTTCAGCGTCTGCGTCGTCTGCACCTTGAGGTAGTGCTCGATGATCTTCGACGCGATGCGCGCGGCGCGCGTACCGTGCCCGCCGAACTCGAGCATCACGGCGACGACGATCTTGGCGTCGTTGGCCGGGGCGAAGCCGACGAACCAGGCGTGGTCGCGCAGCGGATCGTGCGCGTTCTGCGCCGTGCCGGTCTTCCCCGCCAGCATCACGCCGCGGATCTGCGACGCGGCCGCCGTGCCGCGCTGCACGACGCCCGCCAGCGCCTTCTTCACACCATCCATCTGCTCTGCCGTCAGCTGGAACATCGGCGTGCGTTCCCCTGCTCCGCGGAGCAGGCGCGGCTGCGCGGCTGCGCCGTCGGTCGCCAGCGCAGTGTAGAAGCGCGCCATGTTCACCACTGTCTGCGCGTTCTCGCCCTGCCCAATGGCGAGGTTGAGCGACACGGCGTTGCTCCACCCGCGCGGCCCGAAGCGCCGGTTGTAGTACTCCGTGGCCGGGGCGGTGGGAAAGGTCGAGCGCGTCTCCGCCGGCAAATCGATGCCGGTACGCTCGCGCGCGAGCATCTGCACGCCCCCCGCCACCAACCGCGACAGGCCGATTTTCAGTCCGAGTTGATAGAAGTAGACATCGCACGACAACTCGATGGCCTGCGCGAGCGTCACACTGCCGTGTCCCTTCTTGTCCCAGCACTTGAAGCGCCGGTTGCCGTACTGGTACCCGCCGGTGCACGCCACGGGCATGCGATCGTCGAGGGTGGCGACCCCCTGCTCGATCGCCATCACCGCCGTCGCCAGCTTCCACGTGGAGCCGGGTGCGTATGCCCCCTTGATGGCCTTGTTGTAGAGCGGCCGGCGTCCGTCATCGTTGAGCGCGCGCCAGTAGTCGGCGGGAATGCCGCCGATGAAGCGGTTGGGATCGAACGTCGGCGCCGAGTGCAGGGCCAGCACCGCCCCGCTCTTCGGTTCGAGCGCCACGACGCCGCCAATGAGCGAATCGCCGAAGAGCGCCACGACGTACTTCTGCAGGTCGAGGTCAATGTTGGTGTAGAGCGGCGGCGCCGCCTGCGGCAACAGGTCCTGTCGCGCACCGGCCTCGCGCACGACGCGGCCGCGCGCGTCCACCTCGACGAAGCGCGTCCCCTCTCGACCGCGCAGCCGCGGTTCGTACTGCCGCTCCAATCCGTCCTTCCCCACCTGTTGGCCGGCCTTGTAGCCCGCGAACGCCGGGCTGGCCAGTTCGCTTTCGTTGACCTCGCCTGTGTAGCCGACGAAGGCGGCCATCGCGGGACCGTCGGGGTAGTACCGCTTGGGCGAACTCTGGATGATGAGCCCGGGGAATTCGACGCGATGCTCCTCGAGCACCGACACCACGTCGAATGAGGCGTCCGGGAAGATCACGGCCGGCCGGTTGGGCGCGCGCCGAAAACGGCGCACCGCCTGGTTCATCTGCTCCGGTGAGAGCGGGATCGTCCCCGACAAACGCCGCAGTGCGGCGCGCAAGGAGTCGACGCCCGGCGCGAGCAGCGACACCGAATAGCCGGGCAGGTTCTCGGCGATGATTTGGCCGGTTCGGTCGTAGATGACACCGCGCGGCGCGGGGAGCGGCACCTCGCGCAGCCGGTTCTCCTCCGACTGCAGCACATACTGCGCGTGCTGCAGCACCTGCGTGCGGAAGAACGAACCCACGAGGAAGACAAACGCGAGAAACGCGACGGCAGAGGCCAGCCGCCCGCGACGCTGCATCTCGTTCGGATGGAAGCTCATCCCCGCGGCGTCCCCATCACGGGACGCGCCGCCATGAACACGAGGAGACCGACGGCGGCCGTCACCGCGGCGGACAGCGGCGACCACAACAGCGCCTGCGCCAGAAAATCGCTGCCTCCCAGCCGGTGCTCCGCGGCGAGGAAGATCAAGTCCGCGACCCACTTGCCAAGGAAGACGAATACCGCGTTGAGCGCCACGTTGTCGGCGAAGAAAGCCGCCTTCAGCGATGAAGCCGCGTACGCGACCAGGCTGAAGGCCAGCGCGCCCGCGCCAAACGCGGCCGGAATCAGCGCGTCCGACGTCAGGCCGATGGCAAATCCGACGAGCGTCGCAACGCCCGGTCGCGCGCGCACGGCAACGAGGAGCACGGCGATGGCGAGGAAATCCACCGAGGCGCGCCAATCGAGCACGGGGCGCAGCGTGTAGTGCAGCACGACGAGTGCCGCCACCAGCAAGGCAAACCAGAGGCCGCGGGCGACGTTCATCGCTCGGGCGGCCTCGGCATCGCCGTCGCCGAATCGGGGCGTGGCTTGAGCGCCTGCAACGAGTCGAGCCGCTGACGCTCCGCGGTGGCGAGCGAGTCGGCGCGACGCCGCGCCAGCGAATCGCCCGCCGAGATGACGGTCTTCAGCGCACTGTCCACCGCCGTCTGCCAGGCCGACGCGATGCCTTCCTTGGCTCGCCGCGGCTGCACCACCATCACCGTGAGCGCATCGGCCGGGCGCACCGCCGGGCGCAGCAGGTAGCTGCGCGCCCATCCCTCGGTGGTGCTGATCTCGCGCAGTACGGTGCCAACAGGGATGCCGCGCGGGTAGACCCCGCCGAGGCCGGCGCTCACGATGAGCGTGCCCGGGCGCAGGGCACTGCGAAAGGCCACACCGCGCAACTCGAGCAGGAACCGCGTGGCGCCAGCGCCGAGGTGCGGATAGACGATGCCGAACACCGACCCGTCGGCGGACATCGCACTCACCCGGAAGTCGGGATGCGGCCAGACGATCGCCACGCTCGACCGCGCGTCCGTGCGCTCGATCATCCCCACCAGGCCGTCCGGCGCCACGACGGCACTGAACGGCTCCACGCCCTCATTGCGGCCAACGCTGAGCGTCATCGTGTAATCGTCGCCAAGCCCACGTCCGTGCAGCGCCTCGGCGGGGACGAAGCCCCAGCGCAGCGCCGCCCCGAGGCCAAGCAGGCGGCGCAGGCGCTCGTTCTCGAGCGCGGCGGACTCGGCCTGCGTCGCCTGCAGGCGCACGCTGTCGGCCACGCGCACCGAGGCATCGTACGCCAGCACCGCCCGCCGCGACACTTCGGCGCGTTCCTGCAGGGCGGCCAGCGGCACCACCACGGTGCCGCGCAGGCCACCGGCGATGGCCGAGCGGAGCGATGACGGCAGCACGAGGGCGGCCAGCGAGAGCAGCACGCAGGCGACGAGCATCGCCTGGTCCGCGCGGGAGGAGCTGCGTGCCGGACGCGGCACTGTCCGTCAGGTGGAGAGGACCGACCAGTACTTCTCTTCGTCGTCGAGGATGCGCCCCGTGCCGCGCACCACGCACGTCAGCGGGTCCTCGTCAACGTGGATCGGCAGCCCCGTCTCCTGTGTGAGGAGCACGTCGAGGCCACGGATCAGCGCGCCGCCGCCGGTCATCACGATGCCGCGGTCCACGATGTCGCTGGCCAGTTCGGGAGGCGTGATCTCCAGCGCGCGCCGCACCGCGTCCACGATCTGCTGGATCGGCTGCTGCATCGCGTCGCGAATCTCGGCGCTGTGCACGCGCACGGTCTTCGGAATGCCGGATACGAGGTCGCGCCCCTTCACTTCCATCTCGCGTTCCTCGCCCATCGGTGCCGCCGAACCCACCTGGATCTTGATCATCTCCGCGGTCGGTTCGCCGATCAGCAGGTTGTACGACGAGCGCATGAATTGCACGATGCTCGTGTCAATCTCATCGCCGCCAGTGCGGATGGACGTATCGCTCACGATGCCGCTCAATGCGATGACCGCGATTTCCGTCGTGCCGCCGCCGATGTCAATCACCATGTTCCCCGTCGGCGTCTCCACCGGCAGGCCGACACCAATCGCCGCCGCCATCGGCTCGGCCACCATGAACACTTCCTTGGCGCCCGCGCCAAGCGCCGAATCGCGCACGGCGCGCTTCTCCACCTCGGTGATGCCCGACGGCACGCACACGATCACGCGCGGCTTCACACGAAAGACGTGCTTCTCGATGATCAACTCGAGGAAGTAGCGCAGCATCTTCTCGGTGACGTCGAAGTCGGCGATGACGCCGTCCTTCATCGGCCGCACCGCCGTGATCCCCTCCGGCGTGCGCCCGAGCATGCGCTTCGCCTCGAGTCCCACGCCCTTGATCTTCTTCGTCTCGCGATCCATCGCCACGACGGACGGCTCGTTGAGGACGATGCCTTCGCCCTTCACATAGACGAGCGTGTTCGCCGTGCCGAGGTCAACGGCAATCGCGTTCGCCGGAAACAGGGAGCCAGACTTGAAGAACGGAAGATTCCAGCGCATCGAAGCTCACGCGATCGCGGCAGCGCGCGGTCGGCTGGGGGCGGACAACTATAAAGGCGGCGGATGCGAGGAAAGTTAGGCGCCGCGTCAAGAAGCGACAAGGCGGGTGCGTCTGACAAGGCACGCGAGCGCGTCGAGTCCCAGCGCCGCGCGTCCGCCGCGCCCCGTCTGCCCCAACCCCACCCAAAACAACCAGAGGGCCCGGCACGAGCGCCGGACCCTCTGCTGTCTCTCTCTTGTCGCTCGCTTGTCTCGCCTAGACAAACTTCTCCGGCGCATGGTACTCGATGCCGAACGCCTCGGCGACGCCCTTGTACGTGACCTTGCCGTCCACAACGTTGAGTCCCTTCAGGAGCGCCGGGTCGTCCTTGAGCGCCTGCTTCCACCCCTTGTTCGCCAGCTTGAGGGCGTACGGGAGCGTCGCATTCGTCAGCGCCAGCGTCGAGGTGCGCGGCACGCCGCCCGGCATGTTGGCCACGCCGTAGTGGATCACGTCATCCACCACGTACACCGGGTTTTCGTGCGTCGTGGCATGGATCGTCTCCACGCAACCGCCCTGGTCGATGGCCACGTCAACGATCACCGAGCCCTTCTTCATCAGCTTGAGGTCTTCCTTGCGGATGAGCTTCGGCGCCTTGGCGCCCGGGATCAGCACGCCGCCGACCACCAGGTCGGCCGTGGAGATCTGCTCGAGGATGTTGTGGCGGTTGCTGTGGATCAGCGTCACGTTCGCCGGCATCACGTCGCTCAGGTAGCGCAGGCGCGGCAGCGAGAGGTCGAGGATCGTGACCTTGGCGCCCATGCCCGCCGCCATCTTCGCCGCGTTGATGCCCACGATGCCGCCGCCGAGGACCACCACGTGCGCCGGCGCCACGCCCGGCACGCCGCCGAGCAGCAGGCCCAGCCCGCCGTAGAGCTTCTCGAGGTACTTCGCGCCTTCCTGCACCGCCATCCGTCCGGCGACTTCCGACATCGGGATCAGCAGCGGCAGGTCGCCGTTGGCCATCTCCACCGTCTCGTACGCGATGCAGGTCGCGCCCGAGTCAATGTGCGCCTTGGTCAGCTTCTCGTCCGCGGCAAAGTGGAAGTACGTGAAGATCGTCTGCCCCTTCCGCATGCGCGGCCACTCGGGGGCGATCGGTTCCTTCACCTTGATGATCATCTCGGCTTCCTTCCACACCTCGTCCGCCGTGTTGAGGATCTTGGCGCCGACCGCGACATACTGCTCGTCGCTGAATCCGCTCCCCTCGCCCGCCGACTTCTCGACGTAGACGGTGTGGCCTGCCGACACGAGCGCTTCCACGCCAGCCGGGACGCAGGAAACGCGGTTCTCGTTGGTCTTGATTTCCTTCGGAATGCCGATGCGCATGGTCTGATCGCAAGTTGAATGTTCAGGGAAGAACAACGCCTAATTCTATCACCCGTTCTGGCCAATCGGGGATTCGCTTTTCCCCTAAACGGCGTCGGGCAAACTACCGTTGGCCCGTTCGGAGCGGCCGGCGACCGGCGGCAACCGCCGCTCATCCAGGCGCCCCAGAAGGCGCAGCAACCCGTCGAGAATGGTCAGCGGGTGCGGCGGGCATCCAGGGATGTGCAGGTCCACCGGGAGCACCGCCTCGGCCCCCGGATGCACCTCCGGATGGTCGGCAAACAGCCCGCCCGAAACGGCACAGGCCCCGACCGCGATCACAATCTTCGGCTCGGGCACCGCGTCCCAGGTCTTTCGGAGCGCCAGCTGCATGTTGCGCGAGACGGGTCCGGTAATCAGCAGGCCATCAGCATGGCGCGGGGACGCCACGAACTGGATGCCGAATCGACCGAGATCCCAGCCGATCGTCCCCAGCACATTGGTGTCGGCTTCGCACGCGTTGCAGCCGCCGGCGCTCACCTGACGCAGACGCAACGACCGGCCAAAAAGCCGTCGCAGGGTCGCGTCGAGCTCTCCGGCGAGCCGCACTTCGGCGTGATTCGGGGCGCCGAGTACCAAGTCCTGGCGTCGCCGCGCCGCCATGCGATGGTCGCCGGTCTGGGTGATGGCTCCCGTCGGACATTCCGTCACGCACGCGGCACAGAAGACGCACCGGCCCAAGTCAAGCGCGACTGACTGGCCACTCACGCGCGTGATCGCCTCCGTGGGACAGACGCCGATGCAGGCATCGCACCCCGCGGCGCACCGCGCACTTTCCACGCGCAACGCGCCACCGTGGCGGTCCGGGAGCGCCGGCGCGGGCCCGTCGGGATACGCCATGGTCTCGCAGCCGCGCTTCAATCGGTGCAACAGGGTGTCGACGACAAACATGGGGAGCGCCCGGATTTAGAGATCGAAACCGCAGTACGACAGGCTGAAACTCTTGTTGCAGATCGGGAAATCGGAGATGGCATTGCCGCGCAGGGCCAACGCAAGCCCCGACCAGTTGTGGAACGACGGGTCCGTGATCTTGTACCGCCGGAACCGCCCGGCGGCGTCGGTCACGGCCACGTGGCACACCTCACCCCGCCACCCCTCCACCAACGCCACGGCCAAGGTGTCGCCCGTGCTGGCGGGCGAATCGTCTGCCGGGCCAGACTCGGGCGCCGCGACAAGCTGTTCGCGCAGGAAATCGCCTGAGCGCTGGATTTCGAGCGAACGCACGCGAGCCCGCGCGAAGACGTCGCCGCCCGGCCAGACGGCCACCGGCGCCTGAGCAAACCGGTGCCAGCCCGCCGGATGGTCGTATCGCACATCGCGCACCAGCCCGCAGGCCCGCGCGGCGGGGCCCACCATCCCGATCTCCTCGGCCTGGGCCCGGTGCACGGTGCCGACATTCTCGAAACGGGCCCGCACCGACGCCGAGTCCCACAGCCACGCGATCGCCTGCTCGACGTCCGCGAGGGCGCGCGTCAGGTTGCCGAGCACCTGCTGCACGAGCGCGCCCGAGACGTCGGGGCCCTCGGCGAACGGCCGCACGAGGCCGCGTCCAAAGCGGTTGCCGCAGAGCGCGGCCGTCACGTTCAGGAAATCGCCGCGCAGCTTGCCACAGGCAGCGGCGGTGGGAATGAAGGCCACGTCGCCGGCCAGTGCGCCGAGGTCGCCGGTGTGATTCGCGAGCCGCTCGAGTTCGAGCCCGATGGCGCGCAGCCATTGCCCCCGCAGCGGTGCCTCACCGCTCCCCAGCGCCTCCAGCACCGACGCGTAGGCGGTGGCGTGCGCCACCGTGGTGTCACCCGCGATCGTCTCGACCTGCCGCAGGGTACGCCGATGCGGTCCTCCGGCCAGCGCCCGCTCGATCCCGCGGTGCTGGTAGCCGAGGGCGATCTCAAGATGGATCACCTCCTCGCCCGCGCACTGGAACCGGAAATGTCCGGGTTCGATGATCCCCGCGTGCACGGGTCCCACGGCCACCTCGTGAATCTCGCCGCCCTCAACCGTGAAGAACGGCGCATTCGCCGGGGCTTCTCCCGCCGAGGCACGCACGGGCTTGAGCCACGGGTGGCCCTCGGGAGTCAGGCCGTGCGTCTCCCACACCTCGCGCTCGAAGAGATGTGCCTGCGGGTGCAGCACGGTGAGCGCGGGATACGACCCGCGCACCGGGGTGCTGCGCCCAACCGCCAGCGTATTGTCGGCATCGAAGGCCAGCACGGCCACGAGCTGCACGGCGTCACCCGATTCCTCGGGCACGGCGAACCAGCTGCAGAGCCGTGCTCCGCGGGCGAGCGCGGCCGCCGTCACCTGCACGAACTCCGAGGCCGGCCACGCGGGAATGTCACGCCACGGCAGCGACGTCGCGTTGGGCAGCAGCGCAAGAAGGGTGGCGCCGCTCATGGGGCCGGGAACAGTTGGGCGGCCGCCGCGGTCCACGACTCCCGCAGCGCGTCCGGCGTGAAGAGTCCGAGCCACAGGGAAAGTCCCAGCAGGAGCGCGGGCGGCAACAGGGCGCCGGCAGTTTCGACGAACCGTCGGCTGCTCGCCACCGTGGCGGGCCGCGGCCGTCCATCCACCACCGCGAACACCACGCGGCTCAAGCCGAAGAACGCCAGCAGCAAGCATGCCAGGAACAGGAGCACGGCAAGGTAGTGCCCCGCCCCGAGCGCCGCGCGCACCACGAGCAGTTCGCTGAAGAATGGTCCGAACGGCGGCGACGCCGTGACGGCGAACAACCCGGCGACGAAGATCATCGCCGAGCGCGGGGTCAGCGCGGCCATGCCACGCACTTCGTCGATCGACGCCGAGTTCGCCGCGCGCCGGATGTTGGCCGAGCTCAGGAACAGGGCGCCCTTGGTGAGTCCGTTGCTCCACACGTGAAACAGCGCGGCGAAGACGCCGACCGGCCCGAGCGACGCCGCGATGCTCAAGATCCCCATGTGCTCAACGCTCGAGTAGGCAAGCATGCGCTTGAAGTTGCGCGTGCCGAGCAGGAAGAGGGCGGCGACGCCCATGGAAAAGAGCCCGATGGCCAGCAACGTTCGGTCCGCCGTTGCGCCCTCCCCTGCGGCTCCCACCACGGCACGAACGCGCAGGAGTGCGGTGAACGCCACCGTCGTGACGCCACCGGCCAGCAGGGCGCCGACGATGCCCGGCGCCTCGCCGTACGCGTCGGGCTTCCAGGTGTGCATCGGCGCCAGCCCCATCTTGGTGCCGTATCCCGCGAGCAGCAGAACCCAGGCGATGAGCACCCACGGCCGCGACAACGCGGCGCCTTGCGCGGCGAGCGCCACGAACGTGAGGTCGCCGCTCCCACCGCCGTGCATCGACGCATAGCCCAGGCAGAACGAACCCAGTAGGGAGAGCGCAATGCCGGTGCCGCCGACCAGCAGGTACTTCCACGTCGCCTCAAACGCTCGCGGCGTGCCATTGAAATGCAGCAGCGGCACGGCCGCCAGTGTCACGGCCTCGGTGGCGATCCACAGCACGCCGAGGTGCCGCGCCTGGTGTCCGGCGCTGAGCAGGCCAATGACCGCAAGCAGCGTCGCCACAAACACGCGGTTGCCGCGTTCGTGTCGCAGGCGCAGGTAGGCGACGGCGTAGATCGAACAGGCAAAGAACAGCAGCGACACCAGCGGCAGCACGGCGCGCGCCACCGGATCGAATCCCATCCACGCCGCCGGCGCAACCACCGGCGGCTGCGCAAGCAGCCAGATCGACAGCGCCAGGTGCACGGTGCCAACGGCGGGCAGCAGCCACGGCCGACTGCGGTCGCTCCGCCACAGGGCGGCGACGAGCGCGCCGGCCAGCGGCACGATGATCAGCAGGAGCGCCCTCATTCGCGCAGCACCGTCAGCTTGCGGGTGTCGAGCGAATCGAAGGCCCGCTGGATGCGGTCCACGATGATGCCGATGACGAAGATGCCCACGGTCAGGTCAAGGAGCACCCCGGCTTCCACCAGCAGGGGCGTCGAGCCGATGAGGAGAAGGCCGAAGAGGTAGATGCCGTTCTCGAAGATCAGGTAGCCGCAGACCTGCGAGATGGCCTTCACGCGGCCGATGAGCAGGACGAACCCGGTGAGCATGGACGCGAGGGCGCCGGGGACGAGTAGCGACTTGGCGTGCTCGGGCAGCAGCGGCAGCGATCGCGCCACGGCGAGCGCCGCGATGGTGCCCAGCGCGCCAAGCAGGAGCGACGGCACGAAGCCGATGAACGGCTCGATCTCGCGCTCGATGTGCGCCGCGCGCATCGCCCGCTGCAGGAGCCCGGGAATCACCACGCCCTTGCCGAGAGCGGTGGCAACCGCCACCGCAACTACCTGCCAGCCGATGTCGTGCTCGAGCACCAGCGGCATGATGCCCAGTAGCACTCCCTGCAGCGCCGTGGCGCGAATGATGGACGGCAGGCGGCTGCTCCCGAGCGCGACGAGGTTCAGCCCCATCGCCAACCCGATGAGAAGGTTCAGGTCGCGCATCAGGCGGCCCCCTGCCACGCCACGAGCAGGGCGAAGACGCACAGGAGCACGGCGGTCGTGAGCAGCAACGGCACTCGCCGGAACGAGAATCGCGCCATCAGCGACTCCACTGCCCCGACGCCCACTGTTACCACGAGCACGCCCGTCAGCAGCACGGCGGCCGCCACCGCCGGGGAATACGTGCCCATCGGCAGCACCGCCTGCGTGAGCAGCACGGCGAAGAGCAGCAGCTTGAGCGAGGCGCCGTGCAGGATGGCCGCCAGCGGCGGGCCGCTGTGATCGAGCACCATCACCTCGTGGATCATCGTCAACTCGAGGTGCGTGGCCGGATCATCGAACGGTACGCGGCAGTTCTCGACGAGCAGCACCGTGAACAGTCCCGCCGCGAGCAGCACCGCACTCGTCCCGACCGACGGCGCCAGCATCGTAGCGAGCGACACGCTTCCCGTCTGCACCGCCAGTGTCAGCATCGCCGCAATCATCGCCGCCTCGGCGAGCACGGCAAAACTCACCTCGCGCGCCGCTCCCATTCCCTCGAACGCCGAACCGGTTTCCATGGCGGCCCAGGTGGTCGCGAACCGCGCGAGCGCCAGGAGATACAGCATCAGGATCACGTCACCGCGGAAGCTGAGCGTCGCGCCGGCCGGCCCGAGCGGCACGAGCAGCGTCGCGGCCAGCACGGCCACCCACGCGACTGCCGGCCCGATGATGAACGCCGGAGACGCCAGCGTACTCATCACCACCTGCTTGTGCCAGAGTCGCGCGAGGTCGTAGTAGAGCTGCAGCACGGGCGGCCCGCGCCGTCCCGCCACCCACGCCTTCACCTTGTTGATGAGGCCAGGCAGGAGCGGGGCGAGCAGCAACCAGAGTGCAAGTCGCAGGACGAACCCAAGGACGATCATCATCGCGCACCCGCCTCGAGCACCATCGCGCCCAGGGCCGCCAGAGCCACCACGACATAGAGGATGTACGCCTGCAGGCTTCCGTGCTGCAGGCGGCGCGCACCGCTGGCCGTCTGCAGGAACAGCGCACCCACCGGAGCGATCACCAGCTCGAGCACGGTCTCGGGGATCCGCTCCAACCGGAGCGCACGCGCGGGCAGGAGCCCGCGTGGACGGCGCAGAGCGAGCCGCGGCCACAGGATCCAGCGGAACCAGCCGGTCACGATGCCAGCGAACGACGCACTCGAGTATTGCATGCGGGCCGTCGGCACGGCGTAGCCACAGTCCCACGTGAGGGCGCGACGCGCCAGCTTCCCGCGCCACTGATGCCACGCGACGATGGCGCCCGCGATCAACAACGTCGCCAGCGCGAGCTGGGCCCCGCCGATGGCTTGCAGCGCGAGTGGCGCCGCGGTTGCCGGCCATGCCGGATGCCAGGCCGCCACGCCTCGCGCAATCGCCGGCCACGCCAGCGTCGGCGCCAGGCCCAGCGTCACACAGAGGGCGGCCAGCGCGCCCATCGGTGCCAGCATCGCGCGCCCACTTTCGTGCGCCTTCGCCGCGGCAGGTCCGCGCGGCGCGCCCAGGAAGACCGTGGCACCCACCTTCACGAAACTCGCCAACGCCAGTGCGCCCGCGGTGCCGAGCAGGAGCGCCGCGAAAATCGCGGCCCACGCGGACGGCCCGCGACTCGTCACTGCATCGAACAGCCCAAGATAGACCAGCCACTCACTCACGAATCCGTTCAAGGGCGGCAATCCGGCGACGGCCAGCACTCCGACGGCGAACATCAGGCTCGTCCACGGCAGGCGACGCCAGAGGCCGCCCAGCCGGCTCAGCTCGCGCGTGCCGGTGGCGTGCAGCACTGAGCCCGCCCCCATGAACAGCAGGCCCTTGAACAGTCCGTGATTCCACACGTGCAGCAGCGCGCCAGCCAGCAGCAAGCGGCCCCACACCGCATCGCCCGCGGTGCTCGCGAGCATCGCCCCGCCCACGCCCACGAGGATGATTCCCACGTTTTCCACCGAGCAATACGCCAGCAGCCGCTTGAGGTCCCCCTGCGCGAACGCGAACGCGATACCAAGCAGCGCGCTCACCGCGCCGAAGCCGATCACCACCCAGCCCGCCGCGTTTGGCACCGGCAACCAACCGCTAAAGCGCAGGATGCCATAGACGCCCATCTTGATCGCCGCGCCCGACATGATGGCCGACACGTGGCTCGGCGCGTTGGCGTGCGCCGACGGCAGCCACACGTGCAGCGGGAACAGCCCCGCCTTCACCCCGAATCCGAACAACGCCAGCCAGAAGAGCGGCGCCAGCGCGGCCTGAGCGTTCATCGGCCCCAAGTCCCAGCTCCCCGTACGTGCGGACAGCAGCGCGAAGAACGCAAACAGCGCCAGCGTGCCCGCGTGCGACGCAGCGAGGTACAGCCAGCCCGCCGATCGCACGGCCCGCGCTCCGCCATCGAGCGTGATCAGGAAGAACGCCGCGATGGCGAACGACTCCCACGCCACCAGAAAGTGCAAGCCGTTGGAGAGCGTCAGCACCAGCGTCATGCTGAGCACCAGCACGCTCCACCACGCTCGCCCACGCGGCGCCGAAGCGGGGTACTGTGCGTCGGACCAGTAGCCGTGGGCGTACACCGCCCCGGCGCCGCCGAGCACGCCCACGAGTGCGAGGAACACCGCGCTCAGCGCGTCGAGGCGCAGGTGCAGCGCTTCACCGCCAATGCGGAACGCACCGCGCCACTCCCAACCTGGCGCGCCGGACAGCACGAGCACCGACGCCGCCGCTGCCGCGGCACCTCCGGCCACGATGAGCACCAGCCACGTGCGCGGCCAGCGGCGACCCGCCACCGCCGAAAGCGTGAGTGCCGCCAGTGCGAGCACGAGCCACGGTCCGGCCCTCACGGCGTTGGCCCCTTGGTCGCCACGCCGGCGAGTTCCTCGTCCAGCGCGGCCATCACGCGAAAGATCTCCTCGTCGGTCGCGCCCTCGGTCAGTGCGTCACGCGACGGTCCACTGCGCAGCAACCGCCCGAGCCGACCGAGCAGGTCGAGGTGCGCGCGCGGCGAAGGCGCAACGAAGAAGAACAGCCGCGTCACCGGCACGCCGTCAGCGGGCGGCTCGGGCATCGCGAAGTGATCGCGCAGAAAGACGAGCGCTACGGTGCCGGCATCGCGGCCCAGCGCAATCCGTGCGCTCGGGTGCGGCACGGCAAAACCGCCCCCCACCGGCGCCGGTGTGACACCGCCGGGGGCACGCAGACGTTGCGCCAGTAGTTGGCGAACGGAGGCCGTGGTGCGTGGCAGCGCCGACACCACCCGATCGAACACGTTGCCCACATCCTCCGGCGCCACGTCGCGCCAGATGCCACCCGTGCGCAGCAACGGCTCGAGGCGGATACCGGTGGCGAAGACGGAATGCTCCGGCGCCAGGAACCCGGCCTGCGACGACAACCCGCGATTGGCCGCCCACTGCGCCACCTGCGCACGGTCAAACAGCAACCGGCCGCGATCGCGCGTGTGCGGCAGTCCCTCGTCGCGAATCCACCCTTCCACGACGCCCTCGGACACGCCAAAGGACTCGGCGATCTGGACGAGATTCAGAAACATGACGGCACACGGAGTGGAGAGTGCAAGTGGGCAGCACGCCCGCCGCGCACCAACCGTCGGCTCTTGCGCGCCACGCTCACGACCGGCCGCCCCCCAGCACCACAGCCGAGAGCAGCGCGACGCCGATCAGAAGGTACGCGAGATACGCGTGTACGCGGCCATGCTGCAACCGTCGCGCCGCCACCGCTCCCTGCAGGACGAGCGTGCTGATCGGCTCGACGATCCGGTCGAGCACCGTCTCGGGCGTGTGTGTGGTGTGACTGGCGGCGGGCGGCATCAAGGTCGTGGGCCGCTCGGCGTGAGTCTCCGGGCGCAGTATGAAGGCAAACCATTCAGTGACGATGCCGGCAAATGAGCCGGCCGTATACTGCATGCGCGCCGACGGCGCCGCGTACCCGCAGTCCCAAGTTGGGGCGATTGCGCAGCCAAGTACCCTCGTGCGACGCCACAGGAGCCATGCAGCGAAG
>JAKAJN010000006.1:0-26869 GCA_021813725.1 bacterium | reverse complement strand
AAGGCGGCCACCGTGAGCACCACAGCCTGCACGGCTCCCAGGAGCAGCAGCGGCGCCGGTTCGGCGGGATCGAGCCACCCCGCATGCCACGTGCCCACGGCTCGCGACAGGGCTGGCCAGAAGGCGATCGGCACCAGGCCAATCGCCAGGCAGGCGCCGGCCAGCGCGAGCATGGACCCCCGCATCGCGCGGCCGCTCTCGTGCGCCCGCGCCGCTTCGGGAGAACGCGCCGCTCCCAGGAAGACCACGCCGCCCACCTTGATGAAGCACGCGAGCGCCAGCGCACCGGTAAGCGCCAGCATGATCGCCGCCGGCAGCGCCATCCACACCGACGATCCGCTCGACAGTACCGCGCCAAACAGCCCAAGGTAGATCAGCCACTCGCTGACAAAACCGTTCAACGGCGGAAGTCCGCTGATGGCCGTGGCGCCCACCGCGAACAGTCCTGTCGTCCACGGCATCCGTCGCCACAAACCACCCAGCCGACTCATTTCGCGCGTCCCGGTGGCATGCAGCACCGAGCCCGCACCGAGGAATAGCAGCCCCTTGAACAGCCCGTGGTTCCACACATGCAACAAGCCGCCGATCAGGGCGAGCCGCCCCCACGTGGGATATCCCTGCTCCGTCGCGACCAGCGCGAATCCGAGTCCGATGAGGATGATCCCGATGTTCTCCACGCTGTGGTAGGCCAGCAGTCGCTTCAGGTCGTGCTGCCCGAGCGCGAACGCCACCCCGAGCACCGCACTCGTGACGCCCAGCACCGCAATCACCCACCCCGCCGCCGGCGGCGTTGGCAACCAGCCGGAGAATCGCACGCGCCCGTAGATGCCGATCTTGATCGCCACGCCGGACATCAGCGCCGACACGTGGCTCGGCGCGTTGGCGTGCGCCGACGGCAGCCAGATGTGCAGCGGGAAAACCCCGGCCTTGATTCCGAACCCCACAAGCATCAGCCAGAAGAGCGGCGCGAGGTCCGCGCGGTCGCGCATCGGGCCCAACTCCCAGCTGCCGGTGCGAATCGCCAGCAGCGCGAAGAAGGCGAAGAGCAGGAGCACCGCCACGTGCGAGACCGCCAGGTACAGCCACCCCGCGCGCCGCACCTCGGCATGATCGCGATCGAGCGTGACCAGGAAGTACGCGCTGATCGTGAACGTCTCCCAGCCCACGAGAAAATGGATCCCGTTTGCCGCCAGCAGCACGATGCCGAGCCCGAGCACCAGCAGGTTCCACCAGCGACGCCCGGCGCCCGCCGACCGCGGATGCTCAGCATCCGACCAGTATTCGCTCGCATACACCGCCCCCGCTCCGGCCACGACGCAGAGCAGGGCAAGAAATAGCGCGCTGATGGCATCGAGTCGCAGGTGCAGCGCCTCCCCGCCCACGCGCAGGGCATTCCGCCACTCCCACGCACCGTCGCCGGCGAGCACGCGTACGGCGCTCGCCAGTCCGGCCGTCACGCCGGTGACCGTCGTCACCAGCCACGCCGTGGCCGACACCCGCGCCACGATGATGCCGAGAGCCAGGCACGTGGCGGCCAGCGTCAGGAGCAACCCGGTGTTCACCGCGGCGTGCTCGCCGCGCGCCAGCCCCGCGCATCAACGGTCGATGCCGCGCCGCCCCGGTGAGGTCGTACACCGGGCCGATACACTTGCGCTGCCTGTGGCATCCGTCGGCACGGCCTCCCGGCGACGAGCAAGTCGGCCGCCGTTACACGGCCAACGAGACTGGAAAACTGCTATTGAACTTCCGTTCAATACAATGTTATGCTAAGTCCTGAGCACAGTCAACGCGATGGCGACCGCCGGGGCGCGCGGCGTCTCGGACGCGGAAGCGGGCACCGTGCGGAACGCGGACGAACGGAGGAGTGATGCCGGGCAAGAGAGTGCCGGAACCGGAGCGTCGCGAGCAGATCCTCGCGGCCACCTACGACGTGGCGGCCGAGCACGGCCTCTGGGAGACGACCATCCTGCGCGTCTCCGCGGCCGCCAACGTGAGTCCGGGGTTGGTGATGTTTCACTTCGAGACGCGGCGTCAGCTGCTGCTTGCGCTCCTCGACCACCTGCTCGCCCAGACCACGGTGCTGCTGGTTGATCCCGAGGTCTCTGCCCTTCCCTCTCCCAGCGACCGCCTCATCGCCGTGCTGCGACGCGAAATGAGCCGCCTCACCAGTGAGCCGATGCGCATTCGCCTCACCTTCGATTTCTGGATGGCCGGCGTGCGCGACGCAGCGATTCGCGAGAAGTTGCGCACCGAGTTCGCCCGCTATCGCGCATCGTTCCGCCCACTCGCCGCGGACGTGCTGCGCGCCGAGCCGGAGCGCTTCGCCGGTGTCACACCGGACGGGTTGGCCGGAGTGAGCGTGAGCATCATCAAGGGATGCGCGGTGCAGTCGATGATTGACGCCGAACATTTCGACGTCGAGGATCACCTGGCGGCCGCGGTCGGGCTGATGCAGCACCTCGGCCCCGCACCGACCGTCGGTTAGCTCTCGGGGCCGAGACTCACCACGGTCTGCCGCTCGGGCGGGAAGAACTCCGCGCATACCGCACGCGCCGCGTCGACGTCGATTGCGTCGACGTCACGCAGCACTTCGTCCAACGGGCGGAACTTCTCGTGGTACAGCTCCACCGACGCCAGCCGGTACATGCGCGCCGCGGGACTCTCGAGACCCAGCGTGATTTGTCCCTTGAGCTGTTGGCGCCCCTGGGCGAGTTCGCGCTCGGGAATGCCGTGCTCCGCGACGCGCTGCAGTTCCTCCTGCACGGCCGCCAGCGCCTGCGCCCTCGTCTCGGGCGCGGTCCCCACGTACACGCCGTGCGTCCCGGCAAACGAGTGAAAACTCTGGAAGGTGTAGACGCTGTACGCGAGGCCGAGTTCCTCGCGCACCTTCTGGAACAGGCGCGAGCTCATCCCTCCGCCCAGCAGCGTGTCCACCAGCATCAGCGCGTATCGCCGCCCGTCGCGATGGGGCACGGTGGCCGAGCCAAGCACGACGTGGCACTGCGCGCCATCGCGTGTCACGTCGCGCCGCGCCGGCGGAGCGGCCACAACCGGCACCTCGACCATCGGGACGCCGTCGCCGCGCGGCAGGTCGGCCCACCCCGCCTCCGCCAGCACGGCCAGCAGTCGGTCGTGGGTCACGTTGCCGGCCGCGGCCACGACCACGTGCGGCGGGTGGTACGCCCGCTCGTGCAGCGCGCGCACATCGTCCAGGCGCATGCTCGCCACGGAATCGCGCGTGCCGAGGATGGAGTAGCCCATCGGATGCGCGCCCCACAGCGTCGCGTTGTGGAGTTCGAAGACGAGATCGTCCGGCGTGTCCTCCACCATCGAGATCTCCTCGAGCACCACCTTGCGTTCGAGCTTGAGGTCCTCGGCCCGCAGCAGCGGCCGGAACATCAAGTCGAACATCACGTCGGCCGCCTCGGGAAGATGCTCGTCGAGCACGCGCGCTTGAAACGAGGTGTGCTCGCGCGCCGTGAACGCGTCGAGCGAGCCGCCCAGCGACTCGAGCGACAGCGCCAACTCGTGCGCGGTGCGGCGCTCGGTCCCCTTGAACACCATGTGCTCGAGGAGATGCGAGACGCCCATCACGTCCGGCGTCTCGTGCACTGACGCGGCGCGCACCCAGGCCCCCAAAGCAACCGACCGCACTCCCGGATAGAACTCCGAGAGCACGGTCAGTCCATTGGGCAGCACGGTGCGCTGCACCCCCGTCGCCGGGGCGGGGGTGTCAGTCATGCTACTTGCGCGGCCCGCGGCCGCCACGTCCCCCACGTCCACCGCGCCCGTGATCGCCGCCTTCGCGATGCTTGCGCTCGTGCTGCGGCGCCTCGCCACCCTCGGCCTGCGGCGCGGTGGGCGCTGCGTCGGGCGCGGCATACGCATCGCCCTCGGCGGCCGGCGCGGCGGCCGCGCCGCCCTCCGGCGCACCCGGCTTCGGCAGCAGCGCCTTCATCGACAGCCGCAGGCGGCCGCGCTCGTCACGCTCCACCAGCTTGACCGTGACGCGCTCGCCCTTCTTCACCACGTCCTCCGGCTTCTCGACGCGCGTGTGGCGCATCTCGGAGACGTGCAGCAGCGCTTCCGTGCCCGGCATGATCTCGATGAACGCGCCGAACGCGGTGACGCTCTTCACCGTCCCCTCGTAGGTGAGACCGACTTCCGGCTCGGCGGTGATCGCCGCCACCATCTGTCGCGCGCGCTCCATCGCCTCGCCGCCAACGGCCGCGATGGTCACCAGCCCGCTGTCGTCCACCGTCACCTCGGCACCCGTCTCGTCCTGGATGCCGCGGATCGTCTTCCCCTTCGGGCCGATCAGGTCGCCGATCTTCTCGGGGTTGATGTTCATCGTCACGATGCGCGGCGCCCACGGGCTCAACTCCGCGCGCGGCTCGCTGATCGCCTTGTTCATCTCGCCCAGGATGTGCAGGCGGCCCTGCTTCGCCTGCGCCAGCGCCTCGGCCATGATCTTCAGGTCGAGCCCCTGGATCTTGATGTCCATCTGGATGGAGGTGATGCCGTCCTTCGTGCCGGCCACCTTGAAGTCCATGTCACCGAGGTGGTCCTCGGTGCCCAGGATGTCGGTGAGCACCGCGTACTTCTTGCCTTCCTTGATCAGGCCCATCGCCACGCCGGCCACCGCGCCCTTCAGCGGGATGCCCGCGTCGAAGCACGAGAGCGATCCGCCGCACACCGACGCCATGGACGACGAGCCGTTCGACTCCAGCACGTCGGAGACGATGCGAATGGTGTACGGGAACGCGGCGAAGTCGGGGAGCACGCCCTGCAAGGCGCGCTCGGCCAGGTTGCCGTGCCCAATCTCGCGGCGGCTGGTGCCGCGCATCGGACGCACTTCACCCGTCGAGAACGGCGGGAAGTTGTAGTGCAGCATGAACGCCTTGGTGGTCTCCTTGGCGTCATCAATCGAATCCATGCGCTGCACGTCGTTGGCCGTGCCCAGCGTCGCGGCGACGAGCGCCTGCGTCTGGCCGCGCGTGAAGAGCGCGGAGCCGTGCGCGCGGGGCAGCACGCTCGTGTCGATGCTGATCGGGCGCACTTCCGTCGGCTTGCGGCCGTCGACGCGCAGTCCGGTCTCCAGCACCTGCTCGCGGAGGGCATTGTACTCGAGGTCGCCGAGCACGTTGCCGATGAACGGCACCTGCTCCGGCGCCAGCGTTGCGGAAAGCTCCTCCTTCACCGCGTCCTTGACGGCCTCAACGGCCTGGATGCGGGTGTGCTTCTCCTTCTGATTGATTGCGGCCTCGATCTTCGCCTTCGCCGCCTTCGTCACGATCTTCTGCACGTCCGCGGGCGTCTCGTTCCTGCTCCACTCCATCTTCTGGACGTCCATCTTCGCCAGGATTTCCTGCTGCATCGCGATCAGCTCGCGGATGCCGCCCTGCGCGATGCCAAGGCCCTTGATGACGTCGTCCTCGCTGATCTCGAGCGCGCCGCCCTCGACCATCATGATCGAGTCCTGCGAGCCGGCAACCACGAGGTCCATGTCCGAGAACTCGAGCGCCTGGAAGGTGGGGTTCAGCACCCACTTGTCTTCCACGCGGCCCACGCGCACGCCGGCAATCGGCCCGGCCCACGGAATCTTCGACGCGCTGAGCGCGAACGACGTGGCGAGCAGGCCGAGCACGTCGGCGTCATTCTCCTGGTCGGCCGAGATGACGTAGATGAAGACCTGGACTTCGTTCTGGAAGCCCTCGGGGAAGAGCGGCCGGATGGACCGGTCGATGATGCGGCACGAGAGGATTTCCTCGTCGCGCGGGCGCCCTTCCCGCTTGATGAACCCGCCCGGGATCTTGCCGGCGGCGTAGGTCTTTTCCTTGTACTCGACGGTCAGCGGGAAGAACGGCAGGGGGCTCTTCTTGTCGCTGACGGTGACGGCGGCGAGCACCATGGTGTCGCCGAACTGCACGAGCGCCGAGCCCGCGGCCTGCTTCGCCATGCGCCCCGTCTCGAGGACGAGCTTGCGCCCGGCAAAGGTCCGCTCAATGCGATGCATCATGTGTGGTGTGTTCCGGTGGAACGCAAAACGCGCGGGCCGCCAAATGCGCCCGCGCGAGAAGCGTTGCGTGATTCTTAGTAACGCAGACCCAGGTCGGAGATGAGCTTGCGATAGCCTTCGACGTCCGTGCGCTTGAGGTAGTCAAGCAGACGACGGCGCTTGCCGACAAGCTTCAGCAGCCCGCGGCGGCCGTGATGGTCCTTGGCGTGGGAGCGAAAATGCTCGGTGAGGTAGTTGATCCGCTCCGTCATCACGCCGACTTGGACGTACGACGACCCCGTGTCGGTGTCGTGGCGGCGATGCTTGGCGATCGCCGGCTTCTTTTCGAAAGGCATTGCGCTGGTTCCCTGCGTACTTCGGTGATTAGTCCGATTCCTTGTTAGCTTGGGAAAATACCCTACTTGGGGGTGTATGTAAAGCCCCGGTACTGACTTAGGAAATGAACCGAGGATTGCGACCTCGGACCTCGAACGAGGAGCCGGATGAGCGATCCCAGCCCGATCGCCGATCACTGTCCTCCGTCGAAATCCCGGATCGAAATCCTCGGTCCAACTCCCCAATCGTTACTTGAACAACGCCACGATGTCGTTGAACATCACCACCGCAAATAGCGCCACGATGGCCGCCAGTCCGAGGCGCATCACCATTTCGCGGGTTCGAATCGTAAAGGGCGATCCCTTTACCGACTCCGCGATGGTCATCACAACCTGACCGCCGTCCAAGATCGGAATCGGCAGCAGGTTCAGGACGGCTAAGTTGATACTGAGAAAGGCGATAAGCGCCCAGAGGTTCTCCAGACCGGTCTTCGCGGCAGCCACCGAGGTGCGAGCAATCGCCACCGGCCCGCCCAGGTTCTTCACCGAGATGGACCCTCTGAAGAGCCCACCCACCACGCCGACCACCGATGTGGCCATTGTCCAGGTGGCCTGCCCGCCGGCCACGGTCGCTGCTGCCAGCCCGATGCTCTGGCGCTCGATCTTCTCCTGAGGGTACGCCCCGATCCGGCCGACGGTCACCGCCTTCCCCGTCACGGCGTCCACCCCTTTCTGCGCGACCGGGGTCATCGTCAGTTGTACCGGCCGTCCCGCTCGGATGACATCGAGCGTGAGGGGCTTGCCCGCCGACGCGGAGATCGTCGTGAGCATGTCGCTCCACGCGCGCACCGGCAAACCGTTGATGGCCGCAATCGAGTCGCCCTGTTGCAGTCCGGCGCTTCTTGCCGGCATGTCGGCAATCACCGAGTCCACCACCGCCGGCACATACGAACGGCCGTAGTACGCAAACACGCCTGTGGAGACGACGAAGGTGAGCACCACATTCATCGCCACGCCGGCAAGCATGATCACGAGGCGCGCCCACAACGGCTTGCTCTCGAACCAGCGGTGCGGCGGCACCGGCTTGGGACCGAAGGGGACCATCGCCTCCTCGTCCCAGTCGGCCGGGTTCGAAGCGAGCGGTCCGCCGACCGCGCCAGTCGCCGCGTGCACTTGCTCGGCGGCCAAGCCCTCCGGCTTCCCGCCCTCGATCGCCGCCATCGTCTCATCGTCGCGGCTCGCCATGCGCACGTAGCCGCCGAGCGGGATCGCCGCCAGCACATATTCCGTTTCGCCACGCCGGCGCTTCCACAGGGCGGGGCCGAAGCCGATGGAGAACCGCGGCGCGTAGACGCCGGTCCATTTGGCGGCCAGGAAATGCCCGAGCTCGTGAACGAAGATCACGAGCCCAAGCACGAGGATCGGCGCAAGCCACGCTAATGACATCCCAAGCTCTCCCTCACGGTTCGTCGTGCTTCGGCGTCCGCCTGCCAGAGCGCTTCCCGGGTGCCACCCGGGAGTGCTGCGTGTCGGTCGAGCGCGGCCTCGATGCCGTCCGCGATCGCGCCAAACGACACCCGTCCCTCGAGAAACAGTGCCACCGCCTCCTCATTCGCTCCGTTGAACACCGCAGGGGCGGCTCCGCCGGCGCGTCCTGCCGTCACACCGAGGCGCAGGCACGGAAACACCTCATGCCGCACCGCTTCAAACGACAGCCGTCCGGCGGTAACAGGATCGAATGCCGGAATCCCGGCGTCTTCAATTCGATCCGGATGCGTCAGTGCATACAGGATGGGGAGTTCCATTGACGGCACACCCAACTGGGCCAATACGCTGCCGTCCCGGAACTCGACCATGGAATGTACAATGCTCTGCGGGTGCACCACGACCTCGATCTGGTCGTACCCCAGACCGAAGAGGAAGTGCGCCTCGATTACTTCGAGCGCCTTGTTGGCCAGCGTGGCACTGTCCACGGTGATCTTGCGTCCCATCGACCACGTCGGGTGGTTCAGCGCGTCCTGCACGGACGCCCCGCGCACCCGGTCGTCCGGCCATTCGCGGAATGGCCCGCCCGACGCGGTGATCACGAGCCGCCGCACGTCACTGGCGCTGCGCCCGGCGAGGCACTGCAGGATCGCCGAGTGCTCGCTGTCCACGGGGACCACTTCCCCGCCCCCCTGCCGTGCAGCCGCCTCCACGAGCGCGCCGCCCACCACGAGCGATTCCTTGTTCGCCAGCGCCACGCGCTTGCCCGCCCCGAGCGCAGCGAGCGTGGCATCGAGCCCTGCCGCACCGACAATCGCGTTGAGGACCACCTGCACGTCCGCGCGCATCGCCGCCTCCACCAGCGCCGATGCGCCGCGCCGCCACGACGAGGGCGCGTCGCCGTCGCCCTCGACGAGCGCGACGAACGAGGGCGACCAGTCCTGCTCCTGCGCACGCAGCAGAGCCGCATTCGCGTGGGCCGTCAGGGCCCGCACCGCGAAGCGCTCGCGGTGCCGGTCGAGCACGCGCAGCGCCGTGGTGCCGATGGACCCCGTGGAGCCGAGGACGGCCACGCCCTGCGGCATCGTCACGGACGATAGACCAGGAAGCTGCCCAGCAGCACGTACCCGACTGGCAGCGTGAACAGGAGCGAGTCCACGCGGTCGAGCACGCCACCGTGTCCCGGAATGAGTTGCGAACTGTCCTTCACCCCGGCCTCGCGCTTGAACATCGATTCGGCGAGATCGCCGACCTGCGCCGCGACGCTCAGCACGACGCCAACGACGAAAATCCCGAGCGGCCGCAGTGTCACGTGCGCCACGGAAGGCAGCACGAACGCGGCAATGGCCCACGTGGTGAGTACGCTCGCCACCACGCCGCCGTACGCCCCGGCCCACGTCTTCGCCGGGCTCACCGTCGGCATCAGCTTGCGCCGTCCGAAGGCGCGGCCAGCCAGATACCCGCCGGTGTCGTTGAGCCAGGTGACCACCACTGGGAGGAGTACCAGCGCCGTGCCACCGCGGGCATCCACGATGTAATCGTGGTACCGCAGCGCGTATGCGAAGCTCAGCATGCCGCCCGTATACAGCACTCCGGTGAGCGTGGCACCGATGGACGCCAGCGGGCCGCCGGCGACGCCGCGCTGGAACAGCACCGCCGACAACAGCAGCGGCACCGCGAGCGCCACGACAGAGACCGGCGGAACCCAAAAGCCGAGGAACCGCGCGTGCACGACCATCGGCACCAGTGCACTCAGCATGATGCCGATGGCGTTGAGCGGTCGTGCGCCGCGTGCCTCGGCCAGCCGAAAGAACTCCCATGCCGCCAGCCCCGAGGCGAGCGAGAGCAGCGTGACGAGCGCCGGACCGCCCGCGTAGACGACGCCCACGACGAGCGGGATGAGCACGATGGCGACGAGCAGCCGCTTCGGGAACTCAGTCACGGGAGTGTCAGGTTACGCCGAGACGCGGCCGAAGCGGCGATCGCGGCTCTGGAAGTCGAGAATCGCCTTGTACAGCTCGGCGCGGCCAAAGTCGGGCCAGAGCACCGGCGAGATGTACAGCTCGGTGTAGGCCAACTGCCAAAGCAGAAAATTCGAGATCCGCATCTCGCCCGAGGTGCGGATCAGCAGGTCGGGATCCGGACATCCGGCGGTGAACAACCGTTCGCTGAGCGCGCGCTCATCCACCTGCGCGGGACTCAACTTGCCGGCGGCCACATCTTCGGCGAGCAGTCGCGCCGCGCGCACCAGTTCGGCGCGCGACCCATATGAGATGAACAGGTTCAGGACCAGCTTGGCGTTGTGGGCTGTCTGCGCCATCACGCCGTCCACGGCGCGCCGCTGGGCGGGGCCCAGCCGGTCGAGATCGCCGAGGAAGACGACGCGCACCCCCTGCTCGTCGAGCTCGCGCGCCTCCTTCGCGATGTATTCCTCGAGCAGTGACATCAGCGCCGAGACTTCCAGCGCCGGTCGCTGCCAGTTCTCCTGCGAGAACGCGAAGAGCGACAGCACCTCGAGCCCCGCCTCGAGCGCGGCTTCGACGACCTCGCGCACGGACTTCATCCCCTCCCGATGGCCCACCGGGCGCGGGAGCATGCGCTCCCGCGCCCAGCGACCATTGCCGTCCATGATGATGGCGACGTGGCGCGGAATCGCGCCCTGCGCCTTCACGCGGGCGAGGAGCTCGTTGGCGGCGCCCATCGCGCGCTCAAACCTCCATGATCTCGGCTTCTTTCGCCTTGCTGAGTGCGTCCACCTTGGCGATCTGGTCGTCGTGCAGCTTCTGCAGCTCCTTCTCCGCGTGCTTCACGTCGTCCTCGGAGACGCCGTCGAGCTTCTTGAGCAGCTCGCGGGCGTGCGTCCGCGCGTGGCGGATGGCGATGTGCCCTTCCTCCACATACTTGTGCACGATCTTCACCAGTTCCTTGCGGCGCTGCTCGTTCATCGCCGGCAGCGGCACGCGAATCATCGTCCCCTGGATCGCCGGGTCGAAGCCGAGGCCGCTCTCGCGGATCGCCTTCTCGATGGCGCGGATCTGCCCCTTGTCGAACGGCGTGACGATCAGCGCGCGCGGCTCGGGCGCGTTGACACTCGCCACCTGGTTGAGCGCGACGAGCGCGCCGTATGCCTCGACCTTCACCGCGTCGAGCATGCTGGGTGCCGCCTTGCCCGAGCGCACCGAGGTGAACTCCCGCTTCACCGCCTCGACCCCCTTGTCCATGTGGGCGCGGCAGTCCTTCATGATGTCGGCAATGGAATTCATGAAACCAGGGTCCCCACCGGCTTGCCACGGATCGCATCCGCAACGGCGTCCGGTGTGTTGATGTTGAGCACGATCAAGGGGAGCGAGTTTTCCTTGCACAACGTGATCGCCGTTTGGTCCATCACGCCCAGTTCCTCCAGCATCACGTCGCGATAGGAGATGCGATCGTACCGCGTGGCCTGCGGGTCCTTCTTCGGGTCTGCCGAGTAGACGCCGTCCACACTCGTCGCCTTGATGATGACGTCGGCCTTCATCTGGATGGCACGCAGCACGGCGGCCGTGTCCGTTGAAAAATACGGGTTCCCCGTGCCGCCGGCAAAGACGACGCACCGCCCCTTCTCGAGGTGACGCATCGCGCGACGCCGGATGTACGGCTCCGCCAGCTCCTCCATCCGGATCGCCGTCATCACCCGCGTGTCGAGGCCGTCGCGTTCGAGCACGTCCTGCAGCGCCAGCGCGTTGATGACGGTCCCCAGCATGCCCATGTAGTCGGCGCTCACGCGGTCCATCCCCATGCGCGAGATCTGCGACCCGCGCACGATGTTGCCGCCGCCAATCACCACCGCGACCTGTGCGCCCATCCCGTGAATCGTGCGGATCTGGTGCGAGAAGCGCGTGATCGCGTCGAAATCGAACCCGAACCCCTTCTCTCCGGCGAGTGCCTCGCCGGAGAGCTTGAGCAGGATGCGCGGGTACTTGAGCGGCGCCGTCATGGGGTCGGTCCTCCTCCAGTGTGGGATCAGCTCTCGCCCATCTTGAATCGCGCGAACCGCACGACCGAGGCGCCGGCGCCGGCCTCCTTGATCAGCTGGCCGATCGTCTTGCTGTCCTCGCGCACCCAGGGCTGCTCGGTGAGCACGATCTCGCCGAAGAACTTGTTGATGCGCCCCTCGACCATCTTCTCGGCGATGTTCTGCGGCTTGCCGCTCGCCACCGCCTGCTCCACAAAGATGTCACGCTCGCGCTTGACAACGGCAGGGTCCACCTCGGCGCGCGTCACCGCCACGGCCGCCGTCGGCACCCCGGCCGCCACGTGTTCCGCGATGGTGTTGGCCAGCGCCGTCGCGGCCTCGCCGGTGATGCCCGCCACTTCCACCAGCACGCCGACCTTGCCGTTGAAGTGCAGGTAGAAGCCGACCGCCCCGCCCGCCTTTGGCGTGAAACGCGCGACCTGCTTGAGCACCACGTTCTCGCCCGTCTTGGCCGAGGCGGCCTTGACCACCTCGCCCACCGTGCGCGCCGCATCGGCGTGCCACGGCGTCGCGAGGTACGCGCCGTCGGCGCCCACCTTCACGTGGCCGTCCACTCCGGCATCCTTCGATACCTGCTCGCACATCTGCTTCGCGAGCGCGATGAACTCGTCGTTGCGCCCCACGAAGTCGGTCTCGGAGTTGATCTCGATCATCGCGGCGGCCGAGCCGTCGGGCGCGACCCACGTGACGATCTGCCCCTCGGAGGCGGCGCGGTCGGCGCGCTTCTCGGCCTTGGCGATCCCCTTCTTGCGCAGGATGTCCACGGCGGCGTCCATGTTGCCGCCCGCCTCCTCGAGCGCCTTCTTGCAATCCATCATGCCGGCGCCCGTGCGGGCGCGAAGCTCGGCAACGTCCTTCGCGGAAATGGCAGCCATATGAAAACCTTTGGATGATTCAGTCGGTGTGAAGACGCCGCCGGCTCGGCGGCCGGCGGCGTCGGGAAAATACGCGCTGGTCGGCGTGGTGACCACGCCGGAACGGTTACGCGTTCGGCTGGTCGGGCGTTTCGGCCGGCTTGTCGGCCGCCTCCGGGGCATCGCCCTTCAGGCGGGCCGCAATCGCGTCCGGCTTGGCGCGACGACGGCGCGGGCGGTCGCCGCCCCGCTCGCCGCCACCGTGTCCGCCGCGACGGCGGTCACGTTCCTGCGGCTCGGCGCCGCGATCGGACGAGTAGGTGTACGACTGGCCTTCCTCGACTTCCTCGCGCACGGGCGCCTCGCGGCGCGCCTCGACGATGGCGTCCGTCACGGCGGCCGTCAGCAGCTCGACCGAGCGAATGGCGTCGTCGTTGCCGGCGATCGGGACCGTGATGAGATCGGGATCCGAGTTCGTGTCGCAGATGGCGATGATCGGGATGCCGAGCTTCTTGGCCTCGTCCACCGCGATGCGCTCCTTCTTGGCATCCACGACGAACAGCAGCCCCGGCAGGCGCCCCATATTCTTGATGCCCGACAGGTTCTTCAGGAGCTTGTCGCGCTGACGCGTGAGCATCAGCTGCTCCTTCTTCGTGTAGTTCTCAAACCCGCCACCCGCCTCCGCGCCCGCCTCGAGCTCCTTGAGCCGGCGGATCTGCTTCTTGACGGTGGAGAAGTTGGTGAGCAGGCCGCCCAGCCAGCGCTCCGTCACCGAGAGCGCGCTGGCGCGCTCCGCTTCCTGCGTGACGATCGCCGCGAGCTGACGCTTGGTGCAGACGAAAAGCACCTGGTCGCCGCGCAGCACGACTTCGCGCGCCAGCTTCTGCGCGAGTTCCATCTGCCGCAGCGTCTTCTGGAGGTCGATGATGTGGATCCCGTTGCGCTCCGCGAAAATGAAGCGGCGCATCTTGGGATTCCAACGGCGCGTCTGGTGTCCGAAGTGGACACCGGCCTTGAGCAGATCGTCGAGCGTGGGCTGAGCCATGGGAGTACGAATTCCTCGAGCTGGTTTGTTCGTCCTGCGAGTTCAACGCCCGGACAGACCGGCGAACCGGACCACTGCCGGGCTCCCTCGCAGTGAGGGATGGGTGGAAACAGACGGAAGACGGAGGACGGGAGACGGAAGAGTCTTCGGCGACAGAGGTCGAAGACTCCCGTCTTCCGTCCCCCGTCTCTCGTCGTGAAGCGCGCTAGCGCTTCGAGAACTGGAACCGCTTGCGCGCCTTCGGGCGGCCGGGCTTCTTGCGCTCGACGGCTCGTGCGTCGCGCGTGAGCAAGCCCAGGTCGCGCAACTTGCGGCGATGCACCTCGTCCACCTGCACGAGGGCGCGGGCCACGGCGAGGCGCAACGCACCGGCCTGGCCGGTCACGCCGCCGCCATCAATGTTGGCGTGCACGTCGAAGCGGCCGAGCGTGTCCGTCGCCGTGAACGGCTGCTGAATGGCCGTCACGAGCACCGGACGCGGGAAATAGTCCCCCAACGTGCGGCCGTTGACGCTCCACTTGCCCGAGCCGGGCTTCAGGTACAGACGGCACACCGCTTCCTTGCGACGGCCGATGGTATGAATGGTCTGGTCGGCCATTTTACTTCGCCTCGAGCGACGGGAAGGTGAGCGGCGTGGGCTGCTGCGCCGTGTGCGGATGGTCAGCGCCGGCGTAGACGCGGAGCTTGTTGCGGAGCTTGCCGCGCCCCAGCGCGTTCTTCGGCAGCATCCCGTGCACGGCCTTCTCGATGATGCGCTCAGGGTGCTTGGCGAGCATCGTCGCGAACGGCGTGTAGAGCTCGTGGCCCATGTAGCCGGTGTGGCGGAAGTATTCCTTCTGCTCCGCCTTGCGGCCCGTGACCCTCACCTTCGAGGCATTGATCACGATGACGAAATCGCCGGTGTCCATGTGCGGCGTGAACATCGGCTTGTGCTTGCCGCGCAGGATCTTCGCGATCTCGGCGGCGAGCCGGCCCAGGACCATGCCGCTGGCGTCCACGACGTACCAGCGATGCTCGATGTCCTTGGGGTTGGCGCTGTAGGTCTTCATGTGAACCAAATGGTGCAGCACTTCGACTGCAGTGGGACTTCGCCTCACCGGTGCGGAATGCAACCCGGGTTTCGGCCGCCACAAAGGGCTGTTTTCGGACAGACTTGTAAGTTAGACAACAACTTACGGGGGGTCAAGGGGAAAACTGGGACGGTGGACGGTCGACGGTCGACCCCCTGCGATCAGCGCCCGTACGGACCGCCTGGGCGCGACCAGGCGGGACCCGCCTGCCGCACCGTGTGCAACGTCAGCAACACGTCCGCGCCCGTCCCCAGGTCGGTCCGCCCGGAACGCGACTGGATTGGCGAGAGGATATCGAGCATCCGGTCGAGGTAGCGGACGCTCGCGTCGGGGTCGTCCAGCGCGACGCCGGCGCGGGTGAGGCACGACAGCAGATCCACCTCGCCCTCGGCACCGCCCAGCGTCGACGCGACGGGAGCGTGTCTCCGGCCGACCAGCTCCCGTCCGCGCGCGAGCGTGGCCCGTGCGGGCGCCGCGTCCCCCGGCAGGAGCTCCAGCGCGTCGGCACACGCAAGCGCGAGCGACTGCAGCGCCGAACCGGCGGAGGCCTCGGCGGATCCACTCGCCACCATTTGCGCCAACACCACCGCCGAGGTCGTGTCGCCGAGGTTCTGCCATCCCTGGACCAGCGCCTTCCTCGCCCAGAAGTACCCGCTCGGCGCGGCGGGCTCGAACGACTGCCCAGCGCGATAGCGGCGTGCGAGTTCAACCCCCGTCTCCTGCCGGCGCGTGAGGTTCGCCACCAGGTATCGCCGAAGCGCGAGATACGGCGCGGTGTCGCCGCGCTCGGCGTAGTAGCGCATCACGGGAGCCACATCCGCCACGTAGACGTATCCGTCGCTCCGCATCAGACGCTCGGGATGACTCGACACGCCGGTGACCGTGCCGAGGTACGACTCCGCGACGAGCACGCGCTCCATCGAGGGGTCGAGCGCCCGCGCCATGCGTGTCTGGCCCGTGGCGCACGCGCCGAGCAGCGCGGCGACGAGGACCAACGACGCGGTCCGCGCCTCGTGTCTCACGCGAGTTCCAGCAGGACGGCGCCCTTCTCCACCGCCTGGCCGGGCTTGACCAACACCGCCTTGACGGTGCCGGACGTGGCGGCGCGCAATTCGTTCTCCATCTTCATGGCTTCCATGCTAACGACTCCCTGCCCCTGCGTCACGCTGTCCCCGGGCTTCACGTGCACGCGCACGATGAGCCCCGGCATCGGCGCCGTGACGGGCTGCGGTCCGGCGTGCGTGGCCTGCGCCGCGGTGAGGTCGCGAATAGCGCGCGTGCGCTCGTCGAGTGCCTCCGCCTCAAAGCGCCACCCGTCGAACCGCAGGGTGTAGCGCCCACGTTCGGCGTGCCGCCGTGCCGCGACCCGGTGCACGCGGTCGCCAATGCCGACTAGGTAGACCGGTGTCCCCTCGATGTCGGCGAGATGCACTGGGCGCGCATTCCCGCCGATACGGGCGGTCTCGCCGTCGAGTTCGACCTCGAGCCGCTCCCCACCGATGTCCACGATGTACTTCACCCGACCTCCGGCACGAGTTCGCACACGGTTTCCACGTGCGCGGTCTGCGGAAACATGTCGAAACAGGTCAGTGATGCCACCCGGTATCCCGGGAGGCGCGCGACATCGCGGGCCAGCGTCGCCGGGTCGCAACTCACGTAAATGATGGCGCGCGGTACCGGGACGGCGGCCGCGAGCGCCGCCGTGGCGGCGGCGTCGACGCCGGCCCGCGGCGGATTGAGCAGCACGACATCGGCCGGCAGCAGCGACGCGAGGACGTCCTCCACGCGTGCGGTCACCGCGCGCGAGGGCTCACGCAGCCGCGCCGCGCTGACCGCGCTTGCCTCGGCATCCAGTTCAATGGCGGTGACGGCGATCCCGTCGACGGCGAGCGCCGCCGCCACGTCGCCCGTACCGGCGTAGCCGTCAATCACGGAGCGCGGCGCATGCGCGCGCACCAGCGCTTCGACGTGCGCGCCGAGCTGTGCGGCGACGTCGGCGTTGACCTGCACGAACGATGCGCCCGCCTCGCGCGTGCCGCGTCGGTCGAGCAGCAGACGGCGTTTCCCGTCCTCGTTGACCCACCAGACGGCAGTTGCCGCCGTGACCGTCGCCGCGAAGGCGCGCGCGGCGGGCCAGTCACGGCCACCCGTGACCACCAGCAGCAGGTCGTCGCCGTGGCAGCGAACGGACATCCGCAGGTCGGCAGCGCGCGGCAGGAGGTGCGCCCCCTGTCGCATCACCGAGTGCACCCCCGCGACCACGCGAACGTCGGCGATCAAACAGTCGTCCAGCGCAAAGATTTCGTCGGGGCGCCCGGCTCGATGCAGGCCCGCCACCCATCCCTCCGCGGAATGGCGGAGCGCCACCGTGAGCTTGCGCCGGTAGCGCCATCCGTCTCCGGCACCGTGCACCTGCGGCAACGGCACCTCGCGCTTGCCGATGCGCGCGAAGCTGTCGCGGACGATCGAGGCTTTTGCGTCGCGCTGCGCATCGAGGGAGAGGTGCTGCAGCTGACAGCCGCCACACCGGTCGCGCAGGTAGTGCGGGCACGCGGGCGTCACGCGCGACGGCCCCGCGGACTCAATCGCCACCAGGGTGCCGCGCGCGAAGCGCCCCTTCGTCTGCACACGCGCGCGCACCCGGTCACCGGGCGCCGTGCGCGGCACAAAGACTACCAGCCCCTCGTGGCGCGCCACACCGTCGCCACCCGCCGCGACAGCGGCGATGTCGAGCGAGAGGAGTTCGCTCACGACGTCCTCAGCGCCGGCTCGCGGGCCGCACGTGCGGCGCGTGCCGCGCCCCGGTGCGGTTCACGCGTCGCGCAGCGCGCGTTGGCGCGCGAGGCGCGCCCACGGCTGCAGTTCGGGAAGCGCTGCCGCCGCATCCGGGGCGCTCGCCGACGGCGACCCGTTGGCGGGGCGCGGCGTGCGACGCTGCCGATCGCGCTCGGCCAGCAGGGCGGCGGCGATGGCCGCCGCCTCCACCTGCTCGCGCGGAGCGGTCGCGCCGACCAGCGACGGGAGCCGCCGTTCGAGCCACTGGATGTCAATCGCACCGCGCTGGAACTCGTCGTCCTCCATCACGCGCAGGTGGAACTCGCGCGACGTCTCGAGCCCCTGGATGGTGAGTTCGTCGAGCGCGCGGTGCATGCGCGCAATCGCCTCGGCGCGCGTCGGTGCCCAGACAATGAGCTTGGCAAGCATCGGATCGTAGAAGAGCGTCACCTCGCTGCCGACGCCCACGCCGCTGTCCCAGCGCACGCCCGGGCCGCCGGGAATGCGCACGTACTCGATGCGCCCCGTGCTCGGCAGGAAGTCGTTCGACGCGTCCTCGCTCGTAATGCGGCACTCCATCGCCCAGCCGCGCGGGTCGATGCTCGACGTGAACGGCAGGCGCTCGCCGCCGGCGATGCGGAGCTGCCACTGCACCAGATCGATGCCCGTCACGAGTTCGGTGACCGGATGCTCGACCTGGATGCGCGTGTTCATCTCGAGGAAATAGAAGCGCTCGTCGGCCGCCAGCAGGAATTCGCAGGTGCCGGCATTCTGATAGCCCGCGGCCTTCGCCACCCGCACGGCGGCGGCGCCCATCGCCCGGCGCAAGTCGGCGCTGACGGCCGGACTCGGCGCCTCCTCGATCATCTTTTGATGCCGCCGCTGAACGGAGCACTCGCGTTCGCCCAGCGAGATGCAGCGCCCGTGCGCGTCGGCGAGCACCTGGATCTCCACGTGGCGCGGCCCCTCGATGTACTTCTCCACGTACACCGCGTCGTCGCCGAACGCGTTCATCGCCTCGCGCTGCGCCGCCTCGAGCGCAGCCGCCATCTCCGCGGGTTCGCGCACGACGCGCATCCCCTTGCCGCCGCCCCCGGCCGCCGCCTTGAGCAGGACAGGATAGCCGTACTCCGCCGCGACCCCCTGCGCCTCGGCCGCATCCCGCAGCGGCGTCGTGGTGCCGGGGACCACCGGGACGTCGTGGGCCACAGCCAGCGTGCGCGCGGCGGTCTTGGAGCCCATCGCGGCGATCGCTTCGGCGGGCGGTCCAATCCAGATCAATCCCGCGTCGCGCACCGCGCGCGCAAACCATTCGCGCTCGGAGAGAAATCCGTATCCGGGGTGGATGGCATCGGCACCCGCCGCCTGCGCCGCCGCGATGATCAGTTCGCCCCGCAGGTAGCTTTCGCCCGACGGCGGCGGGCCGAGTCGCACCGCCTCATCGGCCTCGCGCACGTGCGGCGCGCGCGCGTCGGCGTCGGAGAAGACGGCCACCGATGCGATTCCCAGTTCACGGCAGGCGCGGATGACCCGCAGCGCAATCTCGCCGCGGTTCGCGATGAGCACCTTCCTCACAGCGGGATGTTCCCGTGCTTCTTCGGCGGGTTGCGGTCGCGCTTCCCCTGCAGCGACTCGAGCGCGTCCACGAGCTTGCGGCGCGTGTCGCGCGGATCAATGATGTCGTCCAGGTACCCACGGCTGGCCGCCACGTACGGATTGGCGAACTTCTCCGTGTACTCGGCCACGCGCGCCGCCATCGCGGCCGCCGGATCGGCGCTCTCGGCGATCTCCTTCTTGAACAGGATCTCGACGGCGCCCTTCGGGCCCATCACCGCGATCTCGGCCGTCGGCCAGGCCACGTTGTAGTCGCCGCGGATGTGCTTGGAGCTCATCACGTCGTACGCGCCGCCGTACGCCTTGCGCGTGATGACGGTCAGCTTCGGAACGGTCGCCTCGCAGTATGCGAACAGGAGCTTGGCGCCGTGCTTGATGATCCCGCCGTGTTCCTGCGCCACGCCGGGGAGGAACCCCGGCACGTCCTCGAAGGTGACCAGCGGAATGTTGAACGCATCGCAGAAGCGGATGAACCGCGCCGCCTTGGCGCTCGCACTGATGTCGAGCACGCCGGCCAGCACCGCCGGCTGATTGGCGACGATGCCGACCGCGAAGCCGCCGAGATGCGCAAAGCCGACGAGAATGTTGGCGGCGTAATCCTTCTGCACCTCAAGGAACTCGCCGTCGTCGACGACGCGCGCGATGACCTCGTGCATGTCGTATGGCTTGTTCGGCTCGTCGGGGACGATGTCGAGCAATGCTTCGTCACGTCGGTCGCGCGGGTCGGTGGACGCGCCGCGCGGCGGCGGCTCCACGTTGTTCGACGGCAGGAAGCGCAGCAGGTCGCGGATGCCCTGCAGCGTGGAGAGTTCGCTGTCGCACGTGAAATGCGAGACGCCCGACGTGGCGCCGTGCGTGTCGGCGCCACCGAGCGTCTCCATCGTCACATCCTCGTGCGTCACCGTCTTCACCACGTTGGGGCCGGTCACGAACATGTAGCTCGAGTGGCGCGCCATGAAGACGAAATCGGTGATCGCGGGCGAGTAGACAGCGCCGCCGGCGCACGGGCCGAGGATCGCCGAAATCTGCGGCACGACGCCCGACGCGAGTGTGTTGCGCAGGAAGATCTCGGCGTACCCGCCGAGCGACACCACTCCCTCCTGGATGCGCGCGCCGCCGGAGTCATTGAGGCCGATGACCGGCGCCCCGTTGCGCATCGCGAGGTCCATCACCTTGCAGATCTTCTCGGCGAACGCCTCGCTGAGCGAGCCGCCGAACACGGTGAAGTCCTGCGAGAAGACATAGACGCGCCGGCCGTCAATAAGCCCGTGACCCGTGACCACGCCGTCGCCGAAGTAGTGCTGCTCGTCGAGGCCGAAGTCGTGCGACCGGTGCTCGACGAAGCGGTCCAGCTCCACGAAGGAACCTTCGTCGAGCAGCAGGTCGAGCCGTTCGCGCGCCGACAGCTTGCCCTTATCGTGCTGCGCCTTCAGGCGCGCCGCGCCGCCGCCCAGTTCCGCCTCGGCACGCCGCCGCTCCAACAGGTCGAGTTTCTCGCGCATGGACATGGGGTCAAAACAAATGCGGCGGGGACGTTACCGAAAGGTGCGGGGGGCCGCACGCGGTGCCCTGCGCCATCAGCGCTCAAATCCGATTCCATCCAGGAGCACCGTCCCCGCCTCGGTGCGATCAAAGACAAACCGCACCGCGCGGACCTGCGCGGCCTTGAAACCCGACACGCGCCGTTCGAGATCGCCGAGCGGGATCGCGTAGCGCGTCAGCACTTGATCGTAGTCGCGCGACGCGGCACCGAAACGGCGTTCGCTGACTCCCCACTTGTACAGCCGGATGGTCAGCGGTGGCGGCAGCGGCGCCAGGTCGGCCAGCGCCACCGACGCCGTGACACCGTCGCTCGTCTCCAGTTCAACCCGGAAATCGAGGGCGACGACGGAATCCTTTCCGGCCTTCGGCTTCGCCGTCGTGTCCTTCGCCGCGGACCGCGACGCCGTCGAGTCCGCACCGCCGTGCCGCCAACGCGGAAGCCAGGCGAGGCGCGGCGGTCGCGGCATCGGTCCCGCGGCCGGCGCGGTGTCCGACGGCGCCAGCGGCTTCGGCTTGTCACGCTCGGCCTCCACCTCGAAGACCAGCGCGCTGCGTCCGTCGAGAGACAGCGTCGCCGCCACGCTGTCATCCCAGCGCGCCTCGTACCGCGCCGGTGGCTCGACCCCGCGCGGCTTCACCCACCCGATGCGGGCGACGTGATTCTCGAATGCCGCCCCACCGCGCGAACGCATCGTCAGCCCCAGTTCACGCCACGCCGCCAGGTGGGATCCGTCGAGGCGCACGCCCGGCATCGTCCCGGTCGTGACGTCCACGTCCTCCTCGAACGTCGCCAGCCGACGCGTGTCCGGGTCCTCGTAGCGGGTGAGGTAGATGGTGCGCGGCAGCCACGAACCACCCCGACGCGCGTCGCGAAAGAGCGGCTCGTACGCGCGCGCATCGCGCAGCGTGAGGTCGAGGAAGGCGCTGATGAAGACCTTGCCCGCCTGCCGCTGCTCGTCACCAGTCAGGAGGTTGCGCTTCTGCAGCAGCACACCGAGTTCAGGGCCAACGTCGCTTGACCCCCACACTGTATTGAACTGCCCGTGATTCGCGCGGTAGATGTAGACGGCCGACTTGCGCCACGGCCCGGGGCGGGTGAAGTGCACGCGCTGGAACTGCCGCTGTCCCATGAACGTGGAGACGTCGGAGTCGTGCGCGCCATGCAGTACCAGGTAGTTGAGGTCGCTGAGCGGCGTGCCCTGATCGGCCGGTCGGTACTGGCCGTCCACCGGCGCGATCGCAACCAGCGTGCGGATGTCGAAGTTGAAGTCGAAGCGCACACGCGCGTCGTCCGGATACCGGGCGAGCCGGTTGAACGCCGCCGCCACGGCGATCGCCTCACCCCCGCGCGAATGCCCCATCAACGCGATGCGCGCCAGGTCCACCTTCCCGAAGAGCGGCGACGTCGCATCGGCGTTGAAGCGCCGCCACGCCACGAGGTGCTGCAACAGCATCCACCCGCGCGCGTCATTCTCCGTGCGCAGGTTGCCGTTGAGGAAGTTCTCGTCCACCGAGGCGACGATGTACCCGCGACTGGCGAGCAGCTCGCCCAGATACGCGTACCCCGGGTCGGAGTACTGCCGCATGTTGTGGTTGCCGTGCACGATGAGCACGAGCGGAAACGGCCCGGGTCCGTCGGGATACCACACGCGCCCATTCACCGGCAGACGCTTCGCGTCGAAACCCCAGTACTTCCACCGTTCCTTGAGCAGTTTGGGATCGGCACCGCGGATGAATGGCGTCGCGTTCACCACCCCCGTCTTGAGCGTCACCGAGTCGCGATACTCGACCCGGCGCCGGTCGGTGCCGCTTCCATAGAAGAGTCGCCGCACCACGAACGTCCCCGGATGCGACGGATCGGGCGCGTCAATGCCCGGCGTGGCCGGCGGAGCGAACTGCGACGGATCGACAAGGCGACTCGGCTGGTAGCAGGCGGCCAGCAGGACGACGAGGAGGAGACGAGGAGACATGGGCGGAGGGTATACACGGGCCGGCTTTCGGGGAAGGTGCGGGGGCCGGAGAAGGGTGGAGGGGCACCGCACCACCACCTTCCCTCAAACGCAGCGCCCCCCTCCGGCAAACCGGAGGGGGGCGCTCCATCTTCGCTCGCGGATTACGCTTCGTCCGCGTCTTCGATCGCGGCTGACAGATCAGCCGGAATCTCCGGAATCGCATCGCCTTCCTCGGTGTGCACCTTGGACGGCTCGGCCGGGCGCTCCTGCCCATCCGGGATGTTCGTCACGGCGAGCACGATGCGGCGGTGGATCGGGTCCACTTCGAGCACGCGCAGATCAAGCGCCATCTTCTCCCACGCGATGTCCGCGGGGCTCTGGATCGCCTTGCCCGTGACGTTGAGCTGCGAGATCGGCACGAATCCCTCGATGTCGTTGCCGACATCCACAACCACGCCCTTCTCCATCAGGCGCACGACGTGGCCACTCAGCTCGGTGCCGACCGGGTAGGTCTCGCCGATCTTCAGCCACGGATCCTCCTCGGCCTGCTTGAGGCCGAGCGAGATGCGCTTGTTGTCGCTGTCGATGTTGAGGATCACCACGTCCACCGCGTCGCCCTTCTTGACCACTTCCGACGGGTGCTGGACGCGCTTGGTCCACGACATGTCCGAGATGTGGATGAGCCCGTCGATCCCCGGCTCGATTTCGACGAACGCGCCGAACGAGGTGAGGTTGCGCACCTTGCCGTTGATGCGCGTGCCCACCGGGTACTTGAGCGGCAGCACCATCCACGGATCCTGCTCGGTCTGCTTCATGCCGAGCGAGATCTTCTCCTCGTTCGGATCGACCTTCAGCACCACCGCCTCGATGGCCTCGCCGATCGAGACGAGCTTCGACGGATGGCGGACGTTGCGCGTCCAGCTCATCTCGCTGATGTGCACGAGCCCCTCGATGCCCGGTTCGAGCTCGATGAAGGCGCCGTAGTTGGTGATGCTGACCACCTTGCCCGACACGCGCGTGCCCACCGGATACTTGGCCGCGACGTCCTTCCACGGGTAGGCCTGAAGCTGCTTGAGACCGAGCGAGATGCGCTCGCGCTCCCAGTCGATGTCGAGGACCTTGATCTCGAGCTCGGCGCCGATGGCGACCATCTCGCTCGGGTGCTGGATGCGGCCCCACGACATGTCGGTGATGTGGAGCAGGCCGTCCACGCCGCCGAGGTCGATGAAGGCGCCGAAGTCCGTGATGTTCTTGACCACACCCTTCCGCACCTGGTCCTTCTGCAGCTCCTTCATCAGCTTCTCGCGCTTGCCGGCCCGCTCGGTCTCGAGGATCACGCGGCGCGAGACGACGATGTTGCGGCGGCGCTTGTTGAGCTTGATGATCTTGAACTCGTACTTCTGGCCGAGCAGTTCGTCGATGTTCGGGACGCGGCGGAGCGCGATCTGCGACCCCGGGAGGAAGGCGTCGACGCCCATGAGGTCGACGACCACGCCGCCCTTGATCTTCTTGACGAGCACACCCTCGACCGGCTGGTCGCTCTCGTACGCGACGCGGATCTTCTCCCACACGCGCATGAAGTCGGCCTTCTTCTTCGACAGGACGACCGACCCTTCCTGGTCCTCGAGGTGCTCGAGCAGCACTTCGACTTCGTCGCCGGCTTTGAGTTCCGGCATGTCCTTGAACTCTTCGAGCGGGATCGAGCCTTCGGACTTGAAGCCGATGTCGAGCACGACGAGGTTGTCGCGGATCTCCAGCACGCGGGACTTGACGATCTCGCCTTCCTCGATGGAGGCGAGGGTCCCGTTGTAGAGATCCATCATCGCCTCGTAGTCGGCGGACGTGTACTCGTCCTCCTCGTACAGTTCCGGGCGACGATTGGCGAGCGGACGCAGCACGGCCTTCTGGGCCTTGCGCTTTTCAGTTTCGCTGATGGGGGTAGCTTCGGTCGACACGAGTGGTCTGGTCGCGGATGGTGCGGCTCGCCGCGCGCGAGGATGCGGGTGATTGTGATCCGGAAGACGAAAGCGCTGTGGCCGTCGAGGTCCCGGGCTTGGCCAAATGGCCGAGCCTATAAGAATGTGCAGGACTTGGAGATAAGGCAAGCCCTTCGCCTCCATTCCCTCCCCGTCCCTTCGCCTCCAGCCCCTCCCCGCCCGTCACCGCTTTGCCGTCGCCAGCTCCACAATCCGGCGTACCTGCTCCGCCTGGGTGATTCCCGTCGTGTCAATCCACACTGCGTCGGTGGCGGGCTGCGTCTGCTGGCGATCCTTCAGGTCCCGCGCCTCCAGTTCTGACGTCTCGAGCGCCACCTCGGCCGCCGTCGGCTCGCGCCCCGTGCGCTGAAGCACGCGGCGTCGCGCCCGCTCCGCCGGCGAAGCCACGAGCCAGACCTTGAGGCGCGCATCCGGAAAGACCGCCGTCCCCATGTCGCGCCCATCCACCACGATCTCGTGCGTGGCCGCCGTCGCCCGCACCAGCGCGTTCACCCAGATGCGCACGCGTGGCATCTTGGCCACGAGGCTCACCGTCGCGGTCACCGCTTCGCCGCGGATCTCCGCCTCGCATTCCGCGCCGTCGAGGCGCGGTTCGAAGCTCGTCGCCCCCGGCGCCCCCGGCGCCACCGTGGCGCGTGACGCGGCCGCGAGCACCGACTCCTCGGTCCACGACGCCGGCGGTCCGCCGATGCGCAGCCGGGCGGCCGTCACCGTGCGGTAGATCATCCCGCTGTCGAGATGCCGCATGCCGAGCGCCTCCGCCACCATCTGCGATGTGCTGGACTTGCCGGAGGCCGCCGGCCCGTCGATGGTCACCACCAACGGCGACCTGCTATCGGACGACACGCGCAAGTTCCTCCCAGAACGTGGGGAACGACACGGCGGCGCAGTCGCGATCGTCAACGATCACCTGACTGCCCGGGATGGCGCCGAGAATGCCGAACGCCATCGCGATGCGATGGTCGCCATGCGTCGCGACGCGCCCCGCAAACGGCCGACGACCGTCGCCCGACACCACGAAGCCGTCGGGCAACTCTTCGGCGTGCGCGCCGACCGCACGGAGATTCTCGACGATCGCCTTGATGCGGTCGCTTTCCTTCACCCGCAGCTCGGACGCCCCCGTCACGCGCGTCTCGCCGACGGCGCACGCGGCCGCACAGGCGAGCACCGGCAGTTCATCCACCAGCGATGGCACTTCGTGCGCCTCGATCTCCACGCCACGCAGCGTCCCCGGCGCCGCCACGACCCGTGCCAGTTCCTCGCCACCGTCAACGCGCCGGTCCTCGTAGCGCACCGAGGCCCCCATGCGCCGCAGCACATTGAACGCGCCGCTGCGCGTGGGGTTGATGCAGACGTCGTCGAGCGAGAGTGCGCCCGTGTCGGCGATCGCCGCCAGCACCGCGAAGAACGTCGCCGAGGAGGGATCGGCCGGCACCATCTGGTCGGCGGCGTCCAGGCGCGACGACGGCACCAGCGTCACCACGCCGTCGTCGACCCGCACGTCCACGCCCCGCCCAATGAGCATTCGCTCCGTGTGGTCGCGTGTCGGCGAGCTCTCGTGCACCTCCACCGGAACGTCCGCCACGAGCCCGGCAAGCAGAATCGCACTCTTCACCTGCGCGCTCGCCGCCTCCATCCGCCAGGTGAGTCCCTGCAGCGCGCCGCCCTGCACGGTCATGGGCAGGCCGTCACCGCGCTCCTCGAAGGAGAAGCGCGCCCCCATCTGCGAGAGCGGACGCGCCACGCGCCCCATCGGGCGACGGCTCAGACTCGCGTCGCCAATGAAGCGCGCCGCGAGCGGCGAACCGGCGACGACACCGGCCATCAGGCGCGTCGTCGTGCCACTGTTGCCACAGTCGAGGTCTGCCGTCGGCGCCCGCAGGCCAACCCGACCGCGCCCGGTGACGACCATGTCGCCGGAGAGCGCCGGCACCTCGGCGCCGAGCGTGCGGAGTACGCCCGCCGTGCTGTGCACATCTAATGATTGGAGCACCCCGCGCACGCGTGACGCGCCCTGGCCCAGCGCGCCGAGCATCAGCGCGCGATGCGAAATGGACTTGTCTCCCGGGACGCGCAGCGAACCGTCAACGCGCATCACGCCTCTCCTGGCGGCTGCCGTCCCGCGTGTCGGCGTGCCTCATCGCAGCCAGCCCTCGAGCGCGGTCGCCACGTCGGTCTTCTCGTCGC
>JAKAJN010000056.1 GCA_021813725.1 bacterium | reverse complement strand
TGAATCGACGGCCGAAGCGTCGACTGAGTCGACTGACGAGGCGCCGCCCGGCAAGCCGCTTGCGGAGCAGTTGCCAGCGGCGGCGGCAGAGCTGGCCGGCGATGAATATCGCGAACTCTTTGCCCGGCTCATCACCTCGAGCGAGCCGCTGACCTTGCGACGCCTGCTCGAGCCGGTGCAGGCGGCCATCGAGCAAACGGTGCGCGACGGACACGTAGCAACGTCGGCGCGGCTGATCCTGGCGATGTTCGCCTGCGAGGCGTGCGCTGACGATTCGGAGATGCGTCGGCAGTTCGTGGTGACCCTGCGCCGACTCACCAAGCCGACGCTCATGCGTGCCTACGCCATGCTCTACGCCGACGCGCCCGACGCACGCGCCGATCTCGAACAGGTGCTGGCGCGTTTTGGCGAGGATGGTGCGGAAGCGGTCGCGGACTGCATTGGGAGCGCCGCGACGCCTGGCATGCGCGCCGTCTACGCGGAGTTGCTGTTCCGACTGCCGGGAACCAACGACGCGCTGCTGGCGATGCTGGACGATCAGCGCGCCATCGTCGTGGAACGGGCGATCGCGCTGATCGTGGAGATGCGGCATCCCGAGATGGAACGCGTGCTCGGCGAGCAGCTCAGCAGCGAACGGCCGCGGGTGCGACTGGCGGCGGTGCGCGGCCTCGCCGCGGCCCGCGACTCGTCGTTCGCCGCCGACGCGCTTGTGCGCGGCGTGCAGGACACCCTGCCGGAGGTGCGGCTCGCGGCGGCGATCGCGCTGCAGTCGCGGCGCGAAGAACGCATCGTGCCGCCCCTCCTGCGGTTCGTGGATGCGGAGGACGAGCTCGACGTGCAACTCGCCATTGTCTCGACGCTCGGCAAGATTCCGACCGCCGATGGTGTGCAGAAGTTGATCGCGCTCGCCAACCCGACGGAACGAATGCTGCGCCGGCGCCGCGCTCCGGTCCTTCGCCTCGGCGCCATCGAGGCGTTGGGAGAGGCGCGCACACCGGCGGCGATGGCAGCGCTGCAGCGCCTGCTCGAGGACAAGGAGAAGGACGTGCGCGAGGCGGCGGCGCGCCTGTACTCGCGCGCCCGCCGGCAGACCGCCTCGCTGAGCATGCCGGCCGTCAACTGATCGGGATCATCCACGATTGCGCCGCGCGAACGCGGCACCGGTTCGAGCGCCCCCACTCTCACCCGACACGGAATTCATGGACTCCTCGCTTCTCGTCATCATCGGACTCGCGGCCGGCGTGCTCGCGGGGCTGTTCGGCATCGGCGGCGGCATCGTCATCGTCCCGGCGCTCGTATACATCGCGCGCATGCCGTTGCAGACGGCCATCGGCACCTCGCTCGGCTCACTGCTGCTTCCAGTTGGGGCGCTCGGCGCGTGGGCCTATTATCGCGGCGGGCACTTGCAGTTGCGTGCCGCGCTCTGGGTGGCGCTGGGGCTCTTCTTCGGTGCCTGGCTCGGCGCGAAGCTGGCGCAGGCCCTGCCGGATGTTTCGCTGCGACGCCTGTTCTCGGTGGTGCTGGCGGGCGTCGCGGTGAAGATGTGGATGGGATGATCGAGGCGGCGCCGGCACCGATCCCGTGAGGCGCTGCTCAAGCGTCGTCCGCCGCCCCGCCTCGCACCGCCACGAGACTCATCGCGAAGACGAGCGCGCCGGGCAGCGCCAGCCGCCAGTCGCCGGAAAGGAAGAGGAGCACCCCGCCAAAGATCGCGGCAAACTCGCCGACGGCCCACGCGACCACCGCCAGCGCCACGCGCATGGCGGGTTGCGCCGACGCGATGCGCAACCGCAGCGCCATCACCACGGCGGCCGCTGCGCCGACCGCGACGTACATCGCGGTCGTGAGCGCCCGCAGTTTCACCGGCGCAATCGTCGGCGTCTGGCGCGACGAGATGAACCAGGCGACCACGAGAAACGTCGCGACCCCCACCGCCATCGCGACGCGGATCACCAGCGCACGCCGGGCGGCGGAGAGGGCGGGCTGGGTCACGGCGCCGCCTCGTACACGCGGGTGCCACCCACCCACGTCTGGAGCACCTTGGTGCGGAGGATGAGTTCGGGGGGACATCTCATGATGTCCTGATCGAGCACGGTGAAGTCGGCGTACTTCCCGGGTGTCAGCGATCCGAGGACCTTCTCCTGGAACGCAGCGTACGCCGGCCAGATGGTCATCGACTTGAGGGCCTCCTCCCGCGTCATTCGCTCGGCGGGGTACCAACCGCCCGGCGGCCAATCGCGCGCATCCTGCCGCGAGACGGCGGAGTGGAAGGAGATGAGCGGGTTCACCTGCTCCACGGGCGCGTCACTGCCGTTGGGCACGACGACGCCGGTGTTGAGGAGCGACCGCCAGGCGTAGGCGCCCAGCAGTCGGCCGGCGCCGAGCCGCGCCTCGGCCCAGTACATATCGCTCGTCTGATGGCTCGACTGCATCGACGGGATGACGCCGAGCGCGGCGAAGCGCGGAATGTCGTCGAAGTTCAGGATCTGCGCGTGCTCCACCCGGAAGCGATGGTCCGCCGTGGGACTCGCCTTGAGCGCGGCCTCATACGCGTCGAGCACCAGGCGATTGCCACGATCGCCAATGGCGTGCGTGTTCACCTGAAATCCCGCCTTCAGCGCGCGCGCCGCGACGTCCTGGATGTGCGCCGGCGCGGAGACGAGCAGGCCGATGTTCTTGGGGTCGTCGCGATACGGTTCCAGCAGGGCCGCGCCGCGCGAGCCGAGCGCGCCATCGGCATAGAGCTTGATCGAGTGCACCCAGAGCGTGCCGTTGTATCCATCGAGCAGCGCGCCGCGCTTGAACCAGGCGTCGATCGTCGGTGCGTTGTCGCTGATCATCGCATTGATGCGGAATCCGAGCTGGCCGCTCTTCGCGAGTTCCTCGTACACGTCGAGCTCGGTCGCGCCGGACCCCGCATCGTGGGCGCCCGTCAGACCCCAGCGCTGCATGTCCTTCACGGCGTCCAGGATCGACCGCTTCACGTCGTCGCGCGTCGGTCGGGGAATCGCGCGGCGCACGAGCCCCTGCGCGTTGTCCACGAAGACGCCCGCCGGGCTGCCGTCGGCGGTGCGCTCGAGATGGCCGCCCGACGGGTCCTGCGTACTGGCCGTGACCCCCGCGGCCTGAATCGCCTTCAGGTTGGCGAGTCCGGCGTGTCCGTCCACGCGGACGAGATAGACCGGATGGTCGGGCACCGCCGCGCTGAGCTTGTCGTGTGTCGGGAAGCGCGTGTCGCCCCAGTCGTTCTGATCCCAACCGCGACCGAGCACCCACTGGCCCTTGGGCACCTGTTGCGCGCGCGCGGCCACGCGGGCCACGACTTCGTCGTACGAGGTGGTGCCGGTGAGGTCCACGATGTGCAGCGCATCACCGAGTCCCGCCACGTGCATGTGCGCGTCGACCATGCCGGGAATCACGGTGCGTCCGCCGAGGTCCACGACCTTCGTGGACGGGCCGCGCCGCGCCATCGCGCCCGACGCATTGCCGGCAAACAGCACGCGCCCGCCCGCGATGGCAACGGCCTCGACGACTGGTCGGCTGTCATCCACGGTGTAGATGCGCGCGTTGGTGACGATGACGTCGGCGGTCGCCGGTGCACCTTGCGCCAGGGCGGCGGTCGCGGTGGCGAACGTGACAGCGAAGCATCGGCGTGCGACGCGGAGCATGGGACGGATCCTTGGGAAGGGAGGAGTCACTCGGGACGAGTGGATGAGAGCCAGCGGCGCCGGAATTCAACTTGCGCGGCATTCAGCGCCTGTCCAGCATCCTCGACGGGGACGAACTCCACGTGCGGATTCTCGGCGAGCGTCAGCACCGTCTCATGCGCGCCGTCGCGGCTGAAGAAGACGAGCGGCACGCGATCGCCGGGACGATGCGCCGCGACAATCGAGTCCACCTGCTCGGGACGCGCGAGTGGAACGCCGTCGAGCTGTGCGAGGTGATCCCCGAGTTCGACACCCGCCGCGTAAAGCGGAGTGCCCTGCAGCACGGGCGACGCCACGGCCAGCCGTGCGCCATCCACGGTGAAGCTTCCACCACCAAGCCAGGCCGCCCCGGGCTTGATGCGCCGCACCAGGACGCCGGCGCTTCGGGCGAGCGCGGCATAATCCGGCACCTCGCGCCCCGTGATGTATTGCGCGAAGAACGCATTCGCCCACGCCGGGTCGCCGGCCACCTGTCCCAGCACCCGGCGGGCGTCGTCGAGCCGGTATGGCTTGAGTGGCGTCGCATTCGCCTGTGCCCGCCCGAACTCGCGCCACATGGCACGCATGAACGTGTCGAGCGACAGCGTGTCGTGCCGCGCACGCAGGGCGAGGTCGAGGCCGAGCGCGATGGCCTCGCCCCACGTGTAGTACGAGATGAAGGTGTTGGCCTTGTTCTGCGGATCCACCGAGACGGCGGCGTCCACGAACGGCGCCTGCAGGCTCATTTCCGCCGCGCTGAACCAGCGACGTCCGGGCGCGTTGACCACGGCGTCAGCGGTGGCGCCCAACGACCGAATGAACGCCGCGGCCGGCACGAGCCCGGCACGCGCCTGGATCAGCTCCCCGTAGTACGACGTGAAGCCTTCCGCCAGCCACAATTCCGGCGACGGGTTGGCCTCGGAGAAATCGAACGGCTCGAGCGACTTTGGACGCAGGCGTTCCACGTTCCACGAGTGGAAGAATTCGTGCGACACCGTGCCGAGCAGGCCTGCGGTCCGCGTGGCGAGCGAGGCGCTCGAGGTGAGCGACGTCGAGTTGCGGTGCTCCATTCCGTCGCCCGAGGCCCACGGGAGGTACGCGGCGAGGAAGGTGTACTGCCCAAAGTCGTATGTGGGCAGTTCGCCCCACACCCCGGCCGCTTCTCGCACGATGCGCTGTGCCCCAGCCGCGAACGTGTCGACCTGCGCTTCGGTCCCCTGATGGTCGAGCGCGAGGCGGAACTGCACCGACTGCGCGCCCGAGGCGACGGTCCACGAGCGGAAGACCAGCGGCCCGAGCATCGTCGGACTGTCCATGAAGTACTGCAGGTGCGGCGCGGTGAAGGTCAGCGAGTCAGCGGTCGGCGCGAGCTGCGTCGCGATGCGCCACCCGGGGAGCGGATGGAAGGTGACGCGAATCGGGCGGGTCTCGAAGCCGCGTGCCCAGAGGAAGACGGCCGGCATGTTGAGGTGCGCATGCCACGGCGAGATGCCGGCGTACGTGCCGTCCACACGGTCGCCGAACACGATGTAGCGCACGCGCACCGTACCGCCGCGCGTCACGACGTTCCACTGGTGCGGATTGGGCCGGCTGATCGGCAGCGGCTTGCCGGCGCCATCCTCGGCCGCCACGCCGTACACGTTCTTCGCGAACTCGTGCAGGGCGTACCGGCCGGGTGAACTGCGGCTCATCCGCAGCATCAGAGTGCCCGCGGCCACGCCGCGGAACTCCGCCGTGATTGCGGCTTCGTGATGCACCGCGTTGGGGAAGGCGACGTCGTAACGCACCGGCTCCCGCTGCTGCGCGGCGAGCAGGGTGGGGACGACCAGGACGGCGGCGATCGCGGATGGACGCATGGGTCGGGGAGCGACGGCGCAGAAGGAGTGAACGCGGGCCGAGGGAAGATAACGGGCCGAGACAGCCATTGCCGCCGGACCGCGCAGCGTTGATAATCTCCGAGCATGAAGCCGCGCGCCGTCCAGCCCTCACCGCGTCCCTCATGACCGGCATCGCCCGACTCTCGCTCACGCAGCGGCTTGCGCTCGGAGTGGCGTGCGGCGCCGCGGCGCTCGCGCTCAACGAGATTCCTGCGCCCATCGTGTCGAGCGCGTCGCCCGAGTTTGCCTTCGGCGGCGCATTCGTGCTGTTTGCCTTTCATCGCCTGGGGGTCCTTCCCGGCATCGTGGCGGCCGTGCTGGGCTACTCGAGGACGAGTGGCGTGCTGGAAGTCACGCTGGCGGCGATCGCCATCTACGGTTTTGAGGCGTACGCCGTGTCACGCCTCGCCGCGCGGACGCGAAGCCTCGTCGTGGCCGACGTGCTCTTCTGGCTGACCGCTGGGCCTGTGCTCGACGTGGTCACGGCGCTCTGGTGGCTCAAACTTCCCGCCGGCTACGCCCTGCTGCTGCTGGTCAAGCAGCTGCTGAACGGCGTCATGAACGCCGTCCTCGCCGAGGTGGCGGCGCGTAGTCCGTGGATGCGCGTGCGACTCGGTCTGCCCGCCGGCCAGGTGCGCACGTGGCAGGAGACGCTGTTCGATCGCACGGTGCCGGTGGTGATGGTGCCGATGACCATCATTGTGCTCCTCATCGCGCGGGCGTCGCATGTGGCGACGCTGAACGAGGTGACGGTGCGCCTGCGACAGGCCGCACTCGCCGCCGAGGACGCCGCGGCGCGGTTTCTCGACGCGCGCGTCGCGACGCTGGGCGAGCTCCAGCGCGAACTGCTGGGCGAAGCGTCGAAACAGGGGCGATCGCGCCTGCTGGGCCGATTCGTGGAGTCGCATCCGGATTTTCTCAACGTCTTCGTCACCGATGCCGCAGGCATCGTCGTGGCCGCCGCGCCCGAACGCTCGAGCCTCGGTGGGGACTTCCTCGGTCTGGACATGCAGGCGCGCCCGTACTTCGAGGCCGCGCGCGCGGCGCGGCGACCGGCATTCGGACCGCTGGTGCTGGGCCGCCTTCACGTGCGGCGCAGCAGCGTTGAGCCGGTGCTGCCCATCGCGATCCCCATCATCAGTGGGGCCGGCCGATTCGACGGCGTGGTGATGGGAGCGCTCGACGCCCGCGCGCTCGGCACGATTCTCACGACGCAGGCGGAGAGCGAGGACGGCGTGCTCCAGCTGCTCGACCGCGCCGCGCGCGTGGTGGTGAGCACCAGCCCGGCCTGGTCGGCGGGCGAGGTGCGGCGGCTGGCCGCGGCGGACGCCGCCGAGCGGCGCTCGGCTGTTCCGGTGATGCTCGCGCCGCCGAGCGACCAGTCGTACGTGGCGCAGCTCGGGGCATCGCCGCGCCTGACCATCGCGCAGGGGGTGGCGACCTTCCCGTTCACGGTCCTCGCCGATGAGCCGCTCTCAACGGTGTATCGCCAGCTCATACCGACGTCGGCCGCGCTGATTGCCCTGATGCTCGGCGCGCTCCTCGCGGTCTACGCGGTGGTGCGCACCCTCGGGGCGCAGCTCACGTCACCGTTGCAGTCCATCGGCGCCGTGGCGGAGGATCTTGCCGACGGTCGCCCCGTCCCGCGGTCAATCCTTGATCGGTTCGGCGCCAGCCCGGTGCAGGAGATTCGCACCCTCGGGGCACAGTTCCTGCGAATGGATGACGCGCTGCGACAGCGCCGCGACGCGGACGCGCAGGCCATGCAGCGCAGTGAGACCCGGTATCGGGATACGCTGGAGCAACTGGCGCAGGCCCAGAAGATGGAGGGGATCGGACGCCTGGCCGGCGGCATCGCGCACGACTTCAACAACCTGCTCACGCCGATTGTCGGGTACACCGATCTCGCGATCGCCGGCGTGCCCGCCGACAGTCCGGCGCGCAAGGACTTGGCGCTCGTGCGCACAGCAGCCGGCCGCGCCAAAGAGGTGGTGGCGCAGCTGCTCGCCTTCGGGCGCGCCCAGGTGCTCGACACGCGGCGCATCGACCTGGCCGATGTGGTGGCGGAGTTCGAACCGCTACTCCGCAAGTCGCTGGGGGTGCACCACGAGCTCCACCTCGATGCGACGTCCGGAATCGTCGTCGAAGCCGACCGGGCGAAGCTGCAGCAGGTGCTGATGAACCTCGTGCTCAACGCTGCCGACGCGATGCCCGACGGCGGCCGCGTGGAGGTGCAGGTTGGCACGACGACGCTCACACAGCCGGATCCGAACGACGTCGAGCCGCTCGCTCCCGGGGCGTACGGCGTGATTCTCGTAGGCGACTACGGCGTCGGGATGGACGACGAGACGCGACGGCGGGCCTTCGACCCGTTCTTCACCACCAAACCGCGCGGCAAGGGAACCGGACTCGGACTTTCCACGGCGTACGGCATCGTGCGCCAGCACCGCGGTTCCATTCAGGTGGAGAGCACGGTGGGCAAGGGCACCCGCGTGCGGGTGCTGCTCCCGCTGGCGGAGGTGGTGCCGCACCTGCTGGACTCCGCGCCGCCGATTCCCGACGTGCTCATTGCCACGAGCCTGCCGGCGGAGGAGGGGGCGCGGACGGTCCTGGTGGTCGAGGACGAGGGATCGGTGCGCGAACTCGTTCGCGTGACGCTGACGCGCGCCGGTTTTCGCGTGCTCGCCGCCCGCGATGGCGACGAGGCGCTCACCCGCGCCGCGGCGCACGATGCGCGCATTGACCTGCTGCTCTCCGATGTCGTGATGCCGGGGCTGAGTGGGCCAGAACTGGCGCGCCGGCTCAAACAGGCGCGTCCGTCGGCGCGCGTGCTCTTCATGTCGGGTTACGCGGCCGATGTGGTCGCGGACGAGGGAGCCCTGCTGGGCGACGCGGACCTGCTGGCCAAGCCGTTCACTCCCGACGAACTGGTGCGGCGCGTGCGCGAGGCGCTGGACGCCTGAGCGCTAGTCGCCCGGCCCGATGGCCGGGCCGGCGGAGTCGCGCGCCTCGCGCAGCATCGTGATGGCCGACGCGTGGATCACCACGTCGCCAAGCGCGCGGCCATCGGCCGCCAGCGACGCTGCCTTCACCCCGACAAACCGGCCGCTGGAACTGAGGTAGTCGCTCAGCCGCTGCTGCGGTGCGAGCGGCAAGATGCCCTTCACGGTCGTGCCGCCGACGAGCACAATGTCCACGCCGCGCTCCCCGACGCCGATGGCCGACTGGCCCAGCACGAGCACATTGGCGTCCGGGGCCGACGCGAGCACGATGTGGTCGGTTTGCACGATCAGGTGGCCCGGGTTCTCGTTCAGCTTGGGCCGGCGCGCATGCACCATGTTCATCCAGCCACCCTTGCGGTTGGCCAGGTACTGCACCAACGGTGCGTCGTCACCGATGAAGATCTCACCCTCGACCATCGTCGTGTCGCGCATGATGAGGTGCAGTCGCTTGGAGTCGACGGCCTTCGCCGTGCGGGTGCTGGGTCCGGTCATTCGGTGGGGCGCCTCGGAACGCGGGGAGTCGGTATGACGAATGGTGGGCTCGCATGCGGTCGCCACGGTGACGGCAGGGAGAGCCGGTGCGAGACCCGGCACCATAATAATCAACGATCGATGACCTGAGGCGGCAACGTGCCAATCGTCCTGCTAGGTTTGTCCGCATCTCGCCCCCGCTATCCATGAACCGATTCGTTCTGCTCGCCGCGCTGGCCGCGGCTTCTGCCGGCGCCGCGGCGCAAGTTGCGCCGCTCCCTGCCGCCGCGTCTCCCGCCGCGTCGGCGGTCTCGGCTGACATCGCCGATGTCCGCTATCGCCTGCGTTTCGACGCGGCACATGGGGTCACGCGCACCGTCGGTGTGGAAATGACGTTCACGGTGCGGGGCTCGGGCGTGGTGCTCCTCTCACTGCCGGCGTGGACGCCGGGGGCATACGAAATCAGCGATTACGCGCGCAATGTCTCGGGCTTTTCGGCGACCGTCGGCACGGGCCCTGTCCGCTGGGACAAGCTCGATCCCGACACGTGGCGCATCGAGGCCGGAGACGGTGCACGGGTGACGGTGCGCTTTGAATCGCGCGCCGATTCGCTCGACAACGCGTTCAACTGGGCGCACGATGATTTCGCGCTCGTGAATGGCACCAACGTCTTCCTCTATCCCGAGGGCGCATCGCCGGCCTTTCCCTCGCGGGTCGCCGTCGAAACGGAAACCGGCTGGCGGGTCGCCACGGGACTGGAGCGAGCGCCCGACGGCGGGTTCACGGCACCATCGTACCACGAGCTCGTGGACGCGCCGTTCTTCATCGGACGGTTCGACCTCGACAGCGCACAGGTCGCAGGACGATGGATGCGCCTGGCAACGTACCCGACCGGCAGTGTCACGGGCTCGCGTCGCACTCGGCTCTGGGACGCGCTGCACCGTGCCGTGCCGCCACAGGTGGCCGTGTTCGGCGAGACGCCCTGGAGGGCGTACACGGTGATGCAGATTGCCGACACCGCCTTTGGCGGGATGAGCGCGCTGGAGCACCAGAACTCGAACGTCGGCGTCGTGGGCACCCCGTACTTGGACGAAGCATTCGTGCCCAGCGTCTACGCCCACGAGATCTTCCACGCCTTCAACGTGAAGCGTCTGCGTCCCGCCGAGCTGTGGCCGTACCGCTACGACCGCGAACAGCCAACGACGTGGCTCTGGGTGAGCGAAGGAATCACCGATTACTATGCCGATCTCTCGATGGTCCGGGGCGGGGCCATCGGCAGTGAAGCGTTCCTGTCGCTGACCCAGGGCAAGATGGATCACGTGGCAAACCTGCCGCCGGTGGCGCTGGAGGATGCCTCCCTGCAGACGTGGCTGCGCATGCGCGACGGGACGCAGGACATCTACTATGACAAGGGTTCGCTCGCCGGGTTGGCGCTGGACATCCTCATCCGCGACGCGAGCGACAACGCGGCCTCGCTTGATGACGTGATGCGCACGCTCTACGCCGGCGCGTACAAGGCCGATCGCGGCTTCACCTCAGCCGACTGGTGGGCGGCCGTGTCACGAGCCGCGGGTGGCGCCACGTTCGACGAATTCAACCGGCGGTACGTCGATGGCCGCGAGCCCTTCCCGTGGTCAGACTGGCTGGCCAAGGCGGGATGGCGCTACGTGGTGGACAGCATCGCCGAGCCGCGGCTTGGCGTGGTCGTCTCCGCCGACTCCGCGGGCCAGCTCGTCACGTCGGTGGACAGCTACGGCGCGGCCTACGCGGCCGGCGTGCGCGTGGGCGACGTGCTGGTGAGTCTCGATGGGATTCGCGCAACGGACGCCGACGTCTTCGACCGATGGCGCGTCCGCGCTCGCGGCCGCGGGGGAGATCGCCTGTCCATCGTCGTGCGGCGCAATGGACAGCCGGTGGTGCTCACGGGGACCGTGCGCGTGGTCACGCTCGTCAATGCACGGCTTGAGAATGATCCGGCGGCGTCGCCGCGAGCCGTGCGCATCCGCCACGGCATCCTGACCGGAACGACCGCGCGCCCCACCCCCTGACGCGCGGTCGCGGTCTCGCTACGGCTTGATCGTCCGGTACGCCTCCACACGCGCCGCGTCACGCGGCGACGGACCGGCCGGGAGTGCCATTTCCTTTTCCACTGCGTCGATGTCGCGCGGCACCGCTGACGTGATACGGTCGTGCCCGGTCGCGGTCACCACGTAATCATCCTCGATGCGCACGCCGATGTTGGCGTACTTCTTCACAACCGGCGCCATGCGGGCACGCAGGGTCGCATTGGCCGGCGTGTCCGGAATGATCTCCACCGTATTGGCTCGCACGTACACGCCGGGCTCGATGGTGAAGACGCTTCCCTCGGCCAGCCCGTCCTTGGTGTAGGCGTCCACGTCGTGCACGTCGAGTCCCACCGGATGCCCGAGGCCATGCATGTAGAACAGGCGCCACTGCGGGCATCGGCCGTCGCGCGACGCGGCGCCGCAGTCGTAACTGGCATCCGGGGACTCGATCAGTCCGAGCTTTGCCAGGCCGTTCTTGATGACGGTCAACGCCGAATCGTTCAGCACCGTGAACTTCACACCGGGACGGATCTGCCGCTCGGCCGCCATCTGCGCGGCAAGCACGATGCCGTACACATCGCGCTGGGCGGTGCTGAACGTTCCGTTCACGGGGACGGTGCGCGTGATGTCCGCCGAGTAGCCGCCGTAGTACGCGGCCATGTCCATCGTCACCACTTCGCCATCGTTCATGAAGCGGTCATCGCGGTTGTAGTGCAGCACGGTCGAATTGGGGCCGGAGCCAACGATGGATCCGTACGACGGGCCATCCCCGCCGTTGCGCCGGAAGGTGTATTCAGCGACTGCCTGAATCTCGAACTCGTTCATTCCAGGCGCGATCGCCCGCATCGCCTCCCGGTGCGCCGCAGCGCTGACCGCCGCGGCGCCGCGGATGAGCGTGAGTTCGCCCGCCGACTTCTTGCCGCGCAGACGCAGCACGAGTTCGTTGACATCCGTCACCTTCACCGTGCGATGGCGCGCCTTGATGCCGTCGAGGAACTGGTCGTGGATCGTTCGTGGCCGTGCCTCGCCGGGGACATCCGCGCCGCCGCCGCGCGAGAAATCGCCCACCGCGTACAGGGCCCCGCCGTCGCGCAGCAGTGAGTCGAGAACGGCGCGCAGGGTGCCGGCATCGCGCCCCTCGAGTCCCAACTGCTGGCGCGCGCCCTCCACGCCAAGCCGCTCGCCAGTCCACACCTCTTGAGCCGGGTCCTTGGGCGGCACGAAGAGCAACGACCGGCTCTCGCCGCCACGGCGCACAATCACCAGTGCTGCATTGGGTTCGAGAAAGCCCGTCAGGTAACGGAAGTTCTGCGACTGCCAGAAGTTCAGGTAGTTCTCAACCGGTTCCGGCGCGCCGAGCACCACGAGCACGCCATCGCCGGGAAGCGACGCCGTCACCGTGGCGCGGCGGGCCTGATACTCGGTTTGAGGAATCTGGGCGCCAGCCACCGAGGCGGCGCAGGCGAGAATGGACAGCAGACGGATGGCGTTCATGGCTGCACCGGAATCGGGGACGCCTCAATGATGCCTTTCGGCGCCGCGCCGGGGGAGATGGCACTCGGGAGACGATGGGGATAAGCTAGTCGCGTTCACGTTCGCCTCGACACTCAACGCGGTGCCCCGGCGGCACGTTACGACAGCATTGGCGCTCCCGCGGCCGACTGCCGCGCCTCGTTCACCGATTCCCCCACGACCATGCGACCCACCGTCCGCCGCGCGCTCGCCGCTCTGCTCCTGGCCGCCGCGCTCCCGTTCGCTGCCGTTGCCCAGGGCCGATTGACCACGCCGAAGCAGTTCTTCGGCCACGAAATCGGCGAGGACTACTGGCTCCCCAACTACACCCAGTTCGCCAAGTACTGGGAGACGCTCGCCAAGGAGTCCGACCGGATGGTGCTCGACACCATCGGTCTCACCGCCGAGGGGCGTCCGCAACTGATGGCCATCGTGTCGTCGCCCGAGAACATCCAGAACCGGGAGAAGTATCGGCAGATCGCCGAGCGGCTCAGCCACGCCGAGGGACTGACGGCGGCACAGGCGCAGGCGCTGGCCAAGGAAGGGAAGGCCATCGTCTGGATTGATGGCGGTCTGCACGCCACCGAGGTGCTCGGGCCCAACCAGCTGATCGAGACGAACTGGCAGTTCGTCTCGCAGAACGACGAGGAGACGCTGCGCATCCTCAACGACGTCATCATCGTCTTCGTCCACGCAAACCCGGATGGCATGGAGCTGGTGGCCAACTGGTACATGCGCGAGAGCGACCCGAAGAAGCGCAACATGCAGATTCCGCGTCTCTACCAGAAGTACATCGGGCACGACAATAACCGCGACTTCTATGCGGTGAACCAGCCCGAGACGTGGAACATGAACAAAGCGATGTACCTCGAGTGGTTCCCGCAGATCATGTACAACCATCACCAGACCGGCCCCGCCGGCACGGTGATGTTTGCGCCGCCGTTCCGTGACCCGATGAACTACAACCTGCACTCGCAGATCATGACCGGCCTCGATCAGGTCGGATCGGCGATGCACGCGCGTTTTGTGGCCGAGGACAAGCCGGGCGTCACGATGCGCGGTGGCATGCTCTACTCGACGTGGTGGAACGGTGGCCTGCGCACCGCGGCGTACTTCCACAACGTCATCGGCATCCTCACCGAGACAATCGGCAACCCGACGCCGATGCGGATTCCGTTCGTGCCCGACAAGCTGCTGCGCAACGCCGACCTGCCGTTGCCCATCCAGCCGCAGGAGTGGCATTTCCGGCAGTCCATCGACTACTCGGTGACCGCCAACCGCGCCATTCTCGACTTCGCGCAGCGGTTCCGCCAGACGGTGCTCTATCGCAACTGGCAGATGGGGAGCGAAGAGATTGCCGACGGGAACGCCGATTCGTGGACGGTGTGGCCAAAGCGCCTCGCGGCCATGAAGCAGGCGATCGCCGACGCCACGCCCGCGCGCAGCGGCGCCGATGCCGACCGGTTCGGCCGCTTCCAGAACGCCGCCGCGATCGATCCGAAGTTCAAGGACATGCTGTACACCAAGGAACTGCGCGACCCGCGCGGCTACATCGTGCCCGCCAGCCAGGCGGACTTCCCGACGGCGCTCAAGTTCATCGAGAAGCTGCAGAAGAACGCCATTGTCGTGCATCGCGCGACCGCGGCGTTCACGGTGAACGGCAAGGCGTATCCCGCCGGCTCGATCGTGGTGAAGACCAATCAGGCGTACCGTCCGTACGTGCTCGACATGTTCGAGCCGCAGGATCACCCGAACGACTTCCGCTTCCCGGGCGCTCCGCCGACGCCGCCGTACGACAACGCCGGATACACGCTGGCCCTGCAGATGGGCGTCCAGTTCGACCGCGTGCTCGACGGCTTCGACTGCCCGTGTGAGCGGATCGAACCGACGAACCTGGTGACCGCACCGGCTGGCGTGGTCGCGAAGAGCGGCACGTGGAAGCTGTCGCCCGTGCAGAACGACGCGTTCGCCGCCGTCGCACGCTTCCTGAAGGGCGGGGTGGAGGTGTACCGCGGCTTCGACGGCAACTTCTACGTGGCCTCCAACGGCAAGAGCCGTCCGATTGCCGAGAAGGCCGCCAAGGAACTCGGCGTCACCTTCGCCGAAGGCAAGCGCCCGGCCGGCGCGCAGAAGGTCACCGCGCCGCGCATCGCGCTCTTCGACCGCTACGGCGGCCAGATGCCGTCGGGGCACACACGCTGGCTGCTCGAGCAGTTCGGCATGCCGTACAGCGACATCTATCCGCAGGAGTTGGACGCGGGGAACCTGCGCGCCAAGTACGACGTGATCGTCTTCCCCGATGGCTCGATCCCGGCCGCGGCAGGCGGCGGCCGGCGTGGCGGCTTCGGCGGGATGGGCCCCGACACCAATTCGCTGCCGCCGGAATGGCGCAAGACCACGGGGAACGTGACGGTGGAGAAGACCATTCCACAGCTCAAGGCCTTCATGGAAGCCGGCGGCCGGATTGTGACCATCGGCTCGTCCACGTCGCTCGCGCAGCACATTGGACTGCCCGTCGAGAGCTACCTGACCGAAGACGGCAAGCCGCTGCCACAGGAAAAGTTCTACGTGCCGGGTTCGATCCTGAAGGCGTCGTTCGACACGACG
>JAKAJN010000055.1 GCA_021813725.1 bacterium | reverse complement strand
GGGCCACGCCTGCTGCACGGCGATGGCGATGGGGTGACTGCTCTCGCGCTCGAGCGCGGCGACCAGCGGCTTGGCGCTCTCAGCGCCCTCCCATCGCACCAGTCGCACGCGCCCCTCGGTGACCGTGCCCGTCTTGTCGAGTAGAATCAACCCCGGATGGTTGAGCGCTTCGATGGCATCGCCACCCTTGATGAGAATGCCGGTCTTGGCCGCGCGTCCGATGCCGACGGTGATGGCCAGCGGCGTGGCGAGTCCGAGCGCGCACGGACAGGTGACCACGAGCAGGGCGATGGCGTTGTCGAGCGCGCGCGCCGGGTTCGTCTGCAGACCATACACGTAGGTGATGGCGGCAACGACGATGACGGCGGCGACGAACCATCCGGCAATGCGATTGGCGAGTTGCACCACCGGGGCGCGGCGGCGCGCGCTCTCCTCCATTCGGCGCAGCAGCGCGCCGAGCCGGCTCATTTCGCCCGCCTGCGTCACCTTCACCAGCAGCGGACCGGTGAGGTTGACGGTGCCGGCGTAGACCCGCGTGCCCACGTCCACCGCCTCCGGGCGCGGTTCACCGGTGAGCAGTGAGCAGTCCGCGGCGGAGCGTCCCTCGGTGACGTCGCCGTCGGCGGCAAACGTCTCCCCGGCGCGTACGCTCATCACCATGCCCGGGAGCAGCGCTTCGACGGGGAGGCGGCGTTCACCCTGCGCGTCCACGACGCGCGCGGCAGCGGGGGCGAGCGAGCCGAGCAGCTCGGCGGCGTCGGCGGCGGCGCGCTGACCGCGGTTCTGGAGAAAGCGGCCGCTCAGCAGCAGAAAGACGAGCGTACCGACCGCATCGAAGTAGATGGGGCCGCTGCCGCTGATGGTGTTTACCGCGCCGCGCGTGAAGCCGGCGAGCAGGGCGATGGCGATGGGCAGGTCGATATGCAGGCGCCGCGTGCGCAGCGACGCGAGCGCGCCCTGGAAGAACAGCCAGCCCGGCCCGAAGAGCGAGGGAATGGTGAGCGCCAGCGAGATGATGCGGAAGTAGCGCTCGTACTCGGCTTCGATGCCCGAGAACCAGCCGGCGTACTGCGCGAGCGCCAGCAGCATGATGTTGCCGGCGAGCGCGCCCGCAATGCCGATGCGTGTGAGCATCGCGCGGTCTTCCTTGCGGCGCATCTCCTCAGCGGCGACGCCGCGGTACGGATGCGGCGGATAGCCCAGCACGTCGAGCTGCTGCGCGATGGCGGCGAGCGAGACCGCCGTCGGATCCCACTCCACGTGCGCCCGGGCGCGCCGCACATCGAGTTCGGCGCGAACGACTCCGGTGAGCAGGAGCGGCACACGCTCCACCAGCCAGACGCACGACGAGCAGTGCACACCTTCGAGGTACAGTTCGGTGGCGCAGAGCCCGCCCCTGAGCGGCTTCACGTACAGCGACTGGAACGCCTCGTGGTCGAACTCCTCGTAGCGCTTGCCGGTGGGATGCACCGGCGACTCGCGCTTTTCGCCGAAGGCGTAGTACTGCCCCAAGCCGTGCTCGTGGAGAATGGCATACGCCGTGCGGCACCCCGCGCAGCAGAACTGCCGGTCGGCACCCGCCTCGACGAGACCGGCGGGGACCTCAAGACCGCAATGCGCGCACGGCACGATACCCGATACCGGCGCGCTGCGCGCGTCAGTGGCGATGTTCACCGGGGGGCGGAGTAGTGGCGGGGGCCTGCAGAGACGACGGAATCATGTGTCGGGCGCGCATCGCAACCTTGGCCGGATCGCGCTGGATGCCGCCGGTGAGCGAGTACAGGCCGATGATCACGAGCACGAGCGCGCTGAAGATGGGCAGACGATCGCGCAGGGGGCCCGCGAGGCGACGCACGCCCACGCCGATGGCAAGCATCATCGGGAGTGTGCCGACCCAGAAGGCCATCATGACGAACGTGGCGTCGCGCACCGTCCCCGTTCCAGCGGCGGTGATCACGAAAGCGTACAGCCAGCCGCAGGGGAGCAGTGTGGTGAGCAGGCCCACCGTGAGAGCGCGCGCGGTGGGTGCAAGGTCGCGCACGTCGTGCAGGCGAGCCGCCATCCAGCGCTGGGCGCCAGCGAGTGGCGTCGGGGTGGGGACCTTCACCCCGCGGACGGCCAGCAACTGCACCACGCCCCACACGATCATCATCACGCCGGCCAACGACGCGGCCGCGCGCGACACACCGACGCCCAAGCCAACCTGCTGCACGCCCGCGCCCACCGCGCCGGCAATGGCGCCGAGCAGGAGGTACGAGACAAGGCGGCCACCGTTGTAGGCGAGGTGTCCCCAGGCACTGGCACGCGCATCGGCGCCCGCGTAGAAGCAGACAAACGGCGTGCACATGCCGGCACAGTGCACCGAGCCCAGCAGACTGGCGATGAGGACCGCGCCGACGAGCGTGAACATTATCGATCGCTCCCGAGGTCGAGCCGCTGCGACGCCACGAATCGATCGCCGCCGCGCACAACCTCGATGTCGAAGTTCCACAATCCGCCGCGGTTCACGGGCATCGCGGCCACATAGCGGTCGCCGACCTCGGCCGTCGTCGCGGTGAACACGTCATTGCTGCGCGCCACAGCGTGCGCGGCAATGCGGAGCACGGCTCCGCGCACGGGCGCGCCCGTGGAATCCACGAGCATGGCGCGCACCTCGGCGTCCGTCGCCGACGTGCGCGTGGCCTCGACGGTCACGCGCCACCCGAGCCGCTCGCTGCGGCGCCGCAGCGCTTGATCGGCATCGAAGCGCACCGCCTTCTGGTAGTAGTCGCGCTCGATGTGCACCGACGGATCGTCGTTGGCACGCACGGCGATGTAGACGTTGGCGAGCACCGCGATCCCGAGTACCGCCGCGACGCCGATGGGCCACTGCATTCCGGGCTTCACTTGCGCTCTCCGCCCTGCTCGGACCGGTCGTGCGAGTCGTCGCGGTCTCGCATCGGGCCGGCGAGACGGTATGCGAACTTCCCGTCGAACCGGACGCCATCGGTCACGCGTACGGTGACGGTACGGATGCCCTCATCGAACTCCTCCGGAGGAAGCGTCACAAAGACCGGCATCGTCTCGGTGCGACCGGGCTGCACCGTCAACGGGCTCATCGGCGCTATGACCTTGAGATGTTCAGCGCCGAGCACCTCGACCGCATAGGCCTGTGCCGTCCCCGTGCGATTCGCGACGCGCACGCGCAGTTGGTTCACGACGCTTCCGTCGGGCTCAAGCGTGAACGGTGCGCCCGCTGCGCCGAGCAGCGTGATGTCGGCGGCGTCCTTGTGCGTGAGCTGGTAGAGGAAGGTGCCGAAGACCGCCGCGAATGCGACGGGATAGAGCACCGTGCGCGTGCGCAGGAAGTGCTTGCCCTTGCCGGCGAGTGCGGCGCGCGACGAGTAGCGGATGAGGCCGACCGGCTTGCCGATCTTCTGCATCACCGCGTCGCAGGCATCCATGCACTGCGTGCAGTGAATGCACTCCATCTGCAGGCCGTTGCGGATGTCGATGCCGGTGGGACAGGTGGTGACGCAGGCCTGGCAGTCCACGCAGTCACCCTTCCCCTCGCGGTCCTTTCCCTTGCCGCGCGGCTCGCCGCGGTTGTAGTCGTACGCGACGATCAGCGAGTCGTTGTCGAGCAGCGCCGACTGCCAGCGACCGTAGGGGCAGGCCACCATGCAGACCTGCTCGCGGAAGTAGGTGAAATCGAGCAGCATCGCGATCGTCGTGATGGTGACGATCGTGAAGCCCACCGGGTGGGCGCCCGGGCTGCCGAAGACCCAGTGCGTCACCGTGTCCCAGCCGACGAAGTAGGCGAGGAAGGTGTGCGCGAGGAAGGAGCTGATCACCAGATAGACGGCCAGCTTCGCCAGTCGCCGCGGATGGAAGTGCCGCCGCTCGCGGTCGAGCTGCGCCGACCCGCGGGCGCCGCCCTCGAACAGCCGCTCGATGGGGCGGTACACAAATTCCATGTAGACCGTCTGCGGACACCCCCATCCGCACCAGACGCGACCGGCGAGCGCCGAGGCGAGGAAGACCGCGATCACCGTGCTGATGGCGAGAAGCATCAGCAGCAACGTGTCGGTCGGAAGGAAGGTGGTACCGAAGAAGGTGAACTCGCGCCGCTGCAGGTCGAGCAGCATCGCCGGCTTCCCATTCATGAAGACGTGGGGAATGGCGATGTAGACGAAGATCAGCAGCCAGGCGACGACGGTGCGTCGGGTGAGCCAGGCGCCAGGCGACGGCTTGGGGCGAAGCCAGCGGCGCGTGCCATCTTCATTCAGGGTCGGGAGCACACGACCCGGTGCAACCGGGGCAACCATAAAAGAGGGGACCCTTGGAGAATCTGGGGGGCACGCAGGGGAGCGGGACGCGGACGACCCGCGTCCCCTCTCCCCCAGTGACTACTTCGCCTTCGGCGCCACGGCCGGCGGCGCCGCGGCAGAATCGGACGGGAACTTGGCGCCTTCCGGCGCTTTCGGGTTGGCGGGGTTCGTGCCGTGAATGGACTGCACGTAGGCCACCGCTCCTTCAATCTGATCGGGCTTCAGCACCTTGCCCCAGTTGGGCATGCCCTTGGCGAGCACGCCCTCGGTGACCGTCTTCATGATCTCGGTGGGCTTGCCGCCGTGGATCCAGAAGTCGTCGGTGAGGTTGGGGCCAATGAGCCCGCCGCCGTCCGGCCGGTGGCAGGCGGCGCAGTAGGTGGTGAAGACCACCTTGCCCGCCTCGAGCTTCGCCGGATCCTTGGCGAACGCCGCGAGCTGGTCGTCGGTGTACGTCCCCGCCGACTTGGGATGCGCGGCGTTGAAGGCGGCCATCTGCTGCTCGTACGCCTTCACTTTGCCGGGGCCGACGCCGATCCCCAGCGGATCCCACATGTAGATGGGCACCACGAGGATGGTCGCGTAGAAGATCCACTTCCACCACGTGGGGAGCGGATTGTCGAACTCCTGGATGCCGTCGTACGCGTGCTCGAGCAGCTTGTCGTTGTCTTTGTCAGCCATATGCGCTCCGGTGCGCGGCGCGAATTCAGCGCGGCGTCTGAGGATGTTCGTCGTCGAGTGGCATCCGGCTGGCCGCGTCATACGTCCGCTTCCGGCCGGGGGCGAAGATGGCAAGCAGGATGACCACGAACGCCGCGAGGAACAGCACCATCGCCACCTCGGCGTACGCCGAGAGGTTCGCGGCGCTCATGATATCGGAGAGTCGCATTATGGCGTCCCGCCCGATGCGTTCTTCAGGTCGCGTCCCAGGCGCTGGAGGTACGCCGTGAGCGCCACGATTTCCTTGTCGGCGAGCCCCTTGGGGCCGCCGGCCGCCTCGATGGACGCCGCCAACTGCTCGGCCTGCGCCTTGGCCATTGCCGGCGCGTTGTTCACTGCGTCGCCGTATGGCACGCCGATCATCGCCATCGCATCCACCGACCGCTGGATCGACGGGAAGTCGATGAGGTTGGTCTCGAGGTGCGGATACGCCGGCATGATGGACTTCTGCGTCACCTCACGCGGGTTCTTCATGTGCCGCACGTGCCACAGGTCCGGATACTTGCCACCCTCGCGCGCGAGGTCCGGCCCGATGCGACGCGAGCCCCACAGGAACGGATGCTCGTACACCGACTCGCCCGGCTTGGAGTAGTCGCCATAGCGCTCGGTCTCGTACGTCAGCGGGCGGATCATCTGCGAGTGGCAGTTGAAGCACCCTTCGCGCTGATAGATGTTGCGGCCGGCCAGCTCAAGCGGCGTGTACGGCTTGACGCTCGCGATGGTCGGCACGTTCGACTTGATGAGGAAGGTCGGGATGATCTCGAACAGCGACGCAATGATCACCGCGACAGCGGTCATCACCGAGAAGAAGAGCGGCATCCCTTCCCAGCGGCGGTGCCAGCCCATGTGCGTGAAGCGCGCCCAGAACCCGCCGGCCTCCGGCGCGTGGTCGTCCACGTACACCGGGTCCAGCGGCGCGGCCTGCACGACGGGCACTTCATACGTCGCCGGCCGCGTGGCCCACGTCTTGTACAGGTTGTAGATGGCGAGGCTCGCGCCCGTGATGTAGAGCGTGCCGCCAACGACGCGCACCCAGTACATCGGAATGAGCCGCATCACCGTCTCGACGAAGTCGGGGTACTGCAGGCGCCCGGTCTCGTCGAAGGCGCGCCACATCAGCCCCTGCGTGGCGCCCGCCGAATAGATGGCGACGACGTAGAGCAGAATGCCGAACGTGGCGAGCCAGAAGTGCAGGTTGACCAGCTTCTTGCTGTAGATCTCCGTCTGGAAGAGCCGCGGCGCCAGCCAGTACACCATGCCGAACGTCAGGAAGCCGTTCCAGCCGAGCGCGCCGGTGTGCACGTGCGCAATCACCCAGTCGGTGTAGTGCGCGAGCGCATTCACGCTCTTGATCGAGAGCATCGGGCCCTCGAACGTGGACATGCCGTACGCCGTCACGGCGACGACGAAGAACTTGAGGATCGGATCCTCGGTCACCTTGTGCCAGGCGCCGCGCAGGGTGAGCAAGCCGTTGACCATGCCGCCCCAGCTCGGCATCCACAGCATCACCGAGAAGAGCATGCCGAGCGTCGAGGCCCAGTCCGGGAGCGCGGTGTAGTGCAGGTGGTGCGGACCGGCCCAGATGTAGAGGAAGACCAGCGACCAGAAGTGCAGGATCGACAGCCGGTAGCTGAAGACCGGACGGTCGGCCGCCTTCGGCATGAAGTAGTACATGAGGCCGAGGAACGGCGTCGTGAGGAAGAACGCGACGGCGTTGTGCCCGTACCACCACTGCATGAAGGCGTCCTGCACGCCGGCGTAGATACTGTAGCTCTTGAACGCCCCCGCCGGGACGGACAGGTTGTTGAAGATGTGGAGCAGCGCCACGGTGATGATGGACGCGATGTAGAACCAGATCGCGACGTAGATGTGGCGTTCGCGCCGCTTGGTGAGCGTCACGAAGTAGTTGACGGCAAACGCCACCCAGACGACGGCGATGGCGATGTCGATGGGCCACTCGAGCTCGGCGTATTCCTTGGACTGCGTGAAGCCGAGCGGAAGCGTGACGGCCGCCGCGACGATGATGGCCTGCCAGCCCCAGAAGTGGAACTTGCTCAGGGCGTCGCTCCACATTCGGGTCTTGAGTAGACGTTGCGTGGAGTAATAGGCGCCGGTGAAGAAGGCGTTGCCGGCAAACGCGAAGATCACCGCGTTCGTGTGCAACGGGCGCAGCCGCCCGAAGGTGAGGTACGGGGCGAGGTTGAAGCCCGGCCACGGCAACTGGATGGCGATGATCAGGCCGATCAGGAAGCCGACAATGCCCCAGATCATCGTGGCCCACAGGAACTTCCGTACGATGGCGTCGTCGTACGAGAACGAGTCGAGGCGAGCGTTCATCGCTGCTCCGAAAGGGTGGGGGAGACGCGCGCGCTCGCTTTCGTACGGAGGCGCGGCTTGCAAGCGACAAACATCCATAGAGGGGCCGTAAGCGGCAATCAGAGCAGTCCCCGCAGGATGTAGGGGATCTGCTGACGCGTTGTGCGGGGTTGGGGCAAAATGGCGGCTATTCGGCCGATGCTCGCACCGCGTTCAGGATTACGGCCACGTCAATCGCCTCCTGGATCATCGCGCCCGTGGTCGGCGAGAAGTAGCCGAGGGTCGCGAAGACCATCGCCAGTCCGCTGAGCCCCAGTCCGACGACGATGCTCTGCCGGGCAATCCCCACGGCCCGCCGTCCGATGCGCACTGCGTCGGCCACGCGCGTGATGTCGTCGCACAGGATCACGGCATCGGCGGCCTCGGCGGCGATGCCGCCGCCGTGCGCGGCGAGCGCGATGCCGGCGGTGGCGGCACTGAGCGCCGGGGCGTCGTTGGTGCCGTCGCCAACCATCACCACCTGCCGTCCCTCCCGCATCAGTTCGCGCACGGCCTCCACTTTCTCCTGCGGGAGCAGGTCGCCGCGCGCGTCGTCAATGCCCACGGCGCGTGCGATCCCCGCGACGTTCGCCTGATGGTCGCCGGAGAGCAGGACGAGATGGCGCAGTCCGAGGTGGCGCAGCTGCTCGAAGAAGCCGTGCAGGCCGTCGCGGGCGTGGTCGGCGTATTCGATGGCGCCGGCAATGACGCCGTCCACCGCGACCACGCCGCGTAGTCCCGCTCCGCGCGCGGTGGCGATGGCCTGCTGCTGCGACGGGAAAAGCGTGGAGAGCCACGCCGCCGCGCCGACCGCGACATCCCGCTCTTCCACTCGGCCGCGCACCCCCATGCCGGGCGCGTCCACGACATTGCCCGCGGCGGGCGGGCGCAGTCCGCGCTGGAGCGCGGCGTCGACCGTGCTGCGCGCGAGATGATGCCCTGATCCCATTTCAACCGCCGCCGCGAGACGCAGCACTTCGTCGGCCGTCCATCCTTGCAGCGCGTCCACCGCCACCACCTCTGGCCGTCCGATGGTCAGCGTGCCGGTCTTGTCGAACACCGCCGTGTCCACGCTCGCCAGGCGCTCGAGCGCGCCGCCGCTGCGCACCACCACTTGGTGGCGCGCCGCGCGGTTGATGCCGCCGATGATCGCCACTGGCGTGGCGAGCAGCAGCGGACAGGGGGTCGCCACCACCAGCACCGCGAGCACGCGGAGCGGGTCGTGCGTGAGGAACCACGCCACCGTGCAGACCACGAGGGTGGCAGGGGTAAACCAGATGGCGTACCGGTCGGCGAGACGCTGAATCGGCGATTTCTCGGACTGCGCGGTGCGCACCAGTTCCACGATGCGCGCGTAGAGCGACTCGCTCGCCGGACGTGTTGCCCGCACGACGATTGCCCCCTCGAGGTTCACCGCGCCCGACCGCACCTCACTCCCGGCCTGCACAAGATCCGGCGGCGCCTCGCCGGTGAGGCGCGACACGTCCAGGTGCGTTCGGCCGCTCACGACCACGCCGTCGGCCGGGAGCATCTCGCCGGGGCGCACGAGCAGCCGGTCGTCGATGGCGATGTCGGAGGCGGCGATGTCCTCCACGTGGCCGTCGTCGCGTTCGCGATGGGCGGTGCGGGGCGCCGCCTCCTCGAGCGCGCGCACGGCGTTCGACGCGCGGCCCTCGGCGTACCGCTCCAGCCACTCTCCGCCGGTTTGCATCAGCACGATCACGAGCCCCGCCACCGGCTGGCCCAGCAGTGCGGCGCCCACGATGGAGAGCGAGGCGGCCACATCGGCGGCGAAGTTGCCGCGCAGCAGGCCGCGCGCCGTGCGCACCACAACCGGCAGGCCGGCGGCGACGAGCACCGCCATCCACGCACGCCAGACCCACGGGTTCGCGGGCTCGGCCCAGCGCACGGCGCCGCCGATGGCCAGCGCGAGGACCGCGAGCGCGGGAAGCCACATGGCACCGCGCGAAACGGAAAACGCCCCCACGCCAACCTGAGCGGGGGGGCGTCCGGACGGGATCATCTCGACTCCTACTTGCTTGCCTCGGCCGCCGGTCTCTCGTGCGCGCCGGCGAACTTGATGTTCGTCAGCTTGACGATCGCAAAGCACAGGACCGCCAGCGCCACGGCGCCGACGATGAGTCCGGTGAATGCGGCCTTGCGGTCCTCGGGATGGTAGGTGCTGGCGCTCATGCAGGTCTCCAAGGTTGGGGGGCGGCGGCGTCTCAGGCGACGCGCACCTTGGTCATCACATCGTTCTGCTTGATCTTCTTCATCACGTCGAGGCCGTCCGTGATCTGGCCAAAGACGGTGTGCACGCCGTTCAGGTGTCGCGTGTTGGCCTCGCTGAGCACCATGAAGAACTGACTGCCGCCGGTGTCCTTGCCCGCGTGCGCCATGGAGAGCGCGCCCACGCTGTGCTTGTGCGGGTTGCCCGCGGTCTCGCACTTGATGGTCCATCCCGGGCCGCCGGTGCCGACGCGCGGATGGCCGTTCGGCAGCTCCTTCGAGAGCGGATCGCCGCCCTGGACGACGAAGTCGGGAATGACGCGGTGGAACTTCACGCCGTCGTAGAACCCATCGTTGGCGAGCTTCTCGAAATTCGCGACCGTGATCGGCGCGGCGTCATCATACAGCTCGGCGACGATCGTGCCGAGGTTGGTCTCGAAGGTGGCGGATTTCATAGGGGCAGAGAGAAAACAGAGAGAAAGCAGAAAGAAAGCAGAAAGAAAACAGAGAAAAAGCAGACACTGCGCTTCGAGGAAGATAGTCGGACTGGTGGCCCCGAGCTACGCGCCGGGTTTGCGCACTGCCTTGGGGGCGGGCTTCCGCGCGGGCTTGCGGGCGGCTGGTGCGGGTTGCGGCTTTTGGCCCGGCGCGGCAGTGAACACCCACAATCCCGCCACGCGGCACCCATTCTTGTACGCCGGCGTGAAGTTCCACTTGGGGATCGTTGCCTTCAGGTTCTCAGCGAGCCACGGATGGGTTGTCTCGATGACGGTGAAGGTCGCCATATCCGGCGTGCCGACCGTGTCCACCACCACCGACACCTTGATCTTCGTGGTGCCGTCGCGTCGAATCACGTTGCGCGGATACCCGCCGCGCGGTGCCTGCAACGGGCGGGGCTCGTACTTCACGACGTCGGGCGTGCGGTCCACGTTCAGGTCGGGGTGCTGGGCCGCCTCGGCCTGCACCAGATAGCAGAGATCGCTGTTCGCGAGCGACACCGACGCCGGCTCGGGCGCGGAAGCGGGAGGAGCCGGCGGCTTGCAGGCGGCCGCGATCAGCGCGGTGGCCAGAAGAAGAGGAAAGCGGTGGTTCACAGTGGCTGGTCTGAAGGGGGGCGCATCACGCCTGCGCCGATGGACAGATGTCGGAGAGCGTACACTCGGGGCATCGCGGTTTCCGTGCGTCGCAGACGCGCCGGCCGTGCCAGATGAGGAGGTGCGACAGGCGCGCCCACCCGTCGCGCGCGAACAGTGGCATCAGCGCCTGCTCGATGCGAACGGGGTCGGATTCGGTGGTGAGGCCGAGCCGCGCGGCAAGGCGCGCCACGTGGGTGTCCACGACGATTCCTTCGTTGCGATCGAAGGCATTGCCGAGGAGCACGTTGGCCGTCTTGCGGCCGACGCCGGGGAGCGCGGTCAGCGCCGCCATCTCCGTCGGCACCTGACCGCCGTGCGACGCGACGACCGCGCGCGCCATGCCGATGAGCGATTTCGCCTTGCTGCGAAAGAACCCCGTGCTCCTGATCACCGATTCGAGCTGGGCGGCGTCCGCAGTCGCCAGTGCGCCGGCCGTCGGCCACCGCTGAAACAACTCCGGCGTGACCAGGTTCACACGCTTGTCCGTGCACTGGGCGGAGAGAATGGTCGCGCACAGCAGCTCGAACGGCGACCGGAAGTCGAGTTCGCAGTGCGCATCGGGGTAAAGCGCGACCAACCGCCGCTCGAGTTCCCGCGCGTGGGCGGTCGGCGACCGCTTGACGGTCGCTCGCTTGCCCTTCGGGGCGCGCCGGCGGCGCGGGGAGGCGGGTTTGGTCATAAGCACACAAAAATAACCCCGGCGGAGGCCGCCGGGGTCCGTTTTTCGCGGCTGGGCGGGCTATTCCTCGATGCCGGCGTGGATCGCCAGCCGGTCGATGAGCGCGTGAAGCTGCTTCTCGGTGAGGTCAATCTCCTGCGCGGCGCCTTCGACGTCGAGCAGGCCGGCCCGCATCGAGATGGCGACCTGGTTGAGGTAGCGGATCTTGGCGAGAATCTCGTCCGTCGCCTTGCGCAGGCCGTGGTAGCGACGCTTCTCGGCGAGGGCGCGCTTGTGCCGACGGACCAACTCATCCGACGGAATGCGCCGCGCGAGCGCCAGCACTTCGTCCTTCGTCCGGCCGGGAAGGGCGCCACGATCCGGAAGGCCAAGATCGTCCCACGACTCGTCGGCGAACCAGAGCCGCCCGACGTACTCGATGCCGTCATACGTGATGCGCACCGACACCGTGTAGCGCTTCCCCTCGGTCTCGATGGTCGAAACGTACGGTTGGGAGATCTCGTCGTAAGCGCTCATGCGGTCAGACGCGGGTGGGCGAGGTGCGGTCCAGGAAGCTCCGGATGGCGCGGAAGAGCGCCTCCGGTTGCTCAACATACGGCACGTGGCCGCAGTCATCCAGTACGACCAGCTCTGCCTGGAGCGCGGTCGCGACGGTCTCCGACGACTCGAGCGGAATGGGATCGTTCTTTCCTTGAACGACGAGAGCGGGGCAATGGACGTCACGCAGGGCGGTCGTGAGGTCGTATGCGCCGAGCGACTCCCAGATGGACTGTTGTACGCGGCCGGTGACGCGAAACGGCGTGAGTGCGCGGGCAAGGTGCGGATCGGCAAAATAGCCGGCCACGCTCAGCTCGAACGTTCGCTGGCGATAGGCGACGGGATCGCGATCGCGCAGGCCGGAGGCGGCCAGCTCGTCGCGGAGTGCTTTCGCGGCAGGCGACTGCTGACGCGCGGCAAAGTTCGCCTCAAACTGCATTCGCCACGCCCGCGACACGGGCGCCGGATCAATGAGCACGAGGCGCGCCGGCAGGGGCGCTGCGTGGCCGTGCGCCGCCTGCACGCTGTACAGCAAGGCGAGCAGGCCGCCCCACGAGTAGCCGACCAGCGTCAGCGGTTCCAACGCGAACTCGCGCACGACCGACTCGAGGTCGCGCACCTGCGACTCCCAGGTGATGAGCGCGCGATCGTCGTCGTGGCGCGAGCGCCCGCCGCCGCGCTGGTCGTAGAACAGGCACTCGCGGTCGGCACCGAGCGCGAGCATCTGCGGCAGGAGGTAGTCATGGTGCGCGCCCGGTCCACCGTGCAGCACGAGCAACCGCTCGCCGCCGGTTGGGCCGTGCGAGACCCAATACAGCGGGACGGGAGTGGACGCGGTGAACCCGGAGCGCATGCGACTCGTGGGTGGCGGCCGGTATGGGGCGGGCCGCGACTCAGCTTCCTCGCCGACCGAGCGTCACCTTCAGCGTCACTTCGGCTTCGCCACGCTTCACCAACACCTCCACCACGTCGCCGGGCTTGTGCGCGCCGAGCGCGTCGGTGTAGTCGTAGATGTTGGTGATGACCTTGTCGCCGAACTTCACGATGATGTCACCGGCCTTGAGGCCACCCTGGTCGGCCGGGCTTCCCGGTCGCACGCCGGAGAGCTGCATGCCCTTGACGTCGGCGGCGCCCATGTCGGGAATCGAGCCGAGATAGACGCCGCTCCCCTGGCGCTCCGAGGGGCGATTCGCGCCGGCGGTCTGCACGCGCTGGAAGGTGAGCCGCGCCGGACGGTCGGCGAGCGAGCGCACCACACGCTCCGTGAAGTCGGCCACGTGCTCGATCCCCTCGATGTTCAGCCGCTCGGGCAGGTCGTTGGCCGTGTGGTAATCGTCGTGCAGGTCGGTGAAGAGGTGCAGGACCGGCAGGTCCTTGCGATAGAACGCCGCGTGGTCGCTCGGCCCCTCGCCGTCGCCAACCGCCGAGATCGCCAGCTTGGGGGCGACGTTGGCACTATCCACGATGCCCTTCAGCTCGGGAGCGGTGAGTACGCCGTAGACGATGAGCTTGTCATTCTTCATCCGCCCGACCATGTCGAGATTGACCATGGCCTGCACCTGCTCCTTCGGCACCGGGAGGTGGTTGGCAAACTCCGAGCTCCCGAGCAGGCCCAGTTCCTCTCCCGTGAAGTTCACGACGAGGATGGAGCGGTCGGTGGGACGCCGGGCCAGTCGGCGCGCGATCTCCATCACGGCGACCGTTCCCGAGCCGTTGTCATCCGCCCCCGGGTGGATGACGTGCCCCTTCTCCGGGTCTCGCGCGTTGGCGGAATCGCGTCCCAGATGGTCGAAGTGCGCGCCGACGATCACGTATTCGCCGGCGTGCCGTCCGTGGCCCGGGATGATCGCCGCGACATTCTGCGTCTTCAACTGGCGCGCGGCGGCATTGCGCACCGGGACGCTCGCCGTGAACGGCAGAATGAAACAGTCGGCCTTGCCCGTCACGCCCCCCTTGGCGCAGGCGGCACGGTCGGGCTGGGCGACACTGGCGAGGTGCAGCGCGTTGTAGCGGCGCGCGATGAACATGGCCGCGCTGTCGTTGCCCGCCGTACCGGTGCCACGCCCTTCAAGCGCGGGGCTGGCAAGGTAGTCGACATCCGCGCGCAGCTGCTCGACGGGCGGCGTGCGGAAAACGGCGGCCGTCGGTGCCGCGCGATGGCAGGCCGACGTGACAAGCAGGGCGGCGGTGAGCACGGCGCCGCGTGAGCGGACTGGAGCGCGCATGTCAATGGCGGGTGTTGAGGACGGGGGGGACCCGCGTATGTTAGGCAGGGAGGGATAGCCAGACAACCGCGCCCGCATCGGCCATCAATGGACCGTCACGTCGAGTTCGCCACCCAGCTGTCGCACCTGGTCGCGCTCTACGCCCGCGATCCGTTGGACCGCACCGCGGAGAAGGCGGCGCTGCGCGCCGCGCGCGCGGCGGCCAAGCACGGGGTCATCGAGCTCTCCCTGACCGGTGATGCCCTGCGCGCTGGGCAACACGAGATCGAGGAGCCGGAGGCCGACGTTGCCGCCTTGTTCGCGCTCCTGACGGCGCTTGGCATTTCGCGCGTCACCGCACCGCACCACGCCAAGCAGGAGGAAGTGCGGCAGCTGGCCAAGCGGCTGGGCTCGGTGGCGAAGGGTGAGATGACGCCGCAGGCATTTGCGGAATCGCTTGCCGCACTTGAATGGAAGGAGTTGACGATCGAGCGCGCGGCCGCGCCGTCTGCCGAGACCGCGGCGGTCGTCGAGGAAGGGGGGGCGGCGGAGGGGCGGGCCGATTCACCGTCCGAAACGTCAGTCGCGCCGACGGAAGCGCCGACGGAAGCTCCAGCGGAGATGTCGGCAGAGGTGCCGGCAGAGGTGCCGGCAGAGGCGTCGGCAGAGGTGCCGGCCGAAGCGCTGACTGAAGTGCCGGCTGAATCGACGGCCGAAGCGTCGACTGAGTCGACTGACGAGGCGCCGCCCGGCAAGCCGCTTGCGGAGCAGTTGCCACCGGCGGCGGCAGAGCTGGCCGGCGATGAATATCGCGAACTCTTTGCCCGGCTGATCACCTCGAGCGAGCCGTTGACCTTGCGACGCCTGCTCGAGCCGGTGCAGGCGGCCATCGAGCAAACGGTGCGCGACGGACACGTAGCAACGTCGGCGCGGCTGATCCTGGCGATGTTCGCCTGCGAGGCGTGCGCCGACGATTCGGAGATGCGTCGGCAGTTCGTGGTGACCCTGCGCCGACTCACCAAGCCGACGCTCATGCGTGCCTACGCCATGCTCTACGCCGACGCGCCCGACGCACGCGCCGATCTCGAAC
>JAKAJN010000218.1 GCA_021813725.1 bacterium | reverse complement strand
GGGGCGAGCAGCAGCGCAAAGGCGGCGGCGCGAAGCGGACGGCGTGGCATTCGTCGGCCCTACTCCGTCCGCTCCGCCTTCAACCGCGCAATCGCCGCTCGCGCCCCGTCCGTTTCGCGACCCTCCGGAAACGACTCGACAAACCGCCGCAGCTCCACGAGCGCGCGCCCGTGGTCGCCGTCCGGACGCAGGTGAATGTCGATGATCTTCTGTGACGCGTAGCGCCGCGTTTCGTCCGACAGTCCCGGCATGCGACGCACACGCTCGTAGAGTTCCAGCGCGGTGCCTGGATCGTGCATCTGCCTCAGCCGCAGATCGGCGGCGCGCAGCAGCGGTGAGGGATTCGACGGACGCTCGACGGCAACCTGCATCCAGGCATCGAACGCTTCGCCAAACTTGTCCTGGGCCTCGAGCGCCTGAATGTGCGAATACTGCGGCGCGTACGTCCCCTCGGCGTCGGGCAGCAGCACCCGCTTGGTGAGCTCTTCGCTGCCGTGGAAAATGGCGCGCGTGATGGCGCGGCCCGCGAGAAAGCCGATGGCGCCGCCGGCGATGGCGACCAGCCAGAGCGGCCCGTGGAGGAGGCCCGTCACGCGCAGCAGCACGCCGAAGAAGGCACCGAGCACGCCCACGTACGCGCCCTGGGTGCCTCCGCCGTGCACGAAGCGAATCAGCCGGTTCTCGTGCGTCACCGCGCAATCATACGGCGGGCCGGAGCACCGAGCCAGTCGCGTTGGCGCGGCGCCGCGCTAGTTTTCGCGCCATGCGACTGTTGCTCCAACGGGTCTCGCGTGCCGAGGTGCGCGTGGATGGGCGCGTCACCGGCACCATCGGCGCCGGCTTCCTGCTGCTCGTCGGCTTCACCCACACCGACGCCGAGTCCCATCTCGCGTGGATGGCCGACAAGGTTGTCGGACTGCGGCTGTTCGGCGACGCCGACGGGAAGATGAACCTGTCCCTCGGCGACGTCGACGGTGCAGTGCTGGTGGTGAGCCAGTTTACCCTGTACGGCGATGCACAGAAGGGCCGCCGACCCTCGTTCATCGACGCGGCGCGTCCGGAGCAGGCGATTCCGCTCTATGAACGCTTTGTCGCGCTGCTGCGCGAACGTGGTCTGCGTGTGGAAACGGGGGAGTTCGGCGCCATGATGGACGTCGAACTGGTGAACGACGGGCCGGTGACGCTGTGGCTGGAACGATGAGCGCGCCGTTGCGCGTCATCCTGGCGTCGGCGTCGCCGCGGCGCCGCGACTTGCTGGCCCTCGTCGGCATTGCTCACGAAGTCTGGCCGGCCGACATCGACGAATCGGTGATGCCCGACGAGGCGCCGGCGCCGCACGCCGAGCGCCTGGCGCGTGCCAAGGCGCACGCCCTGGCCGCAGCGCATCCGCACGCTGTGGTGATTGCCGCCGACACGATTGTGGTGGTGGACGGCGACATCCTCGGCAAGCCACGGGATGATGTGCACGCGGCGCAGATGCTCCGGCGGCTTGCCGGCCGTGACCACACGGTCTTCACGGCCATCGCCGTGGCGCGCGATGCGCGCACGGAGAGCGCCGTTGAGGCTGTGCAGGTGACTTTTCGGACGCTGACGGACGACGAGATCGCCGCGTACATCGCCACGCGCGAGCCGATGGACAAGGCCGGGGCGTACGGCATCCAGGGATACGGCGCGACGATCGTCGAACGCGTCGACGGCGATTACTTCAGCGTGATGGGGCTGGGGCTGCGGCGGCTGGTCGAGTTGCTCGGCCGGCTCGGGGTGCGCTACGCGTTCGGCGAGGGCCTCGCCGACGCCGTCAGGCGATAAGCAGCCGCGCCAGCTTGCGTGGCGAGCGCGTGAAGTCCTCGAGCGTGTAGCGGTCGAGCACCGCGAGGAAGGCCTTGAGCGCCTCGTCGAGGGCCGGGGCGAGCCCGCAGGACGGCGCAATAGGGCAGGTGTTGAGTGCCTCGTCAAAGCACTCCACCAGCCGGAAGTTCTCCTCGGTCTGCCGGATGACGGCGCCGATGTTGATCTGCGCCGGCTCCACGATCAGGCGCACACCGCCGCCGCGCCCGCGCATCGTCTCCACATAGCCGAGGTGCGCCAGCCGCTGCACCACCTTGACCAGGTGGTCCTCGGAGAGCGCCATCCGGCGGGCGATCGTGCCGACCGTCTCCGTCTCGCCCTGGTGGAGGGCGAGATACGTCAGACAGCGTAAGGCGTTGTCGGTAAAGCGCGTGAGATGCATGGCGTGCGGCCTCGCAGCAACGGAAAGTCGCAGGAAGGATACCGGAATGGCCGCCAAGCTTGGATCGGAGTTCTTCCGGACGATGCAGAAGGCGAAACCCGACAGGATTTCAGTAGCTTGCCTGACTGTTCAAGTGGCATCTAATATACCACTTTCTCAAAGCAGTATACAAGATACCACATAAACGGCCCCGCGTTCGCCGAGTGCTGTTCGAACCGTCTCCCCCTCTCCGCTCCACGAGGCACCTTCATGGCCACCTTCCTCAAGTTCCGCACCCTCGCCGGCGCCGGTGTGATCGCGTCGGCGACTCTGCTCGCTTTCGCCTGCGCCAAGCGTCCGTCAAGCGCTGGCCTCATCAGTGCCGACGCCGCCAAGGCGGTGTACGTCGCTCCCGGCCAGTATGACGAGTTCTATGCCTTCATGTCCGGCGGTTTCAACGGACAGATCGGCGTCTACGGCCTCCCCTCCGGCCGCCGCCTGAAGACGATCCCCGTCTTCTCGCAGTACCCGGAGAATGGCTACGGTTACAGCGAGGAGACCAAGCCGATGCTCAATACGAGCTACGGCTTTGTCCCGTGGGATGACACGCATCATCCGGCGCTGTCGCAGACGAACGGCGAGGACGACGGACGCTGGCTCTTCATCAATGCCAACAACACGCCGCGCATCGCGCGCATCGACCTGACGCGGTTCGAGACCGACGAGATCCTCGAGATCCCGAACGCCGGCGGCAATCACGGCTCGCCGTTCGTCACGCAGAACAGCGAATACGTCGTGGCCTCGACGCGCTTCTCGGTGCCGGTGCCGAACACCGATGTGCCGATCGCCGACTTCAAGAAGCGGTTCAAGGGGCAGATCTCCTTCATCCGCGCCGACGAGCCGGGGAAGATGCGCGTCGCCTTCCAGATGATCATGCCCGGCTTCAACTATGACCTGGCCCGCGCCGGCAAGGGGCCGAGCAACGGCTGGATGTTCCTCTCGATGTACAACACCGAGCAGGCCAACTCGCTGCTCGAAGTCAACGCCTCGCAGAACGACAAGGATTTCGTGGCCGCCGTCAACTGGAAGGCCATCGAAGCGTGCGCCCAGAA
>JAKAJN010000054.1 GCA_021813725.1 bacterium | reverse complement strand
CGTGCACAACTCAACTGCGGCGATCGCCGCCAGTGCAGGAGCCTGACGATGGACTTTGGACTGCGGGGGAAGGTGGCGGTGGTCGGCGGCGCATCGTCGGGACTGGGGCGCGCCATCGCCGAGGAATTGGCGGCGGAAGGGTGCGACGTTGCGCTGGTGGCGCGCGGCGCGGATCGACTGCAGTCCGTCGCGACGGAGACCGCGCAGCGGCACGGCGTGCGTACGCTGGCCGTGGCGTGCGACCTCGCTGCCGAAGGCGCGCCAGCGGAGTGCGTGCGACGAGCGGAGGAGACGTTCGGACGGGTGGACATCGTGGTCGCGAATGCCGGTGGTCCGCCGGCCACGCGTGTGGAGCGCGCGACCACCACGCAGTTCGAGCAGGCGCTGCGGCTCAATCTCCTGGCGTCCATCGAACTGGCGCAGGCCGCGCTGCCCGGGATGCGCGCACGGCGATGGGGACGCGTGATCTTCCTGACGTCATTCGCGGCCAAGCAGCCGCAGCCCGACCTGCTGTTGTCGAACACCGCGCGGGCCGGCTTGCTGGGATTTGCGAAGACCATGGCCAACGAGATGGCGTCGGAGGGCGTGCTGGTGAACACGGTACTGCCCGGGCACTTCGACACGGCGCGTGCGGCCGAGTTGGCGCGCATGCGCGCGGCCCGCGATGGGCGCCCCGTGGAGGAGTTGCTGGCGGCGCGCGCCGCGCACGTGCCGATGAAGCGCGTCGGTGATCCGCGCGAGATGGCGGCCGTGGTGGCGTTTCTCGCGTCGGAGCGCGCGAGCTTCGTCACGGGTACGGTGATCCAGGTGGACGGAGGCCAGACGGCGGGCTTGCTCTAGTCCGGAGGGGCGACGCTCGACGTGGCACCACCGGTGCGCGCGACGAGCACGACGCGCACGAGCGACGTGCGCATGAGCGATGCGCGCCCGCCCTTCCGTGGCGTGATGCCGGTGGCGACGTTTCAAGGCGCGGCCAATGCCCCCCGCCGCATGCGCCGGCGGATCCGCGCCGGCGCGGATCACCCAGCTTCCGGAGTCTCTGCGCGTGAAAGCGCTCGTGAAGGAATCGCCAGCGGCGGGTTTCGTCCTCAAGGACGTCCCGGTCCCGGTCATCAAGGACAATGAAGTCCTGATCAAGGTTTCCCGTGCCGGTGTCTGCGGCACGGACGTGCACATCCATGAGTGGGACGACTGGGCGAAGGGGCGTTGCCGCCCTCCGTTCGTCGTCGGCCACGAATTCGCCGGCACGGTCGTCGAGGTTGGCAAGCTGGTCGCCGACGTGCACCTGCACGACCGCGTGACGGCCGAAGGGCACATCGTCTGCGGCCGTTGCCACCTCTGCCGCACGGGCAACTCGCACGTCTGCCCGAATACGAAGATCATCGGGGTGGACCGCGACGGCTGCTTCGCCGAGTACATCGCGATGCCCGCCGGCAATGTCTGGCATCTCGACGACAACATCCCGTTCGAGATCGGCGGCATCCACGACCCGATGGGGAACGCGTTCCACACCGCGCTGACGGCCGAGATACCCGGCAACACGGTGCTGATCACCGGGTGCGGGCCGATCGGCATCTTTGCGGTCGGAATCTGCGTGGCGGCGGGGGCGAGCTGCGTGATTGCGAGCGACGTCAACCCGCGCCGGCTCGAACTGGCGCGCGCGATGGGAGCGCATTACGCGGTGCACCCTGACCAGGTGGCGGAGACGGTGCGGCTCGCCACCGACGGCCTCGGGGTGGACGTCGTGCTCGAGATGGCCGGCGTACCCGCGGCGGTGCATCAGGCATTCAAGGAGGTTCGCGTGGGCGGCCGGGTGCAGATGCTCGGCATACCCGCGAAGCCGATGGAGATGAACCTCGCCACGGAGATCATCTTCAAGGGCGTGACCGTCTATGGCGTGGTCGGACGCCGGATGTACGACACGTGGATCCAGATGACGCAATTCCTGCGGTCGGGCAAGTTCGACCCGACGCCGGTGATCACGCACCGGTTCCCGCTGGATCAGCACGCCGAGGCGATTCGCGTGATCAAGAGCGGCGAGGCGGGGAAAGTGGTGTTTGAAATCGGCTAACGCCGATTTCCGAGAGACAACAGAAATACAACAGAGAAACAACAGACAAACAACAGATGGCACTCAATACTGAATTCACCGCGGCCTTTGAGGGCGCGATTGCGCAGCTGAAGCACGACGGCGTCTACAAGCGGCTCAACTACCTCGAGTCGCCGCAGGCGGCGCGCGTCCACATGGAAGGGCGCGGCGAGGTCCTGATCCTCTCCTCCAACAACTACCTCGGGCTGAGCAATGAGCCGTCGGTCGTGCAGGCCGGAATCGAGGGGCTCCACGCCTTCGGCGCGGGGACCGGGAGCGTGCGCTTCATCTGCGGCACGTTCACGGTGCACCGCGAGCTGGAGGCGGCCCTGGCGCGCTTTGTCGGCACGCCGGCGGCGCTGTCGTACGTAAGCTGCTGGAACGCCAACGAGGGACTTACGGCGACGATCGCGGAAGAGGGCGACTTCGTGGTCAGCGACGCGCTGAACCACGCCTCGATCATCGATTCAATCCGCCTGGCGAAGGCCATCACCAAGTGCACCACGGCGGTGTACAAGCACGGCGATCTCGACGCCCTGCGTGAGAAGCTCGCCGCCAACGCGCGCGCGCGCCGTCGCGTGATCTGGACCGACGGCGTCTTCTCGATGGAGGGCAGCATCGCGAAGCTGCCGGAGCTGCTGCAGATCGCGCGCGACACCAACTCGATTCTCGTCGTGGACGACTCGCACTCGACGGGCGTGCTGGGCGCGACGGGGCGCGGCACCGCGGAGCATTTCGGCGTCGTGGGCGAGGTGGATGTGATCACCTCGACGCTGGGGAAGGCACTCGGCGGAGCGGCGGGCGGCTTCGTGGCCGGGGGCACGGCGCTGTGCGACATGCTCACGCAGCGGTCGCGCCCGCAGCTGTTCTCCAATGCCTTGCCGCCGACCGTGGCGGCGAGCGCCCTGGCGTCGGTGCAATACCTCGAGGCGCATCCGGAGCGTGTGGAGCGGCTGCGCGAGAATGCGCAGTATTTCCGGCGGGCGATCACCGAGGCCGGCTTCAATCCTTTGCCGGGGGAAACGCCGATCGTGCCGATCATCATCGGCGAGACGGCGCACGCCATCCGGATGAGCGAGATGCTGCTGGACGAGGGGATCTTCGTGACCGGATTCGGCTTTCCGGTGGTGCCGCAGGGAACCGCGCGGCTCCGGTGCCAGATTTCGGCGGCGCATACGAAGGACGACCTGGACTATGCCGTGCGCGCCATCTCGGGCGTGGCACGCCGGGTGGGCTTGCAGAAGTGACCGGCGCCGGGGCGTGACCCGGGGCCGGGACGCATCGTCTACATCCGGTACCACTGGCTGCCCCGGTCTCGACGCGGCAAGTTCTGTCGCGTCGGTGCGCCGGTGGGCCGGCGATCCTCCTTTTCGAGGGGTCTAGCATGCGTACGATCTCACGCCTTGGCTGCGCGCTCACATTGGCGGCCCTCCTTCCGGCCGCGGCGGCGGCGCAGAACGCCGGTGCGCCGATCGAGAACTCGTGGTTCTGGGGAGCGGGGGGCGGGCGGATTTCGTTCCCAACGTATTTCCATCGCATTGATGCGCCGATGATTTCAGCGGACTGGCTGATCACGCGCCAGCGCTGGGCGCTCCAGGTGTACGGGTCGCAGGCGTACTTCACCGATTCGTCTACTGTTGCCGACCCGAACTCGTCAGGCCTGCGCAAGGCGCTTATCACCGATCTGCGCCGCGTCGGCTTTCAGGGGATTGTCTTCCTTCCCAACTGGACGTGGTTCCGGCCATATGCCGGTGTCGGCTACTCGTTCAACTATGTGAAGCAGGCCGAGCCGATCGGCACCTTCTTCAACAGCGCGGCGGCCCGCGATTCGGCACAGCAGCGCGTGAACGATGCGCGGTCGATGGCGAAGGCCACCTTCAGCGGCGGCTTCATGGTCACCTGGCACAAGTTCGCCCCGTATGCGCAGTACACGGTGATGCCGACCAAGGGAACGGGCGACTGGCTCGTCAACGGCAATGGCGCGACGTGGTTCTGGGAAGCGGGGTTGAGGTACAACTTTGGATCGGCGATTGAGAAGGTGAGGTAGGACTGGACGGTCGACAATGGACGGTCGACGAAAGAGGGCGGGCTCCACATCGGAGACCGCCCTCGTCCGTTTTTCATCCACCGTCTACCGTCCACCGTCCGCCGTCTGCCTCTTCAGTACCCATCGCAACGGCCACTCCTTCGCCTTGCTGATGCCGATGCGTGCGGTCACCCTCACGTCTGCGTCGGCGGCGGGCGCGCCGCGCAGAATTCGCAGTGTCGCACCGCGCACGAGATCAGCGCCGTGGTGCGTGGGCCCATCGATGCCGAACGCGACACAAAGCTTGCCCGGTCCGTCGGCGAGTGCATGGTCGGCCACCTCAGCACCGCGACGCCGGCCGTGCCGTCGCTTCCGCATGTCCTCGAGTCCATCGAGCGGCCGCACGCCACGAATCAGCACGGCGCTCGGGAGCCCTTCGGCGCGCGTGACGGCATTCACGCACCAGTACATGCCGTAGATGAAATAGACGTACGCCGTCCCCGGCGGTCCGTATAGCCCCGCCGTCCGCCGGGTACGCCCGACGGCGGCATGACAGGCCGGATCGTGTTCCCCGAGGTAGGCCTCGGTCTCGGAGATGATGCCGCGCACGGTGACGCCGCCACGCGTGCACTCGAGAATGCGGCCGAGGAGGTCGCGCGCCACGACCTCGGTGTCGCGATCATAGAAGGTGCGCGGCAGCACGCGCAATGAGAGACGCCGCGCCCCGGATGGGGACGCGGCGTTCTCGATGGGCACCACGCGCGCACGTGGCACGGCGGCGTGGATCAGTCCTTCTTGGCGCGCGGCTTGCGAGCGCGCTTGGCCTTCGGTGCCGCGTCGCCCTTCGCGGCGGGCTCGGCCTTCGGCGCCGCTTCGACCTTCACCGCTTCCGGCTTGGCCGCCTTGCGACCGCCACGGCCCTTCTTCGGCGCGGCAGCAGCCGGCGCCTTGGACGGCGCGGCGGCCGGGGCCGGCGCATCGTCCACCACGCCGACGAGCAGCAGCGACGGCGGCAGCTTGCCGGCGCGCGCGCCCTTCGCCGGGAGGCCGCGTCCCGCACCGACGCCGCGCGGCGCGGGCGCGCCGGTGGCAGGAGCCGGCGGCGCTTCGGCCTTCGCCACCGCTTCCGCGGCGCTGAGTTGATCGGCCACGCTCACGACGCCCTCGACGCGCGACACCTCGAACGAATCGCCGCGCCGCCGCACGTCCACCACTCCCGCATCGTGCGTGTCGCGCAGGATGCGAGTGAAGTTGCGCTCGCTCAGCGACTCGCTGTCGCGCCCAAGCAACTCGCGCGCCTTCACCCGCACGGCCTCCGCCATCACAGAGGCATCGCCCTTGGCGAGCGCGTCAACGGCACGCCGAACCAGTGCGAACGCCTCGTCACGGGTCAGGCGCACGCCGGCCACGCCGACCGTGGCGTCAACCGGATGCGCGACGTGCTTGCGCTCATGGCGAGGATGGTGCGGTGCGGACGCCGACGCGGGTGCGGCAGCAACGGCAGCCGGTGCCGGCGCAGCTTCAGCCGCAGGGGCTGCGGGGGCCGCGACGGGCACTGCATCTGCCGCTGCGGCATCCGGTCGCACCTCGCCGCGCTCGCGGCCGCGTCCACGCCCACCACGGCGACCGCGACGGCCGCGACCGTCGTCGGCATCGCGCGCCGCGAGAGCGGCCGGTGCCGATTCGGCCACCTTGGGCGCGTCCTTGCGGGGTGCGCTGGGGAGCGCAACCTCGAGCTGGCCATTCTCGAGCTTGTTGAGGTGGATCAGCCCCTTGTGCGACGCCTCCTGGCAGAAGCGCGAGAACTTCGACATCCCGAGGTTCTTCTCGTCGAAGGTCGGGTCAATCTCCTGCATCACCTGCTTGAGGCGGTCGGAGCGCATCACGTCGCCGTTCTTCGACATGCGCGTGATCGCCTCGGTAACGAGCTCCCACGGATCCCACTTCTGGGCCGCCGGCTCGTCGCTCGCCTTCACCAGGCCGGCGAGCGCGTTGTAGCTGTAGTACTCGTCGCAGTTCATGACGAGCAGGTCAGACGACGATTCGCGAATGCCGACGCCGATGACGTACTTGCCGTACTCCTTGAGCTTCGTGACGAGCGACGCGAAGTCGGAATCGCCCGAGAGCAGGATGTACGTGCCGATCTCCGGACGCGTGAAGACCAGCTCAATGGCGTCGACGGCGAGGCGAATGTCGGTGGCGTTCTTCTTCGACGTGCCGTACGCCGGCGCCATGATCATGTCGATGGACGACTCGGCGAGCGGCACGATGTACTGCGGGTAGCGACGCCAATCGGCATAGGCGCGCTGCACGGCGACCTTGCCGCTGATGATGTCGGACGACAGCAGGTGTCGCAGTTCGGTTTGCAGGTCGCTGCGAATGCCCATCGTGACGTTGTCGAAATCGATGAGCAGGGCCGCGTTGGGCGCGGCGTGTGGGGCGCCGAGGCCGGCCGCATGGGCCGCGGCCTGCGGTCCGCGATGCAGCGGAGCGACGGGTGCACGGAGCGGGACGCCCCGGAGGTGAGGTTTGTGCATTCCTTCTCGCGTTGGCCGGGCACGTGGGCCCGGGGGCGAACGCGCCAGCGCGACTCCGAATGGGAGCGACGCAGCGATTGCCCGTGGTGGTTGTGCCACGGTGATCCGCGGGAGGCGCCATCAGGGGGCGGCCGGCCCACGTTCACCGCTTGCGGAAGGGACCGCGAGCACGCACACACTCTCTTCCGGCGATGCCGGGAGACGCGGGTGGCGCGGACGCTTGGTGGTCCCGGAAGACACGGGCGAAGCTGGTGATCCAAGGATCATCGGCAGCGTCCGGGACTTCTGAATGAGGAATGTAATAGATCGGGTGGCTCGGCGGCACCCTCCGGGCGTCGGACGGTGGCCGCAACCCCGCACCGGAAGCAAGTTTCGGAGGTCTGTGTCTTAACGAAACTCCGCGCACCTCCTCCCCGTTCCCATATCGTGGCCCTCGGCTTCCGTGCACGCCTTTTCGTGATCCTGGCGCTCTTCGCGCTGGTTCCGTCGGTTGTGCTGACCATTGCCTGGGGCGGTGCCACCAGCCGTGTGCTTCCGCGCATGAGCGGGGCCGCAGCGTGGGACAGCGCGGCCGCATCGGGGTCGCGGGCCGTGCAAATGGCGCTCCAGACGCCTGGATCGCCCGAAGCGAACGCGGCGCTGCAACGGCACCAGCAGGAGTTGGCGAGTTCGGTCACGCAGGCGCGACGGTTCGAGTATCTGGCGCGCCAAACGGGGCCGGCGCTGCTGGCGGTCGGCCTGATTCTGCTGGCGCTGCTGACGTATCTCGCCTCGCGCGGTGCCGGCCACTTGAGCCGGCAACTCAGCCGTCCGCTCGATGAACTGGTCGGGTGGACCGAGCGGATTGCGCACGGCGAGTCCCTCCCGGACCAAGCGACGCATCGCGGCGCGCCGGAGTTTGGCGTGCTGCGCGACCGCATGCGCGCGATGGCGGACGAACTCGACCGCGGGCGCGCGGCAGCGATTGCCGCGGAGCGTCTGGAGGCGTTCCGCGAATCGGCGCGACAGGTGGCGCACGAGCTCAAGAACCCGCTGACGCCGATTCGCTTCGCGATTGCGCGGCTGCGCCGCGACGCCGGGCCCGAACTGCAGGAGACGCTCGACGTGCTGTCGTCGGAAAGCGAGCGTCTCGAGGCGATGGCGCGGAGCTTCAGCCAGTTCGGCCGACTCCCCGAGGGTCCGATGGCGGCACTCGACCTTGGCGACCTGGCGCGCGAGGCGGCCCGCACGACGGTGCCGGCCGGCGCGGCGCTGACCATCGAAACCGCGCCGCATCTTCCGCTCGTACGGGGGCAGCACGATGCGCTGCACCGCGCCTGCGCCAACGTGCTGATCAACGCCGTCGAGTCGTGCGGTGAATCGACGCGCGTGGAGGTGCGGGTGCGTCCCCGCGGGGCGGACGTGGTGGTGGCGGTGCGCGATCACGGGTGCGGCATTGCGCCCGACCGCCTGCCGCGCATCTGGGACCCGTATGTCACCGACAAGACGTCGGGGACCGGACTCGGGCTGGCCATCGTGAAGCAGACGGTGATGGCGCATGGCGGGCGCGTCGAGGCCGAGAGCACGCCTGGCGAGGGGACGGAGATTCGCATGGTCTTCCCCGCCTTGCCGCAACATTCCGAACACGAGGTGCATGGTGGGACCTGATGTGGTGGTGCCGGTCGCGTTCTTCGCGACGGTCATAGTGCTCGTGCTCGGCGTGCCGCTGGTGCGGGCGCGTATTCGCGGACACGACCGGTCGTCCTCGCCGATGCTCTCCGACGCGCAGACGGCGGCGCGGCTCGAGCGCATCGAGGCCGCGGTCGAGTCCATCGCGCTGGAGGTTGAGCGGATTTCCGAAGCGCAGCGGTTCGCGACCAAGCTGCTGGCGGAACGGAGTGACGCATCGGTACGGAGCGGAGGCCAGCCGTGATTCAGCCGGGTGAAGTGATGGTTGCCGCCATCGTGTTCGGCACGATGGGGACGGTGCTCTACCCTCTGGCGCGCGCGCTGGCGCGCCGGCTCGAGAGCGGCGCGCAGCAAGCCCCGCCGGCTCTCCACGGCGTGGAGGAGCGACTCGACCGCATCGAGCGGTCGGTGGAATCGATCGCGCTCGAAGTGGAGCGCGTGTCGGAGGGACAGCGCTTCGTCACCAGACTGCTCGCGGAAAAGGCGTCACCGCCGCTTCCCCCGGGCACCCGCTGAGCATCCCGTGCCCTCAGTCCTGATCATTGACGACGAGCCCAACATCCGGCGGATGGTGGGGGCGCTGCTCGAGGCGGAAGGGTTCGAGGTGCGCGACGCCAGCGACGGCCAGGGCGGATTGGCGCGCGCCCTGGAGTGGGAACCCGACCTGGTGCTCCTCGACCTGATGATGCCCGGCACGCTCGACGGGATGGCGACGCTGGAACAGCTGCGCGAACGGTTTCCCGAACTGCCCGTGGTGATGATGAGTGGGCGCGCCGGACTCGCGGACGCGGTGAAGGCCACGCGACTCGGTGCGGTAAACTTCCTCGAGAAACCGCTCACACCGGAGGGGGTGCTGCTCGCACTCGCGGGGGCGCTGGAACTGCGCATGGCCCGGCGCGAGCGCAGTGCCCTGCGCGCCGACCTCGGTCTGGCCGGCGAGATGGTGGGCGACAGTCCGGCCCTTCGCACGGTGCGCGAAATGATTGCGCGGGTGGCGCCGACCGATGCACGTGTACTGATCACGGGCGAGTCGGGGACGGGCAAGGAACTCGTGGCGGCGGCCATCCACGCGGAGAGCGCGCGGCGCGAGAAACCATTCGTGCGCGTCAACTGCGCGGCGATTCCGCGCGACCTTGTTGAGAGCGAGATGTTCGGGCACGAACGCGGCGCCTTCACAGGGGCGAGCGAGCGGCGGCTGGGACGCTTCGAGCTGGCGCACACGGGGACCCTGTTCCTCGACGAGGTCGGCGACCTCGGTCCAGAGGCGCAATCGAAGTTGCTGCGTGCCATCGAGGCACGCGAGATCGAGCGCGTGGGTGGCGGGCGATCCATCAAGGTGGACGTGCGCATTCTGGCGGCGACCAATCGCGACCTCGAGCGCGCGGTGCGCGAGGGACACTTCCGCGAGGACCTGTACTTCCGGCTGAACGTGATTCCGCTCCCCATTCCACCCCTGCGCGAGCGTCCGGACGATGTCCCGCCGCTGGTGCGGCACTTCGCGGCGCTGCAACGCAGGCGCTCGGCGCAGCCGTCACCGATGTGGACGCCGGAGGCGATCGGAGCGCTGGCGCGCTATCGCTGGCCGGGAAACGTGCGTGAGCTGGCCAACATCGTCGAGCGACTCGGCATCCTGTACGCCGGGCGGTCGATCGGCGAACCAGAAGTGCAGAGTGTGCTGCCGCTCGCCCCGCTGTCGACGCCCGAGCTGCCCGATCTGGTGCAGCCGGAACTCACGCTGAGCGACACGCTCGACGAGTATGAGAAGCTGCTGATCACCCGCGCGCTCTCGGCCGCGAACGGCGTAGTGGCCGAGGCGGCGCGGCGGCTTCGCACGGACCGCCCGAACCTGTATCGGCGGATGCGGCGACTCGGACTTCAGTCGGAAAACGGCGAGTGACGAAACGACACAGCCCTGACCACTTCGTGCGACTCGCGCACGGCGCTGGCGGCACCGGCGCGCGCCAAGCGCGTGTCGGGACGGAGCTTGCACGGCGGGTCTGGTGGCGGCATGCCCTCTGCACCTTGGCGGGCATCTCCCGCTTTCAAGGACAGACGATGGCTCGCATGCACCAGGTGGTGCTCTTTGCGTGCGGCGCGATGGCAGTCGCCGCTGGGGCTGGAGCGCAGCAACGCGACACGGCGGCGCGGGACGCGGCAGCAAACGCGGTTGCGCTGTACAATGCCGATCGCACGGCACGTGTAACGGGGCAGTTCGACGTACCGGCGGAGCGGACCGTCGAGGGCGACGTGGCCGTCCTGAACGGCCCGGCAACGGTGGCGGGACGCATCACCGGGACGCTGACGGCGATCAACGCGGATGTGCGACTCACGGCCGGCGCATCGCTGGGCGGCCTTGTGGTCGTTGGCGGCACCATCACGGGCCTCGAGGGTGCGACGGTACGAGGCGACGTGCAGCAGCGCGCGGAACTGCTACGGTACCATTTTGACGGCACGCGGATCGTGCTCGACCCCGAACCCTCCTACGACGAGGCGTGGTGGAAGCGGCGGGCGCGCCGCCGGCCGCCGCCCGACGATCGGTCGTGGAAGGACTGGACCTTCACCAGCGCGCACACGTACAACCGCGTGGAAGGGCTGCCGATTCTCCTCGGCCCGCGCATCCGCCAATTGACCGACTGGGGGCGCTTCTCGCTCGACGCCTATGGCATCGTGCGCACGGCCGGGCCGCTGCGGTGGGACCGCGAGACCCTCGGCCACGATGCCACGGGCGAGCTGCAGTTCGGGCGCAAGCTCGGCATCGGCGTGGGCGGCCGCACGTTCGACGTCGTGGAAGCCGTGGAGAGCTGGCAGCAGGACGAGGGGGAGGCCGGCCTGGCCGCGTTCGTGCTTCGCAAGGATTATCGCGATTACTATCGCCGACACGGCGGACTCGGCTTCGTGAAGCTGCACGCCGGGGTGGACGCCGACCTCACGTTCTCGTTCGGCGATGAACGCTGGGAGAACGCGTTCGAGCGCGACCCCGTCTCGGTGCTGCGCCGCGGTGATCCGTGGCGGCCCAACTTCGCGGGGATGGAATTCGGCAACATGCACCTCGCGACGACCCGACTGCGGGTGGACACGCGGCAACGGCAGAGTTCGCTCTGGGGCGGGTGGTATCTCGACGCCGACATCGAGCGCGGGACGGGGACCCTCTGGTCGTACGCGTATCCCGCGCCCGGGGACTCGATGGTCCCGCTCGACGCGATGCTGCGTGCCCCGACGCCGCGCCGCATGACGTACACCCGCGGCTTTGTGGATGCGCGGCGCTACACGCGGCTCGCGCCGGATGTCGCCCTCAACCTGCGGATTGTGGCCGGCGGATGGATGTCGGGCGACCATCTGCCGTGGCAGCGACGGCTCTCGGTGGGCGGGCCGTTCACTCTGCCGGGATACGATTTCCGACGGGCGTGGCGCGTGAATCCCGACGTGCTGACATGCGACGGCACGCTCTACACAGGCGCGCCGGCGAATTGCGACCGCGTGATGCTGTTCCAAGCCGAGTTCCGGCGTGACTTCCACGTGTCGTGGGTACGCAACGATGTGCGCGACGACTGGTGGCGGCCGGGGTTCAACCGCCGCGCGGCGTGGGTCCTCTTTGCGGACGCCGGACGCGGGTGGACGGTGGGAGACGAGGGACCGATCAATTACAAGAAGGACGAAGTGCCGCCGCTCTCGACGTTCCGGTCGGACATCGGCGCAGGGATCGACTTCGGGTCATTCGGCATCTACGTCGCGAAGGCGACGAGCACGGCCAGCGAGCCGATGAACGTGATCGTGCGCGTGAGGCACCGTTTTTGATGGCGGCTAGCCTGCGACGCCCACTGCTGCTCGCCGCCGTGCTCATTGGCTCGGCGGCGAGCTCGGCACGCGGGCAGGGACGTCCAACGTTGTCCATCTCCGCGCCGGCGGCCGAGCAGGTGATGCATACGGGCCCGGTGGTCGTCGCGGCCAACATGCTGACCGGCCGCAAACTGCAGGAGCTGCTGGCCAGCGGGTTCCCGGCGCGCCTGCACTTCACCGTTGAGTTGTGGAGTGTGGGCGGCTGGGTGAACGATCTCGAACGCCGCGTTGAGTGGGACGTCGTCGTACGCTGGCTCGCGGTGGAGAAGACGTACGAAGTGACGCAGCTGGTCGGGGACCGCCCGTTCTCGCTCGGCAAGTTCACCCAGCTTGGTGACGCCGCGGCGGCCGTCGCACGCCCGACGCGGGCGCCCATCGTATCGCTCGCCAGCATCAAACGCGCGTATTACCAGGCCACGCTCTCCGTCGAAACGCTGTCACTCAGCGACCTGGACGAAGTGGAGCGGTGGCTACGCGGCGAACTGCAACCGGCGGTGCGCGGCCGGCGGAATCCGGGAACGGTGCTGGGCCGCGGGCTCAAGACACTCGCGTCGCGCCTGCTGGGTGGCGAGCGGCGGGAGTACGCCGCACGGACCGAGGTCTTTCAGGCCACCGAGGGGAAGCGGTAGACGGCGGACGCCGTCTACGCCTTCACCGTCCGCTCCACCTCGTGCAGCATGGCCGCACCGTAGAAGAGCCGGATGTACTTCGACTGCGTGGGTGTGAGCTTGCGCACGGCCCACGAGAGGTACACAAAGTGCGGCTCCACCGGGTCGTGCAACAGCCGCATGCCGATCTCGGCCGGCAGGTGGTTCGCCTTGCGCGTGTTGCAGGCACTGCAGGCGGTGACGACGTTGGTCCACGAGTTGTCGCCCCCGCGCGAGAGCGGCACGACGTGGTCGCGCGTGAGCGACTCGCGCGGCTTCAGCACGGCGGAGACGCGCCCGCAGTACTGGCAGCGATAGTGGTCGCGCGCGAACAGGAACGTGTTGGTGACGTGGCGGCGGAAACGACGCGGCACGTGCACGTACTTGGTGAGCCGAATGACGATGGGATGCGGGAAATGCCGGTTGGCGGAGCGCACGAGGCGCTCGCGGTCGGCCTCGACGATCTCGGCCTTGCCATCAATGACCAGTCGCAGCGCGCGCCGCATCGGCACGAGCGTGAGTGGCTCGAACGACGAGTTGAGGGCGAGGCAGCCGACGAGCACCTAATCCTCCGACAGGAAGCGGGCGATGCGCGGCGGCCGCATGGTCATCTACTCGCGGCCGCGGGACTGGGGACCGGTGTGAGCCAGCCGTACGGATCGGGGAGCCGACCACTCGCTATCCCAAGGTACTTCTCCTGGATGGCCTTCGTCACCGGACCGCGGTGCCCTTCGCCGATGGTGATGCGGTCGATGGAGCGGACGGGCGTCAGCTCGGCGGCGGTGCCGCAGAAGAAGACTTCGTCGGCGACGTACAGCATCTCGCGCGGGATCGGCGACTCGCGCACCTCGACGCCCAGGTCCTGCGCGATCTGGAGGACCGAGTTGCGCGTGATTCCCTGCAGGATGCCGGCGCCGATGGTGGACGTGAACAGCACGCCGTCGCGGACGAGGAACAGGTTCTCGCCACTTCCCTCGGAGACCTGGCCGTTGACATCGAGCATGATCCCCTCGATGTAGTCGTCCACCTTGGCTTCCATCTTGGTCAGCTGGGAGCTCAGGTAGTTGCCGCCCGCCTTCGCCATCGTGGGAAAGGTGCTGCCGGCGGCGCGACGCCAGCTCGAGATGCGCACGTCCACGCCACGCTCGAGCGCTTCCTCACCGAGGTACCGTCCCCAGATCCAGCAGATGATGAACGTCTCGATGGGCGCATTGCCCGGGTGCACACCCATGTTCTGCCCCGTGCGAAGCACCAACGGGCGGATGTAGCACTCCTTGAGTCCGTTGGCCGCAATGGTGTCCACGACGGCATCGCACAGCTCATCGAGCGAATACTTGAGCGGCATGCGGTAGATCTTCGCGGAGTCGACGAGCCGCCGCATATGCTCGCGCAGGCGGAAGACGGCCCCGCCCGACGGCGTTTCGTAGCAGCGGATGCCCTCGAAGACTGACGATCCGTAATGCACCACGTGACTCATCACGTGGATGGTAGCGTCCTGGAAATCCACGAGCTGGCCATCACGCCAGATCTTGCTGGTCGCGCCGCTCGCGGGTGGCTGATGGGACACGGTGGGGCTCCGTTACTGCAGAGGACGACAGCGTACCACGGAGTACAACGGAGTACTGCGGAGTACCACGGACAAGGACGACCGGCAGCGGTCGCGCGGGGGCCCGTGAATTCTACAATCCGGGGTTGGCGCGGCGCCAGCGTCCGAGCGCATCGGCATGCGATTGCACGCGCGTTGCCAGGGTGGTGTCCTCGTTGAGCACCTGGCCGTCGCGCACGCGCACCTGTCCGGCAACCACCGTGCGCCTCGCCGGGATTCCCCCGGCGTGCAGCACCGCGGTGGCGACGTCGTGCACGGGGAGGGCCGCACCCTCGAGGGGGAAGGCCGCGAGGTCGGCTTGATACCCGGGGGCGAGCACGCCGATGGCGCCGTCGAGCCGCAGTGCGCGCGCGCCGCCGCGCGTGGCAAGGTCGAGGAGGTGCGCTGCGGACAACGCCTGCGCGCGGCCCGTGCGCGCGCGCTGCTGCAACAGGGCCTGTCGCGCTTCGTCGCGGAGGTCCATGCGGTTGTTGCTGGCCATCGAATCGGAACCGAGCCCCACCGCGAGCCCCGCATCGAGCATCTCGAGCAATGGCGCCACGCCGTGGGCGAGCTTGGCGTTGCTCGCGGGGCAGTGTGCCACGCCGCAGCGATGACGCACCATCGCCGCAACGTCGGGCGTGTCCGCGCGCACCGCGTGAATCAGGAGCGGCTGCGCCGCAAGGACGCCGCAGCGTTCGAGCAGCGCGATGGGAGAACGGGCGCGCGGCGCCACTTCGATGCCGCGTGATTGCAGGAACTCGGCGAACGGCCCCTCGGCGCACTCCACCAGCCGCGACTCATCCTCGCTTTCGGCGATGTGCACGGCAATGGGAAGGCCCTCGGAGGCGGCGAAGTCCGCGACCGCGGCGAAGAGCGCGTCACTCACGCTGTATGGCGCGTGGGGCGAGACGCCGACGCGCACCAGCGGAGTCTCCCGCGCGCGCATAGCCTCGACCTTCCCGCGCAGCGACGACAGGGACGCGCCCGCCTCGGACGGATCGGGACCGAAGACCTCGCGATACGCGATGCCCCGCGCGCCGTGCTCGCGCAGCGCGTC
>JAKAJN010000053.1 GCA_021813725.1 bacterium | reverse complement strand
GTCCGCCGGTGTTGGCGCCAATGACGTTATCATCGGCTACTGTCACACCGGCCAGCAGGCCACCGCGATGCTCTTCGCCGCGCGCTCGCTCGGGCACACGGTGCTGTTGTACGACGGGTCGTACCAGGACTGGTCGGCCAGGACGGACCTGCCCGTGGAGATGGGGCGGCGTTGATGCTGGATACTACTTGATCCGCGCCATCTCGAGCCTCGCTCCCTTCTCGTCCTGCACGCCCATAAAGACGACGTCCTTGCCGAAGCCGGAGATCACGCGACCGAACGGGAGTTTGACTCTGTCCACGAGCTCGCCCTTGCCGTTGATCACATCATAGATGGGCCCCGCGTCGGACGGAGCAGTCGTGCGAACCCAGAGGTTCCCCTCCCCGTCGGCGCGGACCGCGCCCGTGCGGAAAGCCGGACGGTAGTCGGGGAGTTCCTTGGCCGCGACGAAGTTGACGGTCGGCGCCGTGATCTGCTGCACCCCCTGCTGTGGACGACTGCCGCCACCGCCGCCGCCCTCGATGCGCATCTCGACGCGCATCGGCTGGCCGGAAGCAGCGCCGCCCATGATCGCATTGGCATTGTTCACGCCATTCTGCATCGCCCGGTTCATTGCCTCACGCTGCTTCTCCACCTCCACCTTCACGGAGTCGATGAACTTCTCCTTGGCGTCATCGTCGAGTCGCTCCCAGTTGTACGGGATTCTTGGCGTCGCACTCCACAGTCCATCCGTGCCGCGCCAGTCGACATGGTAGTCCTTGCCGCGGACCACGGCGATGCGGCCGTCGGGCATCAGCGCCCAGTCGTCCACCACCGGCATCGGGTTCGTCTGCATGGTGATGCGCATCGCGCCGCGGTCATCCTGCGTCATGCTGACATTGGTGCTCGGAATCTTGAAGTAGGCGGCCGTGTCGAGCGCCCGTGTTTGCAGGTTGACGCGATAGACGGGCGCCGTGTCGGCCATCTGGGGCCCGCGGAACGGCTGCCCCGGCTGTGGCGGACCCTGCATGTTCATCCCGCGCATGTTGGGCATCACGAAGCCGCGGTAGACGATGCGGCCCTGCGGATCCACGCCCGGCGTCCCGAACGGCCCGCCAATCATGAAGGTCGCATCCTGCGGGCGAGGCACGGCCATCACGCGCACCACCTCGCCCTTGCCGTCGATGACCAGCATCGAGAGCGACTGCGGATCAATAAACAGCGACGAGTCCCCGCGATACGAAATCAATCCGGCCATGCGACTGCTGTAGCTGTTGGCCGTCGCCGGTGTGGTGTCGGCAATCACCGACGCCTTGTTGAACAGCGTGTCGAGCACGATGAGCTGGCGGCGCGTGAGATCATTCACGATGGCGCCGCCGTTGGGGAGCGGGCGCACGGCCGAGACGGAGCCGAGCAGGTCGGTGGGCGACACGCGGACGACGGGGCCGAGTGGGCGGATCGGCGGTATCGCCTGCTGTGCGGCGAGCGGGGCGGCGAGCGCCGCCAGCGCGAAGATCGAGGCAAGTCGGAAAGTCATTGGTCCAATGAGGAAGAGAGAGCGGTTGTCCTTAGCGCGAGATGTGCACGGCCTGGATCATTGGTCCGCCGGCGCCGCCGCCCATGAACATGAACGGCCCGCCGCCGGTTCCGCCGACCGTCGCCGAACGGATGGACTGCAGGTACCACGGATCCAGGTGCGCCGCCACGAGTGACGGCAGCTTGCGCCGCTGTTCGGTGGTCAGGATGGACTTCACGCGCGGCGCGACCTGCATCAGGATGTCCACCGACGCTTCGCGCGTCTTGCGATACTGGGCGTACGCCTGGTCGTGGCTGTAGGTGTCGCTCAGTCCGGCGAGTTCCTTGATGATCGGCGCCCAGAGCCGGTTGAGCTGGATCAGGTACGCGCGGTTGATCGTTGCCAGGCTGTCCCCCTGCGCCGACGTGAGGTGCAGGCTGTCCGTCTGGCGCAGGATCATCGCCATCGGGTTGATCGTCACGCCCCCCGCGCCGTACATCGCGTTGAGCATCGCCTCGCTGGCCTTCTGCCCCGCCAGGCGGCGCCCGCGATCGAGCTGCTGCGTAAGCAGGGTGCGCTCGCGCGCGGGGCCGAGGTCGAACCGCATCAGCGCCGTCACCGTCACCGGCTGCCGAACGGTCGTCTGCGACGGCTTCGTCGAGCCGAATCGCTGGTTCACCTCATAATTGAACCGCTGCCTCGCCGGGTCGAAGCCGCGCACATAAAGCAGCGTCGCGTCGGGCTGAATGGTCTGTCCCCACCCCTTCAGGTTGTTCTCGCCATTCACCAGCAGATCAGCGGCGCCGATCGGATTGCTCACCTGGAACTGGATGGTCGCGCGCTGCGGCAGGTGCAGCTTGATGGGGTTGAACGAGACGCTGAGAAATGCCGTGTGCGTCCACGGCCCCTGACAGCTGTTCCGGTCGGCGAGCTTGCCAAGCTGCGACGCGAGGCACCGCCTGGCCGCGCCGGTCGAACTCTTGAGCAGCGACTGCATGGCCGACGCGAGCGCCGCGTCGGTGGTGGTCGAAGGGTCGGGAATGAACGCCCGATCGTTGTAGAGTCCGTCGCCGTTCACGTCACCGCCGACGCCGGGCGTGTAGTACGAGCCGGCCCGCACGTTGCCGAACCAGTTCACACGCACGGCATCCCAGAAGTTGTAGTTGAGCGAGTACTGCACTTGATGGCGCGAGAATCCCGCCGACGGCGACCAGGCAACCGCGCGCGGATCGCCGGTGGTGCTCTGAAACCCGCGGTATTGCTCGCGCACGTCGCCGTACACGTAGCCGAGGTTCCACCCGAGCCGCGAACTGAAGGTCATGGGCATCAGGCGCACCGAGACCTGCTTGGACTCCGACCGCAGATCGGACCGGTTCTCGTTGACCGCGTTGAACTCGGGATGCAGGCGCGAGGCGCGCGGCGCCGACAGCCCGGTCGCGGGATCGATGCTCGTCACCGGCACGTAGACGGGACGTCCGCCCTCGCTTGCCAGCGAGAAGGACGCGTTGCCAGCGAAGTTGAGGTCGTAGTTGGCGGGCTGGTTCAGGTTGGACGAGTAAGTCAGGTCCACCGTCGCCGTGAAGCGACCCTTCGCCACGGGGCCGTTCCACTGCAGGTTGCCGCGCACACTGCGCGTCGCCTGCCAGTCCTTGGCGAAGAGCGCAACGTTCGGCGAGACGTTCGTGAAGGGCGACGTCACCGAACCGTCCGCGCACGTGGCTGGTATGGAACTGGGAGTCGTCGCCCAGTTGCGCCAATCCTGCGACGGCGCGGTCCCGCCCACGCAGTTGAGTTGTTGCACGGCGCTCGCGAGGCCGGTGTTGTCGAGCGCCCCCCCGAGCAGGGTGGACTGCGGCACGTTCTGGAAGACGCCGACGCCGCCGCGCACCACGGCACGCGGGCCGCGAATGGCCCCCTCGAACCCGGGGATCTGCGCCCCCTGCCCGTACTGCCACGAGAAGCCGACACGCGGGCTGACGTAGAGGTGATCCGGCGTGGCGCCATTGTTCACGCCAAAGAGCTGCGCGAGCACGGGATTCTCCGTCGGCCCGGCGCTGAACGAGTTCCCGTCCAGGCGCACGCCGTACTGGAGCTGGAGGTCGTTGCTCCGGCGCCACGCATCGCCAATCGAGATGGCGCCCACCGTCTGCGCGCCGGTGCGCACCCGCGGCGAGAGCTGGCGCGAGAACGACGCGGCGCGCCCGGCCTCAAGGTCGCCCAGCGACAGGTAACTGAACGATCCGAGCTGATTGGTGGTCTGGTCCAGGTTGAATGCGTCGCGCCGGAGTTCCGTCGTCAGCTTCAGCCGGTGCTTGTTGTTCTTCGAGAACCACGACAGCGTGTTGATGCCGCCGATGCTCGAGTTGCGGGTCGAGTTGTCGAGGAAGGTGCTCCCGCCGAACTGGACCATCCGCACTCCGGTCGTGCCGTCGGGGAGCGCCGAGTTCACGCGCACCGTCCCGCTCGGCATGTCGTAGTACGGATTGCCGACGCTGCGCGAGCCGCTCAGCGTGATATTGGTTTCGGTGAGGAAGCCCGAGAGCAGGCCGGACTCAAAGTAGGCCGAGTGCCGAAGCTGGGCCCCGCCATTGTAGTTCGTCCGCTCGCCGCTGTGTCCGGGAAGCTCGCTGATGGACCCGCCGACAGGCGCACTGCGATTGGCCGAACCATTGACCGTCAGCGCGTACGCCGCGCCGGTGCGCGAACCGACCGGCGCGACGTTCAGCGTGGCAAGCAGCGATCCGTTGTCCGTGTTGCGATTCGCCAGCGTCCCCCGCGGCGACAGCGGAATCCCCTTGGCGCGCAGGATATTCAGCAACCGGGCCGCAGAATCGGGGCTCATGCCGCTCGTCACCAGCCCGGTGGACGACGTGTTGAGCAGGGTCTGCAGGTCGTTGGAGCGGCGGCCGAGCTGGTAGGAGAAGTTGTAGAACGTCTCGTCAATCTTCACGGGTCCCGAGAGCAGGCCGCCGAGCGAAACGTTGGTGTACTTCTGGCCGAGCGCGCTCGCGGCCCGGTCGGTCCACTGCAGGAACGGTGCGTCCAGGTTCAGCGAGTTGGTGCGGGTCGGGAAGTTGTTTCCCGAGGGCGAGCGGATGTTGAACTGCGCGCCGCTGAATCCGCCGCGCGAGACGTCGTAGGGGCTCGTCGAGAGCGAACTCGACACTCCCGCGTCACGCGGCACGTCGGCGCCGCCAAACGAGCCGCCATTCAGCGTGGTGGCGTTCTGATCGGGCGTCAGCCCGAGCACCGAGAAGCCCGACGCGTCGCCACTCGTCCCGGGGACCAGCGTCACCCCCGGCAGTGACGACGCCATCGCGGCGATGTTGCCCGCGTCCCCCGCGGCGACGTTCCCCGCCGCCACGTTGCGTTCGCTCCCGGAGATGTCCGGTTGGCGATCGTCGCGGTTGGCACGTGCCCGCTCGCCGGGGGTCACGCGCACCGCCTCGAGTTCGGTCATCGCCCGCGACAGCTTGGCGTCGGCGACGAGAATCTCCTGGTCAGCCGTCCGCTTCACTTCGAACCGCTTCATCGAGAAGCCAATCGCCTGAACGGTGACCATGTAGTCGCCGTCACCATTCGGGAAGGTGATGGTGAACCGGCCGCCATTGTCCGTCAGCGCGCGACGGGTGACGTTGCCGCTCAGCGAGACGGCCTGGACGCGCGCGCCAGCGATGGGAACGGAGTCTTCGCCGATGACCCGGCCGCGGATCACGTCGACCGACTGTGCCGCGGCACGGGCAGGGAGAGAACTGGCAACCGCGCAAGCGATCAGTGCAAGGCGGGCAAGCTTCGGGAATCTCATTGTCGTTGGGCAACGGGAGGAACGGCAGCGGCGCGATGCGCGGCACCTCGACTCTTAGAACCCGCGAACGCTGCCGACGGTTTACGCGCACCGCCCATTAAGTACGGCCGACGGTGCGCGGGCGTTTCTGCCCGGTATTACACCCCGACACGACACCGCGTTGGCCCGCTACGGCACGAAGGGCCGGATGGTCGAGTCAACCCGCAGGATGTGGTCTTGCAGCCATTGCCCCAGCCACTCCTGCAGCTCCATCGCCTTGGTCTCCGTCACGCCGTGCGCCTCGCACTCGGCCTTCACGTGCGCAAAGTGCGTCACGAACTCGCGGTGCGCCTTGCGGTTGAGTTCGGCGTGCGGGCAGACATGCCGCGCGAAGCAATCCTCCTCGTGGGCGAAGTGCTTCGACGCGTAGATGCCGAGAAACGAGAGCACCCGCATCACTTCGTGTTCGCCCGTCCCGGTGGCGTTCGCTTCCGAGAGCCGGTTGATCCACGCGAAGAGCGTCCGGTGCTCGTTGTCGATCTCCTCGATGCCCGTCGACATCGCCTCCGTCCACTCGAACTTCATCGCCTCGCCTCCACGGGGGGACGCAGTGAGTCAGGTCGTCGTGAGTGCCACGGGCGTGTGAATCTCCTCCCTCACGTGAGTCGCCGGGCGATCGCCGAGGAGATACCGCAGGACGTCTGACGCGGCGTAGGAGGTGCGCCCCTGGGCGACCGCGGCCAGTTCCCGCACGTGGTCGCCGCTCGTGATCATCGGCGGTTCCACCGCTCCGTCCTGGCGCACCTGGCCGAGTCCGATGGCCGACATCAGCCCGTTGCAGAGGCAGCGCCGTCCCACCGTCTCTTCCTCCGTACCGCCGGCGTTCACATAGTCCGACACCGGCGCCGCCGAGCAGCGATAGATCAGGCGTCCGTCCTCACGCAGGGCGGCGGTGCGCAAGTACCCCAGGTCGCAGCACCGTCGTCGCGAGTCGTCCTGCTGGGCGATCCCCGGCGTCTCGATGACCTTGAACGGAAATCCGGTGGGCGACGCGCGAGGATCGGTGTACACGCCAACGCGACCCTCCGCGACCGCACCCAGCACCTGCCGCTTGATCTCGGGGGTGAATCCCGACTCGTCGGAGTAGGCGAACGCCGTCCCTGCCTGAATCCCTGTTGCACCCGCCTGCAACGCCGCCTGCAATCCTTCCGGCGTGCCGAAACTCCCCGCGAGCCAGAACTGGCCGCCGAGCTGGCGCATGGCGGCGAGGTCCGCCTGGTCGCGCTCGCCGTAGATCGGCTCGCCTCGCTCGTTCAGCTGCATCGCCCCGCGCGGCGGAGCATTGTGCCCGCCGGCCGTCGCGCCTTCGACAACAAACCCGTCCACGCGCCCCGTCGCCTTGCGCGCGAGGTTGGTGGCGAGCGTATGCGACGACACAATGGCGTAGAACGCGGGCCGCTTCATCGGCACGTCGGTCATCCCGTGCTCGGCGGGATCGAACTTCAAGGAGAACGTCGCCCCGGCCGCTCGCTCCACGTCCAGCCGCAGCTCGGCCGGCGCCTGCACCGCCAGCGCGTCGAGCGCGCCGGGAATCTCGCGGGGAATCCCCGCCCCCATCAGCACCACGTCCACGCCGGCGAGCATCGCGCCGTAGAGCGACGGCAGCGTCGGCATCTGCACCTTGGTCAGCAGGTTGATGCCCACCTTGCCGTGGTGCCCTTCCTTGGCCAGCCAGACTTCGACGAAGTTGGCGGCGATCGTCACCTGCTCGCGAAACTTGCTCACCGCCTGCCGGTACATCGGCAAGGCCGTGTACGGTTCGTCAGTCGCGCGTCCCTCGGGCTTGAAGTAGCGCCGCAGGATCTCCGCCGCGACGTCCGGCTTGGGAAAGGCCGCCAGCGCACGACGGATCGCCCCCGATGGGTCGCCATCCTGCAGCCGCCGCACGAAGACGGAATCGAGGGCAGTCCCGGAAACCACACCGAGCTGGCCCATCGCCGAAACCGCGTGCGCGAGCTTCCAGTTGGAGACGGCAATCCCCATGCCGCCCTGGATGATCATCGGAAGTGCCGCCGTCATGTCGCTCCCAATCAGAGGTGCGGGACCGACCGCAGATGCGGCGCCCCTTCGCGCACGGCTCGCTGTCGCCAAGCACGTGCGAACCCTTCCGCGCGTCCGGCGCGGCTGGGATGGAATGCCTTGAATTTGGGGCAAGCCGGGCCGTCTGTCTATCGGCCCGGCCCCGAAAGTCGTGACGACCTGCGCTACCGGCTGAGCGCGGCCGCGTCGTCGCGCAGCTCGAGCCGCGACGACACTTCGGCGAGGGCGCGGTCCAGGTCGCCCCACAAGTCGCGCACATCCTCCAGCCCCACGCTCAGGCGCAGCAGACCGCGACCGATGCCGGCGTCAGTGCGCGCCTGCTCGTCCACCACGCGATGCGTGAGCGCCGCGGGGGGCTGAATGAGCGAATCGGTCGAGCCGAGACTCACAGCGGGCGTGATGATCTCGAGGGCGCCCAGGAAGTCGCGCAGTACGGCCGGATCATCGTTGCCCAGCTCGAAGGCGAGGATGCCGCCCGGCCCGCGCATCTGGCGCCCGAGCAGTCCGCGTGGGTCCTGCCCGGGGAGGCCGGGATATCGCACGCTCGCGATGCGCCGATCCGAGGCAAGGCGCGACGCCAGGTCGATCGCGGAGGCCTGCGCGCGTTCGACGCGAAGCGCCAGCGTCGCCAATCCCCGATGCAGCAGATACGACGCGAAGGGATGCAGCAGCCCGCCGGTGGCGGCACGCACGTGCTTGATGTCGCGCACGAGCGCATGCGAGCCCGCGACCACGCCCGCGAGCACATCGCCGTGCCCGCCGAGGAACTTCGTGGCGCTGTGCATGACGAGCGAGGCACCGAGGGAGAGGGGCTGCTGCAACGCCGGAGTCGCGAAGGTCGAATCGACGAGCACGGGGACCTGCCCCGCCTGGCGAGCGACCGACGCGACGTCCATCAACTCGAGCGTCGGGTTGGCCGGCGTCTCGAGGACCACCAGCGCCGTCTCGGGGCGCATCGCTTCGGCAATCGCATCCTGCGTCGCCCACGTGACCGAGAAGCCGAGCAGTCCAGAAGTGAGCAGGTGATCGGCCGTGCCGTAGAGCGGGCGCACTGCCACCACGTGCGTGCCGCGCTGCTTGGCGGCGAGCAGGACGGCGGTGAAGGTCGCCATTCCCGACGAGAATGCCGCGGCATCTTCCGCGCCTTCGAGTTCGGCGAGCGCTCGCTCGAAGCGATCGGTGGTCGGGTTAAACAGCCGCTGGTAGATGAACGACCCCTCGGGCCCGTCGCCGGCCACCAGACGGTCGAACGACCGGGCGGCGACGTCGAGATCGGGGGTGGGATAGGTGGAGCTCAGGTCGAGCGGCGGCGCGTGGACCCCCATGGCAATGAAGTCCTCTCGACCGGCGTGCACGGCTCGCGTGGCGAAATATTTGCCCATGGTCAGCTCCTTGTTCTGCATTCTCGTGCTAGATTAGCACTATCATCTACCAGGGCATAGAGATGCCGAATACTATTCGGAAAGGGCCCGATCCCAGCCTGCTCGACCGAAGAGACCGCGAGATTCTGGCCTATCTGCAGCACGATGCGCGGATTTCCAACAAGGAGCTGGCCGCCAGGGTGGGGCTGGCGCCGTCGAGCTGCCTCGCGCGCGTGCGCCGCCTGGAAGCGAGCGGCGTGCTCCTGGGCTACCATGCCGAAGTCGATCCGCGGGTGCACGGCGTGACGCTCGAAGCGCTCATCGCGATCCGCCTCGAGAAGCACGCCCGCGCCGCGATCGCGGCCTTCGAACGCCACCTCGGCACGCTCGCCGAAGTGCGCGGGACATTCCACGTGGCGGGAGCGACCGACTACCTGGTGCACGTTGCCGTGCGCGACGCGGAGCACCTGCGCGACTTCGCCCTCTCGGCGTTCGCCACGCGCCCAGAGGTGGCACACATGGAGACGTCACTCATCTTCTCGCACAAGCGCAACCCGCGGTTCGGCGCCGCGCTCGACCTGCTGCCGGCGCCGGCGCCGCGCTGAGGCGCGGCTATCGCGCCTTGAAGCTCCTGATGGCGGCGCGCGTGAAGTCGCTGAGCACGAGTTCACCCGAGGTCTTCGCGCGCTTCTCGAGCAGGTCGTCCCAGTCTTCGGCGCCGGCCCAGAGCACGCGCTTGATCGCGCGCACCGCATCGGGGTTGGCGACCGCGAGCTGGCGCGCGCGCGCGCTGACCGCGGCGTCGAGGGCGGCGGCGTCTTCGACGACCTGGGCGTACAAGCCGTGCCGTTCACCCCACGCCGCATCGCGCCAGTCGGCGTCGAGTGCCATCGCCCCGTACGGTCCGAGGCCCACCTTGTGCGCAATCACCGGGCCCACCACGAACGGACCGATGCCGACGGCGAGTTCGCTCAGCTTGAGCGCGGCGCGATTGGTGGCAATGGCGTAGTCCGACGCCGCGACGATGCCGACGCCGCCCCCCACCGCTTTCCCCTGCACCGCCGTGACGACCGGCACCGGCGCCCCGATCATGGCGAGGATCACGCGCGCAAAGCCCAGAAAGAACTCCTTGCCCTCCGCGGCATTCTCGATGGCGGCCAATTCGTCGAACGACGCCCCGGCGCAGAAGGCGCCGTCCCCTTCGCTCCGCAGCACGATGACGCGCACGTCGCGGCGATCGCCCGCTTGCGCGATGGTGGAGGCCAGCGACCGCAGCAGCGTGCCCGGCAGCGAGTTGCTCTTCGGGTGTCCAAATCGGACGGTCGCGACGCCGTCCTGGACGTGGACGTCCACCGAACCGTCGGCCGAGTACGTGGAGATGGTGGGCATGGAGGGGAGACGCTGATTCCGAAAGGAGGACGCGCGCGCTAGCTTGGGGCGTTGGCCTCAAGATACGCGGTCGACGCCAGCTCGGCTGGCGAGCGTCCGTGGCCGCACCAACTGAGGAGCCCCCCTGATGTCCACCACGCCCAGCGTCGCCGAGGATCCGGCGCGGTACGCGCAGTTCGAGGCGCGCATCGCCGCCGACCAGTCCATCGAGCCGAAGGACTGGATGCCCGAGCGGTACCGCTCGCAGCTTGTCCGGATGATGTCGCAGCACGCGCATTCCGAGGTGGTGGGGATGCTCCCCGAAGGAAACTGGATCACGCGCGCGCCATCACTGCGGCGCAAGATGATCCTGCTCGCCAAGGTGCAGGACGAGGCCGGGCACGGCCTGTACATCTACTGCGGCACCGAGACGCTGGGCGTGGACCGGCAAGAGCTCGTCCAGCAGTTGCTGGACGGCAAGGCCAAGTACTCGAGCATCTTCAATTATCCGACGCTGACGTGGGCCGACATCGGGGCCATCGGGTGGCTGGTGGACGGGGCGGCCATCGTGAACCAGACGATGCTGGCCAAGGCGTCGTACGGCCCGTATGCGCGCGCGATGGTGCGCATCTGCAAGGAAGAGAACTTCCACAAGCGGCAGGGCTACGAGATCATGACGACGCTCGCGCGCGGCACCGCGGCGCAGAAGGCGATGGCGCAGGACGCGCTCAACCGGTGGTGGTGGCCGTCGCTGATGATGTTCGGTCCGCACGACAGCGCGTCGTCCAACAGCGACGAGCTGATGAAGTGGGGCATCAAGCGGAAGAGCAACGATGAGCTGCGTCAGCGCTTCATCAACCTGACCATCGCGCAGGTGAAGGCCATCGACCTCACCGTGCCCGACCCCGATCTGCGCTACGATGACGCCACCGGCAACTGGATCGCCGGCCCCATTGACTGGGACGAGTTCTGGCGCGTGGTGAAGGGGAACGGGCCGTGCAACAGCGAACGCATTGGCGCACGCCGGAGCGCGCATGCTGAGGGGAGATGGGTGCGAGACGCCGCGGTAGCGTTCGCAGAGAAACAACGGAGCAACAACAGAGAAACAGCAGAGAGACAGCAGTAGGGGCCGTCTCTTTCGACTGCGCACTGCCGTCGCCCGTCGCCCGTCGACCGTCTGCCGTCTGCCTTTCACCGTCCACCGTCTTCCGTCCGCCCTCGATGACTCCCAACTCGCCCGAACGCTCTTGGCCCCTCTGGGAAGTCTTCACCCAGGGCCGCGACGGTGAACCGCACCAGCATGCGGGCTCCGTGCACGCCACCGACGCCGAGCACGCGCTGCAAAACGCGCGCGATGTGTATGCGCGGCGCAACGAAGCGGTGAACCTGTGGGTGGTGCCGAGTGCGGCGATTACGGCAAGCACGCCGGAGGACATGGGGCCGTTCTTCGACCCGGCGAACGACAAGGCGTACCGGCATCCGCAGTTCTACAAGGTGCCGAAGGGCGTGAAGGTCTTCTGATGTCCGCGCCCCTGTTCGACGCGCTCCTCCGACTCGGCGACGACCGCCTGGTGCTCGGGCATCGCACGAGCGAATGGTGCGGGCACGCCCCCATCCTCGAAGAAGACATCGCGCTGGCCAACATCGCGCTCGATCACATCGGGCAGGCCAACCTGCTGCTCCAGTACGCCGGGGCGGTTGAGGGGGGCGGGCGTGACCAGGACGCGCTCGCCTATTTCCGCGACGCCATCGAGTACCGCAACGCCCTCATCTGCGAACTGCCCCGGGGCGATTTCGCGGTGACCATCGCGAGGCACTTCTTCCACGGGCTCTATAGCGTGCTGCAATGGGAGGCGCTGTCGAACTCACAGGACGCGACGATCGCCGGCATCGCGGCGAAGGCGTTGAAGGAGAGCCGGTACCACGTGCGGCATGCCGGCGAGTGGGTGATTCGACTCGGTGACGGCACCGACGAGAGTCACGCGCGGGCGCAGGCGGCAGTGCATCTCCTCTGGCCGTACACCGGCGAACTGTTCCTGCAGCCGGTGGACGAGTCGGCGCTGGTGGCGGCGGGGCTCACCGCGGACGTCTCGACGCTCGAGGGCGCGTGGCGCGCCACGGTGGACGACGTGCTGCATCGGGCGACGCTGACGGCGCCGGACGGCGTGTGGATGCAGCGCGGCGGGCGCGCCGGACGGCACACCGAGCACCTCGGGCATCTGTTGGCGGAGATGCAGATCGTGGCGCGCTCGCACCCGGGGGCGCAGTGGTAGCACGCGAGCAGGTGCTTGCCTGGCTGGACGAGGTGAAAGACCCCGAGGTCCCGGTGCTGTCGGTGGTCGAACTCGGTGTCGTCCGCGACGCGAGCGTCGGCGCAGGCGGCGACGTGACCGTGACCATCACGCCCACCTACAGCGGCTGCCCCGCACTGCGGGTGATCGAGGAGTCCATTCGCGACGCGTTGCTCGAGCGCGGCGTTGGTCAGGTGACGCTGCACACCGTCTATTCGCCCGCGTGGACCACCGACTGGATTCCCGCCGCCGCGAAGGCCAAGCTCGAGGCGTACGGCATTGCACCGCCCGGCCCCGCGGCCACCGAGTCCGAACTCGTTCCCCTGCGACGCGCCGTCGCGTCGGTGCGATGCCCGTGGTGCCATTCGACACGCACGGTGCTGCGCAGCGAATTCGGCAGCACGGCGTGCAAGGCGTTGTGGAGCTGCGATGACTGCGGACAGCCGTTCGAGGCGTTCAAGGCGATTTAGGCCGCCACACGCGAACGCCGCCGCGGTTCAGACGGTCAGCAGCCCCGCAATTCGCTCGGCGATCCGCTCCACCGTCGGCACGATCGCATTGAGCAAATCCGTGTGGTACGCCACGGGAATGTCCGCCGGCGCGAGACGCTCCACCGGGGCGTCGAGATGCCAGAACGCGTCGCTCGCCACCGTCGCCGCGATCTCGGCGCCGAAACCGGCCGTGAGATTGTCTTCGTGCACGATGAGGCAACGCCCCGTCTTCTGCACGGACGCGAGTACCATCGCCTTGTCCCACGGCGACACCGTGCGCAGGTCGATGATCTCCACGCGCGTGCCAAGGCGTGCCGCGGCCTCGGTGCACCGATGCACCATCGCCCCCCACGTCACGACCGTGATGTCGCTTCCCTCGCGCAGCCGGTTGGCGCGCCCGAACGGCAGCACATAGTCGTCGCCGGGATACGGCGCGCTCCCGTCGGACGTCATCAGCAGGGAGCGGTGCTCGAAGAAGATGGCGGGGTCCACGCCGCGCATCGCGGCGCGCAACAGCCCGACCGCGTCGGCCGCATTCGACGGCATGGCCACGTGCCAGCCGTAGGCGTGCGCAAAACGCACCTCGTCGCTCAGCGAGTGCCACGGGTCGCCGACATCCTTGCCGAAGCCGCCGGGCATCCGCACCACGACCGGCGCGGCAAACCGATTTCGCGTACGCCACCGCGTGGTGCCGAGATTGTTGAGCTGCTCGGCGGCGGGGTCGGCGTACTTGCGGAACTGGATTTCGGTCACCGGCATCAGCCCGCTGATCGCCATCGCCGACGCGCGCCCGATGATCCCCTCCTCGGAGAGCGAGGTATCGAAGACGCGCGCCGCGCCGTGCTTCTTCTGCAGCCCCTCGGTGACGAGGTGCACGCCACCCTTGCGCCCCACGTCCTCGCCGAAGACGAGCACACGCGGGTTGGCCGCCAGCTCGACGTCGAGCGTGCGACGCACCGCTTCCTGGAACCGCAAGACGGTGCCGCCGGCCGCCGGCACGTCGGTGCCGCGCAGGCGCTCGCGCTCGGCGCGCGGCAGGCCGCCCATCACAGCATCCTCGTCGTCCCCGTACACGAACCGCGCAACATCGTGCGGCGTGGGATGCGGCCGCGCGCGCGCGTCGTCCACCGCCGCGCGCACCTCATCGTCCACCTCGCGAACCATCGTGTCCCACGCGCGCGCCGTCATCAGCGCGGGAACGAGATATGCCTTGAGCTTCGGCAGCGGATCGCGCGCAAAGTCGGCGGCAATCTCCTCGTCGGTGCGATACCCCTTCTGGTTGTCGGGGCCGGAGTGGCTGTTGAGGCGCGGCACGGTCAGGCGCACGAGCGCGGGCCCCTGGCCCCCGCGCACGTGGGCTACGGCATCGGCGAGCAACCGTGCCGTCTCGTGCGGATCGGTGCCGTCGCCCTCGGCGATCTGGACACCGCCGAACGACGCGAGATTCCGGGCGATGTCACCCCCCGGCGTCTGCATCGCACCGCGCACCGAGATGCCGAGGTCGTTGTCTTCGATGTAGAACAGCATCGGCAGTTGCAGCGTGGTCGCCATGGTGAGCGACGACCAGAATCCATTGGCGGCGACGGAACCGTCGCCACCGAGCACTACCGCGATGGAGCCGGCGTAGGAGGCATCGCCGAGCACGTCGCGGTGGTACGTGATCGCCTGCGCCCATCCCGCGGTCGGCGTGTATTGCGACCCCACGTCGCCCGCCATCGGCAACACCGTACAGCCTCCGTCCGGGCGCGGCAGATTGCACACCACGCCGATGTCGCGCCCGTCGGAGAAGCCGCCGGCGCGCCCCAGCGGACTGCCGTGCGCATCCGCGAGACTCAACCCCAGCGACAACAGCAGCGGGCGCGACCGATAGTACGCGCCGGCCGCGTCGTGCTGGCCGGTGAGCAGCGTCCCTAGTATGACCTGCGCCACCTCGTGTCCCTTGGCCGAGAACTGGTACTGGACGACGTGCTCCTTGGGCGTCGTCGCCTTGGACCGGTTGAGCAGCTCCTCGAGATCGTCGAGGGCGCGGGAAGCGAGCGCGGTGCGCGCAATGCGCACCCAGTCAAAGCGCGGATCGGGCAAACCGGCGGTCTTGGCGGCCATGCAAAGGAATATCTCGGCCCGAACGGGTGGCCGGAAGCGGCGGCGTCGCGGCATTATTGTTAGGGTCGGGCGGGAAACGGTGGCCGTCGTTTGTCCACCGTCCACCGTCAACCGTCTACCGTTCCAATCCCCCCCATGCCCCCCCTACTGCTCGCGCGTGAGTCGGGCGTGCTCCGCCTCACGCTCAACCGTCCCGACGTCCTCAACAGCGTCACGCGAGAACTCGCCGTAGCTCTCGTGCAGGCGCTGCGCGACGCGGCGTCGGACGACGCGGTGCGCGCCGTCCTGTTGACCGGCGCCGGTCGCGGCTTCTGCGCCGGCCAGGATCTGGCGGAGGCGATGCCATCGGGCGAAGCGATTCCCGACCTCGGCGATTTCGTCCACGAGACATGGAATCCGCTCATCAGCGGGATTCGCCACCTGGAGAAACCCGTGGTCTGCGCCGTCAACGGCGTGGCCGCTGGCGCGGGAGCGAATCTCGCTTTCGCCTGCGACATCGTCTTTGCGGCGACCAACGCGAGCTTCGTGCAATCGTTCAGCAAGATTGGGCTCATCCCGGACAGCGG
>JAKAJN010000005.1:2448-62305 GCA_021813725.1 bacterium | reverse complement strand
CACTTGAAAGTCTCGACGCAGGCGGTCGACGACATCGTCGTGGCCGATCCCGTGCAGATGGAGCAGGTCATTGTGAATCTCGCCGTTAACGCGCGTGATGCCATGCCGCAGGGCGGCGAGCTGCGCATCGAGACGCGCAATGAGGCCGGTGCCGCGGACGAACCCGATTCGAGCGCCCCGGCCGGTGCACCGCTGTACCTCGTGCTCGAGGTGACGGACACGGGCGCCGGCATGGACGAGACAACGAAGGCTCGGATCTTCGAGCCCTTCTTCACGACCAAGGAAGGAGGTCGCGGCACGGGGCTCGGGCTCGCCACGGTTCACGGCATCGTCAGCTCCTGCGGCGGTTACATCCGTGTCGACAGCGTTGTCGGCCGCGGTACGACCTTCCGCGTCTTCCTGCCCTGCGCCAGTTCCGCCGCGTCAGCCGAGGAGGCGTCGTCGCCCTCCGTGGCCCCACGTGGGACGGAATCGGTGCTGCTGGTGGAGGACGATGTCCAGGTGCGAACGATCATCCGGAATGTTCTGGCGGACTTCGGGTACCACGTCGCCGCCTTCTCCGACGCGCCCGACGCGATCGAGTGGGCTCTGCGCCCTAGTGCGCATGCCGACTTGCTCGTGACTGACCTGGTCTTGCCGGGACTGAACGGCCGCGAGCTTGCCGACATCTTGACCGAGGCCCGCCCCGACCTGCGCGTCCTCTTCATCTCCGGTCACGCGGAAGAGGTCGTGCTGCAACAGGGGCTCGATCACGACCACGTCTACTTCCTGGAGAAACCGTTCAGCGCGGGTCGGTTGGCCCGTCGCGTCCGCGCCGTGCTCGACAGCTAGAACGACCCGGCGAGCTCCTTGTCGTGTCGGGACACGCGCTCGCTTCTCGCACCCGCCCCCCTACACCGGCACGTACACCTCGATATCGAGCGTGAACGTACGCCCTTCGCTCCCTTTCATCGCTCCCACGCCCACGACCTGGCGGCCAATTTCCTCGCCGCCATCGTTGCGGATGCTCAGCACGACCGCGTATTCCCAGGCGGCTGCGCCGGCAGACATCTGCACGTGCCCCTCCACCGTGAACGGGTGCACCGTCAGCCGCGGCGGACCGGCCGTGACCCGGGTACCGGCCCGCACATGGTGATGGCACCCGGGACAGACCGTCGCGCTTGCGAGAATCGTCGCCCGGCAGTGTGGGCAGGTGCGCGTCGCACCCGGCGCGTCACGCACCGTGCTCACGCGGAGGCGCTGCCGGCCTTGCCCACACTCCGCACCGGCGTGGCCCGATCATCCCAACCGAACTCCACCTGACCGCGCATCCGCGAGCCAGCGGCCACGGTCAGCGACCCGGCCTTCACGTCGCCAGTGAGCACGCCCGTTGCCAACAGTTCCACGCGCGTCGCCGAGTCGATGTTCCCCTCAAGTTCACCGCCCAACGTCACGGTGTCGGCGCGCACGCCGCCCGTGAGCTTGGCACCATCCTCGATGGCGAGGTTGCCCTGCACGTGCACGTCGCCCTTGAATCGTCCGGCGATCCGCACGTGGCCGGCTCCTTCGATCTTCCCTTCGATCACGATCTCCTCAGCAATCAGCGACTCGCGTGCCTGGCGCGCGTCGCGCACAGCAACGGGGCGCGGCGTCTCAATGGCGGGGGTCAACACGGGAGTCGGCACCTCGACGCGTGGGGTGTACTCGGAGCGAACGGGCTCGGCGGGCAAGGCCGCCGCGCTTGGGTTGTCAGGCATGGTGGTGGTCGCGGTTTTCTTGGGGGGCGTCGGTTCCTTCCAGAGGGCCATGGCTCGAGTGTCCTTCGCTACGGGCGAACGGGTGGGTAGGGGGCGCCGCGTGCGTGTACGGCGAGCGATCATCGCACGCTATCTCCCGCCGTTGCGTCCGTCTGTCAGACGCGGTCCGACATGACAGGCGGCGCAGCTCAACGCTGCGCCGCCTCGGGTCATGCCCAGATCGTGTTACGCCGCCTTCAGCACCTCGCGCTCGAGCCGCGCATAGCTGGCCTCCATCCCCTTGGTCATTCCCGTGCCGAGAATCATGTCGCGCACCTCCTTGCTCGGATACGTAATGACGAGCGACAGCAACGTGCCACCGGGGAGCGTGGTGAGCGTCAGCTCGTTGCGGGTCGCCGGGCCCGGCACACCGATCATCTGCTCGGAGGTCACCACGCGATACGGAGCGATGCGCTCGAGCAATTCACCCTCGAAGCCGAACCGCTGGGACTTGTCGTCCTTCTCCCACTCGTAGCGGTACTTGCCGCCAACCGTCGTCGCGACCTCGCACACCGGCATCGTCCAGCCGTCCGGGCCGAGGAGCCAGCGCTTCACCTGCGCCGCCTCATGGTGCGCACGCCACACCTGCTCGACGGTGCCGCGGATCACGCGACTCACGCGCACCTGCGTGTCGTTGAGGAGTTGCGCCTCGGTGCCGCGGGAGGCAGCGAACGCGGAGAGATCGGCGAGCAGCGGGTCGAGTTGACTCATCGCCGAGCGCATGCCCTCCATCATCCCCATCTGCACCATCTGCTCCATCTCGGCCACGCTCGGGAAATAGGTGACTCCGGTGAAACGCGAGCCGGTCTTGGTGGACGCGAAATCGAAGACCATTCGCATGATGGGCATGCCGTCGTTCTTGCTGGCATCGCCGTTGGCGAACCCATCCTCGAACTCCAGGCGGCGATGTGGTTCAATCGCGAGGCAGCGCCACCAGCCGTGGTGCTTGGTGCCGTCGGGTCCGGTCATGTAGTAGTGCGACTCGCCGCCCACGGCCATATCGTGCTGCAGAAACGTGGCTGGATACTCGACGGGACCCCAGAAGCGCTCGAGCTGTCGCGGGTCGACGTACGCCTCCCATAGTCGTTCGACACTGACGGGATAGTCAGCGACCACGGTGAGGGTGAGGGCTTCCGGATCGGACGTAACACTCGTGATTGGCATCGGTCACTCCTGTGGGGGACGGGGCTCGGCGAGGATGGCGTCGAGCTGGCTGAAGCGGGCGATCCAGAGCTGCTCCAGCTGTTGCAGTAGCGCTCGCGCGTGGGCGAGCTGCTTCGGATTTCCGCGGACGATGCGTTCGCGGCCCTGCGGGCGCTTGGTCACGAGACCTGCCTCCTCGAGAACGGCGACATGCTTCTGTACGGCGGCGAACGACATGTCGTAGCGCGCCGCGAGGGTGGAGACGGAAGCGTCCTCGCCACCGAGGAGGCGCGTGACGATGTCGCGCCGGGTCGTGTCCGCGAGGGCGTGGAAGAGGCGGTCGAGCGCCGCATTCGAGAGGTGAGTACGTACAACCATTCGGTTGTACGTTATGCAATATGATCCCGGGGCGCAAGGGGGGGGGCGACGATCAGTCGGTCGGCGAGTGCGAGGTCAGTGGGGGCGTTGGGTGATCGTCAGGGGTCCTGCGCCTCGACAAACCTCAGGACCTCATATCGCATCGCCACCGCACCGGAGCGGAGTTCCAGTTGGCTCACGAGCTTCAAGTCAATCGGCTTCGAGAGACCGGCGAACAGCTTCGGCCCGTGGCCCGCGATCCTCGGATGCACGATGATCTCGTACTCGTCGATGAGCCCCAGCTCGGCCAATGCCCGCGGCAGCGTCACACCACCCACCGCCACTCCCCGGCCGGGCATCTCCTTGAGCTGCCGCACGGCCGTCGCGAGATCGCCGCGCACGAGCTCCGCGTTCCAGTCGACGCGGGGCAGCGTGCTGGATACCACGTACTTCTTCGCCCTGTCGATGGTCTGCGCGAACGGCTCCATCCACGCTGGCCGCGCCCCGGGTGGTGCGGGATGTCGCCAACCCGCTTCCATCAACTCGTACGTCACGCGGCCAAACAGCAGGGCATCGGCCTGTGCAAGAAACTCGGTGGCGTGATGATGCAGGTCTTCGTCGGGGATGATGGCGCGATGATCGCAGCAACCGTCGAGCGTGACGTTGATGGAGTAGCGTAGGGGGCGCATGGGAGGTGGTGTCGGCTACGCGCGGCGTACCGCGTAGCGCAGGTGAGTGACTCCGACGCCCGCAACCACCGTCGGATTGCCAAGAATAATTGGCGTGCCCGCGAGCTGCTCGAAGAGCCGAACGCCCGATCCAAGCAGGCACGCCGCGACGTCCACGTGGATCTCGTCGAGCAGTCCGGCGTTCAACAACTGCTGGATGGTGTCGGCGCCGTGGACGCCGACGTTCTTCGTGCCCGCGGCGGCCTTGGCCCGCCGCACCGCACTTTCGATGCCGTCGGTCACGAACTGAACTGTCGAATCGGGACGCGGCCATCCTTCGGGCGTCTGGTGGGTCAGCACAAAGGCCGGCCCCCACGCATGATTGCCGTCCCAGCCGTGCGCGACTTCGAACGTCCGTCGCCCGGTGAGCACGGCGCCGAGTTCGGACCAGAGTCCACGTAGATGGGCGGCGCTCGGCGCGGACACCTTGAACGTCATTGGATCCGCGCCACCGGTGCTGAACGCGACGTCCCCCGAGTTGAAGTACCAGTCGAAGACGTCGCCCACACCATCATGGCGATCAGCGACAAAGCCGTCGAGCGACATGGACATGATGGCAATGACCTTCGACATGGAGATGCTCCTTTCGGCGGGTGGAGCCGGCGTGATGCTCCAGAAGATGCAAGGCAGTCGCGAGCTGGCGCCATGACACTTGGGCCGCCGCTTCGCACTCAGCACTCCAGTTCGTCGGCGGATCGGCGTTGTTGACCGCGACGTTCCTGACGCGCACTTGATATGACAAAGTGTATGGCATCCGAGATCCGGCCCGCCAGCGGCGCGCCCGAGTGAGCCCGGGGAGGTGACGATGGCGACGTGGGGACAACGCATCCGCGCGGCCCTGCGGAGGGGCCTTGCCTATTGAAGGCCGTCGCCGGTTCGAGGGCCTGTCGCGGACGCGCCACTTGGGCGTCGCTACAGGAAGATCCGGTAGCGCAACGCACGTGTGGTTCCGTGCTGGACCGGCGTGGTGAACTCCTCGTGAAGCACCCCGCCATTGTGCTCGATGACTCGCTGCGACGCGATGTTTGACGGGTCGGTGGTGATCTCGACAAAGGGCATTTTCAACGCCTTGGCTTCGGGGAGGATCAGGCGCAGGGCTTCGGTCGCGTAGCCGCGTCCGGCCTTCCACGGCACGACGGCATAGCCAATGTGTCCGAGACAGTACGGCGGCAACGCGGTGCTGCCGGGTTGCCAGCGGAAGCCGATGCTGCCGGCGAACTCGCCGTCCCACAGCCAGCGGCGAATGCCCGGCAGTCGAGGGACGAACGAACCGTCGGGCATCTTCACCGGCGGACCCTTGGCCTCACGATCCTCCATTCCGGCCAGGAACGACGCTTCGTTCTCCCGCAGCTCGGCAAGCTCTTCCGCCGCCGCCGTGGCACGCGTGTTGTCCGGCGACCAGCCGCGCTGCAACGCCGCGACATAACTCGGGACAAATGTCGGGGCTGGTCGAACGAGGTGAAGGACAGATCCGCGCCTCACGGCAGGATCCTCAGTCGCATCGGCGCGCTCGTGAGGGTATCGAATCTGCCGATCAAGCTGTACTCCCCTGGCGAAAACGGGACGCGTGCGTTCGGATCGTCGGCGACGAGGTCGAGAACATCGTGCCTTGTCTCGCCCCCACCGAATCAAACGGTTGCGACAAGTTCGAGCAGGATTCCGTCATCGCCCGCCAGCAGCCACGAGAACCAGCACGCCCACCTGCGTGCGATAGCCGCCGTGACGACTAGACCTCACCGCCACGGCGAACTACTTTGGCGCGGAGACGGGCGCCGGCGCATCACTCGTGAAGCTCAACGCGGCGATGTACCATGTGCCATCGGTCTTTCTCCAGACGGCGATGTACTTGCCGACGTCTAGGACGTCTCCCTTCGGGGTGCTGAACGTCATTCGATTGACGCCGGTCTCGTATGCCAGGTCGCCCGACTGGGCAATCGTGAATCCCGAAGACCTTCCTTCGAACGACTTCAGGCCGCTCGAGTCCATGAACGTGCGATAGACCGCAGAGATGGCGTCGCGCCCCTGGAGTTGAGGCATCCCGGCGGGCTGCATGATGGCGTCGGCCTCCCAGTATGAGAGAGCCCCTTCCCGATCTTTGGCCGCCTCGGCTGCCGACACGCCCTTGCTCCGCGCATCTAGGGCCGCCGTTTCAGCAGCGATGTCAACCTTGGGGCCAGCGCACGCGACGGCGCTCATCGCGATGGTGGCTGCGAGCACATCACGGAGGATCCGCATTGAAGCTCCGAGCAGTGGTGAGTTCAGCCGAGAGGCATCGTGCGACTGCCCTCTAATAGGTTGTGGTTCCTGCAGGTGCGCCAGATTAGGTTGCGCCGCGCGTTTTCCTCTTGGCCGCACTCCCCCGAATGAGGAGGCGACCCTTCCCCTTGGATGGCAACGGCACGCTCGCCTGTTCAACCGCCGCGGCCAGCAGCGCCTTCACGTCCGGGCGGGCGAGCCGGCGGACCGTGTCCACGGAGATGTAGCGGGTCTGCTTTGCCGATCCTAGCAAGAGTCTCTTCGGATCGGATAACTCTGGTCCGTGCGCGAAATACAGGCGCACGCCGTCGGGACGCGCGGCAATCGACACGATGCCATCGATCCCTCGATTCGTCGGCGAATAGGCGATGACGATCGAGGTCTTGTAGTCGTACGCCAGTTCGTTGGCGCTCGGGAACCACCTCCGTATCGCAGTCCGCACTGATCGAAAGAGCTTCTGATCCTTGGGCCCAAGTCTGCCGATGAAAGATTGAAGCTCTGCCGCAGGAGCAAGCGTCTGGCCCTTCGGTCTTGCCTTCACGGTATCCTCCGTGGCGCGCCCTGAGATGCTACAGGGGGTTCGTTCGAGACGCCTGCTGGCCGAGTTGTTCGGCGAGTCCGAGGAGAATTCCTTCGGGGCCCCGGATATAGCAGAGTCGATACAGGTCCCCATACTGGACCACTCGGTCGATGAGCGAAGCGCGCTCGCCGAGTCGGGCGAGCGTCTCGTCGATGTCATCCACAGTGAACATGACGCGGAGGTAACCGAGCGCGTTCACCGGGGCGCCGCGGTGATCAGCAGCCACCGGTGGCGCGAGAAAGCGGGAGAGTTCGAGTCGGCTGTGCCCGTCGGGTGTGCGCATCATCGCAATCTCGACGCGCATACCGCGCAATCCGGTGACGCCGTCCGCCCAGTCCCCTTCGACCGGAGCACGCCCTTCAAGTTCGAGGCCGAGTTCGGTGAAGAACGCAACGGCGGCGTCGAGGTCTTCCACGACGACGCCGACGTTGTCCATGCGCGTGACCGCCATGATGGCTCCTAGGGGGCTGACGCAGCGACGCTCGCTTGCGTCGGATCAATTCGCTGGCGTTCGCGGAAAGGGCGCCCGCCGGTTTCGTGCGCCGAGCCAAGTCGACCGCGCGCTCAGCATACCTATACTTCCAATCGTTGCTCGTATGGGATGAGCTCCCCGCGCTCGAGATACCGCCTGAGTATGCGGAGATACATCGCCCAGCAGTAACTGGAGACGCGGTAATGCTCCGTGTCCGCCGGCCACCCGGTGTGATGGAATCGAACCTCAGCGGCGAGGCCCTTCGCCTCGAACTGAAAGCCCACTCGTGTCCCGAGCCAGTGTCCGTCTGCGCGCGTTATCGTGAGTTCGAATGCAGTATCGGGCTCGCAGCGACTGACGGTCGCTCGCCAGTCGTACTCGGGTCCGAACCAGAGCTCGTATTCGGCGCCGAAGGCGGGCTGGCCGAGTGAGCGGGCGGTCCACCACTGATCAAGGTCGGCGGGTGTGCTGACCGCCTGGAACAGGCGCGCCGCCGAGGCGCTAACGGGGAAGGTGTGGAAGATATCGGGCATCGAGGTCTCGTCGAAGGATACCTGTCATCCAGCACCGGTCAGGAAACAGACTGAGCGCGAATCAACGCCACCGCTGCGGTGACGAGATCGGTGTGGTCGCGCGCGGGCAAGCCCGTCAGCTTCAACTGGTTGTCGCGCCGTCCTCACCGACGCACATAGCGCACGTGCGTGGCGGTGGGACCATCGAGAACCTTGTCGATGCGAAACTGCGGCCCGGGTTCGCGAATGTTTTCGAAGAGACGCCGCCCGCTGCCGAACAGCACCGGCGCCAACGCGATTTCCAACTCGTCGACGACACCCAGGTTCAGGTACTGCTGGATCACATCGGCGCCACCCGCGATCCGAACATCGCGACTGCCGGCAGACTCCCGAGCGAGCGCCAGTGCGGGCTCCGGCCCGTCGTTGATGAAGTAGAAGGTCGTTCCACCAGGGCGCATCCAAGGTTCGCGTTTTTCATTGGTCAGGACATAGACCGGTGTGTGAAATGGAGCCTCCTCCGGCCAGGCGCGTTCGCCTTGGTCGAACATGCGTTTGCCCATGATGTTGGCGCCGATGCGCTCCGTGGTGTCGCGCAGCAGGTCGTTGACCGGGCCGGTCTCTCCCCCGGGTCCGAGCTTGAGGTTGTTGCGGAAGTACTGCTGATTGATGATCCACGCCATCAGCGCACCCCACTTCGCACCCCAGTTCTTGTACCCGGGATTCTCCATGGTCATCCCGTCCGGAGCCATGTAGCCATCGAGGCTGAGGCCGATGTTGACGAATACCTTGCTCATGACTTTCCTCTCGCGTCTCAACCGGATGACAGTCGGCAAAGAGCCACGTGTCCGGGCACGACCTACTTCGGCCACCCGTCCTGCGGCAGCTTCGGCGTGATCCGCAGCGCGTTCTGGTAGTAGACCTTCTTCAATACGCTGTCGGGCAGGTAGATGCCGTACAGCTTCCAGAAGGCGTGATAGTGCCGGTAGTAATCGAAGTATTCGTCGCGCGTCTCGAACACGCGCCAGTAATACGGATACTCCTCGGGCTGATAACTGTCCTTCCCAAACAGCAGCCGATCCTGGTACTTCACGAAAAAGTCGTGCGCGCCGTGCGGCTGACGACCAATGTCGTACAACACCGCCCCGACCTCGGCGTACACGTTGGGCATCTCGTCGAACATCCGACCCAGACGCCCCAGATCGTTCGCGTGCCACCCCAGATGCGCCGCGACAAACGTCGTCCTGGGATGCCGTTTGAAGAGATTGTCCCGCTCCGTCATCAACTGCTCGAACGACGGAAACTGCTCCTTGGGATACCGCCGTCCGGGAAACAACGCGAGTTCCAACCACCGCTCGTTCGTGTAGTCAATCTCGTCCCAGAACTCCTGCGGATCCGCCGTGTGAATGAACACAGGGATCTTGAGGCGCGCGGCTTCATCCCAGACGGGATCCAGCTCGGGATCGTCGATGCGGAGTCGAGTACCGTCGGCCTTTTTGATGGACAGCCCCAGCCCCTTGCCGATCTCGCCGATGCCCACCGCCCCCGCCGCAATATCCGCGTCGAGCTGCGCCACCGCATTCGCTGCCCACCCGGGGCCGACATTGCGAAAGTCCACGCCGGCCAGAATCCGCACTCGATCCTTCATCTTCGCATCAGACGCCACGAGCGCCGACTGCCGCTTGAGCGCCTCGCCACTCGTGTTGTTTGCCGTCAGCATCAGCCCGATGTTGAGCGCGTCCATCTCCGCCCCCATCTGCTCCAATGCCGGCAGGCTCTGCATTTGCGCGTTGGGATGCCCGTGAAAATCGATCACGGGATACTTGGCCTTCGGCACCAGATGCTCGGCCGTCACGAGCGTCGATCGCGGGCGATAGTCGAGAATGGAAGGGACCGGCAGCTCCGGCGCGCGACAATTGCGCGGCCGCACCTCTGTCATTCCCGGCGGACACTCCTCGCCGTCCTTGATCGTCACACCACCCGCGGTCCCCGGCGGCCCGCCGGGACGCCCCTGCGCCCCGGCGACCGCCGCCGTCATCCCAACGAACAGGATCACTCGTCGAATCATCGCGGCCACAGCCATCCAAAGGTCCCCGCTGTCACGCACGCGTAGAGCAATCCGTCAATCGTCGCGGTGAACGTTGCGCGGAATGACTTCCAGTACCAGATGTGCTGCTGCCACAGCGCGAGCGCGTAGCCGCAGAAGGCCGTCGCCCCGGCGAAGCGGAAGATCGTCAGGTAGTGCGTTCCCACGGGGTTCGCGCGCCCAGTGATGTAGCCGGCAAAGACGCTCACCACCAGCGCGTAGATGAACCAGAGCGTGAGCTGACGCCCCATTCCCATTTCGCCGTTCGGGCGCACGGTAATCGTCCCGACGGGCCCCTTCGCAATCTTCGCCTTGAACTCGGGGGTCTTCATTTCGTCCATCGTGTCGCAGCGCGGGAACATGTACTCGCCCGGCGGGATGTTCATCGGCCCCACCGCCGCACGAAACGCGTCCTCGTTGGGAAGCCGCGGGTACTCGCCCTTGTGCCAGGGCGTCACCATGTGAATCACCGAACTGACGATGAACACGAACACTGCTGACAGCAGGATCGGAAGCCACAACGCGGTCAAACCGGTCATCAACACCTCCGGTCGGGGGAGACCACCACGCCGTCGGCGACAACCGCCGTCGGTCGTCGAACGAACCTCACAAGCTATGCTCGCCGGGGGTGCTATCGCCACCTGCCGGGGCACCGTACTATAGACGCTGCCTTAGTCGGACCCCTTCGGCCCCCTCCGATGGCGACCAAGCCCCCCGCGAAGAAGCAGCCGTTGTCTTCGTCCGCCGCGATGCGTCGCGCCGCGCGCCGCCAGTCGGCGTTGCTGCGCCTCAGCTCGGCCATTGCCGCCGCCACCGACGAACAACAGATCTGCGAGTCGGTTGTCACCGGCCTGCGTGACGAAGCGCTGGGGTACAACTTCCTCGGCGTCTTCCTCGTGGACGACAAGACGGGCGACCGCGTGATGGTCGCCTCCGTCGGATGGAAGGCGGCCCAGCCGGGGTTTCGGTTGCCGCCCGGCCACGGCATCAGCGAACGCGCCCTGCTCGACGGGAAGCTGCATTACACGCCGGCGGTGCGCCGCGAGTCGAATTACGAGCCGACGCTCAACAGCGGTTCCGAAGTGGACGTGCCGCTCATCATTGATGGACGCGTCATCGGGGTGCTCGCCGTCGAGAGCACCAAGCCGCAGGCGTTCAACGACTCGGATTTCGAGATTCTCACCGCCGCTGCCAACCAGGCGAGCATCGCCATCGCCCGTGCGCGGCTCATCGTCACGCAGGGCCGGCGCGCCGATGAACAGCAGGCGGTGATCGCATCGATGGCCGATTTGCTCACCCAGCGTGAACTCCCCAAGACCTTGCAGGCCACCGTCGAACGCACCGTCGCCTTGCTCGGCGTCACGGGTGGCGAACTCGCCATCTTCGACCGCGACAAGGAGGAACTGGAAGTCGTCGCGAGCTACAACGTGGGCTCCGACACGACGGGCATTCGGTTGAAGATCGGCGAAGGGGCCATGGGGCTCGTCGCCACCACGCACGAACCACTCATCATTCCGGACTATCACGCCTGGTTGGGCCAGTCGGCCAAGTACGCGACCGTCTCGGTGAAATCGGTCGTCGCCGCGCCGCTCCTCGTGGGCAATCGCCTGGTGGGCGCCATTGCCATTGTGGACGCCGACCCGAAGCGCGAGTTTGGCGCCGACGACCTGCGCCTGCTCAATCTCTTCACGCCGCAGGCGGCCATCGCCATCGAAGGAGCACGCCTCTACGAAGAAGCGGCGCGCCAACGCGAGTTCTTCCGTTCCCTGCTCAACAACAGCCCCGTCGCCATCGTCCAGCTCGACACGGACTACCGCGTGGCGGGGTGCAATCCGGCGTTCGAGGAGCTGTTTCAGTACACACTCGACGAGGCCCGCGGACACATCCTCGACGAAATCATCACCGACCCGAACACGCTGCACGAAGCCGAGCAGTATAGCCGCGACGCGGTGGACCGCCCGGTAAAGGGGATCGGCCGCCGCCGCCGTAAGGATGGCACGTTCGTGGATGTCGAGATCCTCGGCGTGCCGGTCATCGCCGACCAGTCGCGCGTGGCGCTGATGGGGATGTACCACGACATCAGCGAGTTGACTGAGGCGCGGCGCGAAGCCGAAGGCGCCAATCGGGCCAAGAGCCAGTTCCTCGCCAACATGAGCCACGAACTGCGCACGCCGCTCAACGCCATCATCGGCTACAGCGAGATGCTGCAGGAGGAAGCGCAGGACGCGGGGCTCGAGAGCTTCGTCGCTGACCTGGGAAAGATCCACACCGCGGGCAAGCACCTGCTGAGCCTCATCAACGATGTGCTCGACCTGTCGAAGATCGAGGCGGGCAAGATGGAACTCTACCTCGAGACGTTCGACGTCAACGCAATGCTCGACGAAGTGGCAACTACCATCCAGCCGATGGTCGCCAAGAACGACAACCGGCTCGCCGTGCGTCGCGACGATGCGCTCGGCGACATGCACGCCGATCTGGTGAAGGTGCGGCAGACGCTGCTGAACCTGCTTTCCAACGCCTGCAAGTTCACGGAGCGCGGGGACATCACGCTCGCCGTTCGGCGCGTGCCTGGCGCGCACGGCGACGACCTGTCGTTTGCCGTCAGTGACTCGGGCATCGGGATGACACCGGAACAGGTGGCCCGCCTCTTCGAGTCATTCAGTCAGGCCGAGGCGTCGACCTCGCGGCGATATGGCGGCACGGGGCTTGGGCTCGCGCTCACGCGCCGTTTCAGCGAGATGATGGGAGGCGGCGTGGAGGTCGCCAGCAGCTCCGGCGTGGGTTCCACCTTCACGCTGCGCATTCCAGCGCGCGTGGACCTCGCGCGTCGCGTGTCGTCAACCGCATCGTTAGCCACGACCCCCAAGCAAGGCGATGGCTCCGCGGGGACGGTGCTCGTGATCGACGATGACCCGGACGCGCGCCGACTGCTGCGCAATGCGCTCGCCGTGGATGGCTTCCGTGTGGAGGAAGCCGCCGACGGCAACGCGGGACTCGCACTGGCGCGCACCGTGCGCCCTGACGCCATTACGCTCGACGTGCTGATGCCGGGAATGGACGGGTGGGAAGTGCTTCGCCGCATTCGCGGCGACGACACGCTTGCCGACGTGCCGGTGATCATGCTGTCCGTCCTCCACGAGCAGCAGCTCGCCCTCGCGCTCGGCGCCACGGAATACGTGACGAAGCCGATTGACCGCGCCCAACTGCGCCGCATCCTGCGCCGGCACCAGGCCGCCGCCACGGGGACCGTGCTGATCGTCGAGGACGATGCCGCCACGCGGCACACCCTGGCGCGCGGCTTCATGCGCGAGGGGTGGACGGTCGTCGAAGCGGAGAACGGACGCGTGGCGTTGGAGCAGATGGCGGGGGTCACGCCGTCGCTGATTCTCCTCGACCTGATGATGCCGGTGATGGATGGCGCGACGTTCATCACCGAACTGCGCCAGGTCGAGGCCTGGCGACAGATCCCGGTGATCGTCGTGACCGCCAAGGACGTGTCGCGCGAGGAACGCCAGCGCCTCAACGGCCACGTCAGCGACGTGCTCACCAAGGGCACCTATTCGCAACTCGACCTCGCGCGTGATATCCGCCTGCTGATGCGGCGCCGTCCTGCGCTCCCGCCCCCAGCCTGACCGTCGCCATGCCGCGCATCCTCCTGGTTGAAGACAACGAAATGAACCGCGACATGCTGTCGCGCCGACTCCAGCGTCGCGGCTATACCGTCGAACTCGCGGTGGACGGTCTCGATGGCGTGTCGCGGGCGCTCGAAGGCGGATGGGACCTCGTGCTGATGGACATGAGCCTTCCCGAGATCGACGGGTGGGAAGCAACGCGCCGCATTCGCGCCGGCGGCGACGCAGGGCAGATGCCGATCATCGCTCTCACCGCCCACGCCATGTCGGGCGACCGCGACAAGGCCATCGAGGCGGGGTGTAACGACTACGACACCAAGCCGGTGGACCTGGAGCGCCTGCTCGGCAAGATGACTGCCTTGGGCGCGCCGCCCGCATGATCACGCCGCTTGACCCGAAGGCGGCGTCGGAACTGCGCCACGAGTTGCGCACGCCGGTCAACCACATCCTCGGGTACGCCGAGATGCTGCGCGAGGACGCGCCCGACGGATCGGCGGACGCCCTGTGCATTGACGACATCATCGCCGTGGCGCATGAGGTGCTTGGCGCCATCAACGCCGCGCTTCCGCCAACCGGTGTGGCCACGCTCGATGACCTGTCGCAACTGCTGACCGCGCTCATCGCGCCGCAGGCGAAGATGCTTGCCGTGACCGAGCAACTGCTTGTCGGCGAGCGCGACGCCCAATTCGCCACCGACGTGCAGCGCATCGCGCAGGCGGTCGGCCGATTGACCGCAGTGCCGGTGCCGTCGGCGCTCGCGGAGCGGCGTGACGCGATGCGAACCACGCCAAGCGCCGGAAGCGCCGCCGAACTTCCAGTGCCACGCGCCGATGCGAAGGGACGCATCCTGATCGTCGACGACGTCGAGGAGAATCGCGCGGTCCTTGCGCGCCGCTTGGGGCGCGAAGGATACGATACCGCCAGCGCCGATTCGGGAGAGGCGGCACTCGCCCTCGTTGCGCAGGGGGCGTTCGACCTCGTGCTCCTCGACGTCTTGATGCCGGGCATGGATGGTTTCGCGGTGCTCGAGCGCATCAAGAGCGACGCGGCGACGCGGAGCATTCCGGTGATCATGATTTCGGCGCTCGATGATCTCGCCAGCGTGGTGCGGTGCATCGAGCACGGTGCCGAGGACTATCTGACCAAGCCATTCGACCCGGTGCTGTTGCGCGCGCGCATCGGCGCGTCGCTCGAGAAGAAGCGTTGGCACGACCGAGAAGCCGACTACCTGAGGCAGGTGTCGCGCGTGATCGAGGCAGCCAGCGCGGTGGAATCGGGCGCCTACGTGGCCGGCACGCTCGCCGGCGTGACCGGGCGCGACGACGAGCTGGGGCGGCTGGCGCGAGTGTTCGACGCGATGGCGGCCGGCGTGCGGGCCCGCGAGTCGCGACTGCGCGCGCAGCTGCGCGAATTGCAGTCGGACGTGACGCTCGCCACGAACGAATTCGAGGCGCTCCAGGAGCGGGAGACGGCCGATGGCGCGTTCCCACCGGGGACAGTACTCGCCGGACGCTACGATGTGGTCAGCGTGCTTGGGACCGGCGGTATGGGCGTCGTGTATCGCGCGCGCGACCGCGAGCTCAACGAAGACGTGGCGGTCAAGACAATCCGGCGCGAACTGGTGACATCGGACGCCGTGCTCGCCGAGCGGCTCAAGAGCGAGATTCGCCTGGCGCGGCGCATTTCCCACCGCAACGTGGTGCGCACGCATGACCTCGGCGACGCCGACGGGCACCTGTTCGTAACGATGGAACTTGTGCAGGGGCTCACCGTGCGCGAGCTGCTGACGACGCGCGGCCGACTCGGCGTGGCCAGTACGCTGGCCGTCGCGCGGCAGTTCGCGGAGGCGCTGTCAGTCGCGCACGATGCGGGCGTGATCCACCGCGACATCAAGCCCGAGAACGCGCTCATTGATGGCGACGGCGTGCTGAAGGTGATGGACTTCGGCATCGCGCGTCTCGCCGAGGCGACCTCCACTCGCACGCAGACCGGAATGGTGGTGGGAACGCCCGCGTACATGTCGCCCGAGCAGCTCGTCGGCGAAGAGATTGACCCGCGCGCCGATCTGTACTCGCTGGGCGTGGTGATGTACGAGTGCCTCACCGGCGAGGCGCCGTTCTCCGCCCCCAGCGCGGTGGCGCTGATTGCGCGCGTACTGACAGCGGAGCCCACGCCACCGGTCTCACGGAACGCCGACGTGCCCCCAGCACTCTCCGCACTCGTCATGCGGCTCCTCTCCAAGTCCGCCGCGGATCGCCCGGCCAGCGCCGCCATTCTCCAGGAGCAGCTCGCTGAACTGGGCTAGGTACCGGCGCGCTCCTCGGTGATGCCGAGCAGGTGCTGTTCGGGATCGCGCACGAAGAACATCCAGATCTCCGTGCTCCCCATCTTTCCGACGAGGTGCGGCTTGTCTTCGAACGTCGCGCCGCGTGCCTCGAGTGCCAGGAACGCCGCGCTGATGTCGTGCACCCGAAAGTAGAGCACCGACGCGGGATGGTCGAACTCCGGCTTCTCCGCCGTCGTCATCATCAGGCGCACGTCGCCCATCGCGAAGAACGCCATGCCGCCGGTCTCGAACAGCAGCGAAAGGCCAAGCACATCACGGTACCAGGTGACGGCGCGCGGCACGTCCTTGAAGGTGACGGCGACCTGCGCGAGCGGACCGAGCATGGCGGTCATCGGGGGGCACCTCGAGTTGGAGCGGACAGCGCGGCGGCCGGCACGGCATTCGCCGCACCGGCCGTCCCTACTACTAATGATTTCGACCAGCGTGCGCCATCCGCCTCCTCTACAACGCGCCACCGTTTGCCGGTGTGGACGGCACGCCAGTTGCTTTCGCTGTCGGGGTATGTCGCCGCAGCCGACAGCAACCTCCTGCTCCTCTCGTTCCCGCACAACAAATTCACCACCCGCAAGCGGCCGTGTCAGCGCCCCTTGGCCGAATCGACGATCTGCTTGATGCGCGCCGTCAGCGTCGGCACGTGGTACGGTGTGCCACCGGCGATGGTCCATTCGAGCCCGGCACGCACTTCCTTGCCGTCGCGCAGCTGCACCTGGTTCGTGGGATAGAGCGTCTTGAGGTCTTCGAGCGGATTGCCGTCCACGATGATCAGGTCGGCCTTCCATCCCGCGCGGATCCGCCCGATATCGTTCTCGAGGCCGAGGATCCTGGCGTTGTTGCCGGTGCAGTGCTGAATGACCTTGAGCGGTTGGAAGCCCGCCTCCTGATGCAGCTCCATCTCGCGAATCAGGCCGTAGCCGTACATCTGGTAGATGAAGCCCGCGTCGTCGCCGCAGCCGATCGTACCGCCCTTGCGCTCGAAGCTCCGCAGCGCCGCCATCCAGATGCGGTAGTTCTCCTTCCAGTACGTCTCGTCGGTGCTGCTCCACCCGATGAAATACGAACCGTGATTGGCCGGGTCGGGCTTGAAGTAGTTGGCGAGCGACGGATGCAGGTACTCCCTGAACCACGGCTGCGTCTGCGCCCGCTGCAGGTCACGGCTCGCCTCGTAGATGTCGAGCGTGGGCACCCACGCGACATTCGCTTTGACCATCGCGGCGAGCACGGTGTCGAGTCGCGCCGGGTCGGCTTCGCGCCAGAGCCGCCCGGCCCACCGGAACCGGTCCGTCTCATCCAGGTAGTTGTAGTCGCTCGGGAAGTGCTGTCGCCCATCGCGGATGGCCGCGTCGGGAATGCCGTACCAGTGCTCGATGGAGCGCGTGCCGAAGGCGATGTCGTCCCAGGCATTCGTCTCCTCGACACCGACGTGGTGGGCCACGGGGAGGCCGAGGGTGTGCGCCTCGTCCTCCATTGCCTGCATGATGTCGCGCTCGACGCCGACGATCTTGATGCCGTCCACGCCGAGCTTCTTCATCTCGCGCACGCGTTCACGGGCATCGACGGGGGTGCGGACCTTGCCGTTCAGGAACATCGGATAGATAAGCATGCGCGGGCCCACCAGTTCGCCGCGCGCCTGCTGATCGCGCATCCGCACGCTCTGCGCTTCATTTTCCGCCCCGACTTCGCGGAGCGTCGTGACGCCGTTGGCGAGCTGCAGCAGCAGGTAGTACTCGAAACCGCCCAGTGATTGCCCCGAGCGGTTGCTCTGCATGTGGGTGTGCGCGTTGATGAGCCCCGGCAACACGAACTTGCCGGTGGCGTCAATCTGCACATTGCCCGCCGGACGGCGCCCTTCGCCGCGGCGCAGGGCCACCGGGTCGAGCGTCACGACGTCGGCGATACGGCCGTTCTCGATGACGATGTCCACCGGGCCGCGGGCCGGGGTGCCGTTGCCGTCCACCATCGTCGCGTTGCGGATGACGAGACGTGGCAGCTTCTGGCCCGAGGTGACGCCTGTCGTCTGCGCAACGAGGGGGGCGGCGGCGAGGAGCAGGACGGCGAGGGCCGTGCGGCAGGGTGAAGGCATTGGCGGTTCCAGGGTGAGGGCCGCCTTACGCTACACACGCGGTTCCGGTTGCGGTAGCTGGCAACTCCAACTGCAAAGGCTCACCACGGAGGCACGGAGGACACGGAGGTTACACGGAGACCTACAACGACGACTGCTTGGGCGAACTGCGCTCGCCACGACAAGCCCTGCGTGGCGCGCTGTCGTTCCAAGAAGTCTTGTCGTTGTAGTTCTCCGTGTATCTCCGTGTCCTCCGCGTCGCCGTGGTGAGACGTTGTCGTTACGCCGCCTTGGACTCGGCTGCCGCCACCGCCTCGAGTTCGAGCGACAATTTCACCTCGTCGCTCACCATCAGTCCGCCGAACTCGAGTGCCTGGTTCCACGTCAGCCCCCAATCCTTGCGACTCAGCGTTCCCTGTAGGGTGAGCGCGGTGCGCGTCATCCCCCACGGATCCTTGACGACCGGCGTCGTCTCGCCCTTCAGCGTCACCGGCTTCGTGACGCCGTGCATCGTGAAGTCGCCGGTGATGGTGATGTCCTCTCCGTTCTGCCGGACCTCGGTGGACCGGAACGAGAGCGTCGGGTGCTCCGCGACGTCGAAGAAGTCCGCCGAACGCAGGTGGCCGTCGCGCTGCTCCTGATTGGTGTCAATGCTCGCGGCGTCGATGGTGAACGTCGCGCTGGTGATCTTGCCGTTCGCATCGGTCTCTCCGGCGCCGTCGAACTTCGTGAAGCGGCCGCGGACGGTGGAGATGGCCATGTGCTTGACCGAAAAACCGACCTGCGTATGGGTTGCGTCGAGTTGCCACTGCATGGTGCCGTCTCCTTGAACACTGATGGGGTGCCGGGCCGAGGCCCGTATTAGTTCACTATTGAACATCTTACTACTGAGATAATATCACCAAACGATGGGCGCGTCAACCCCCCCCTCGGTCCTCCGGCGCCGGCCTACTCGGCCGCCGGTTTCCTTATCGCCGCCGCCAGGCCCAGCTGCTTCAGCAATTCGGTGGCCTGCTTCTGCTCGGCGCGCGACAGTCCCGACATCGCCTCGCGGATCGCCTCGGCGTGCGCCGGGAAGATCTGCCCGATTAGTGCCTCGCCCTTCTTGGTCAGCGCCGCATACCGCGCCCGCCGGTCGGACGGACACATCTGGCGCTCCACCAGGCCGCGTTCGGCGAGCCGGTCCACCAGGAAGGTGATGCCCCCGCTGGACACGAGGATTTTCCGCTGCACTTCGCCGAGCAGGAGCGGCCCTTTGTGGTAGAGGGCCTCGAGAATCGCGAACTCGGCCTCGGTGAGACCCTTCTCGACGAGACTCGCGTTGATCCGTTCGGTGATGGCGCGCTGTGCCCGGGCCAGCACCACAAACAGCTTGAGGGCGGTGGCGGTGGCCGGCTCGGGCGCCTTGCGTCTGGTGGCCTGGGGGGCCGTCGCTGTGGTTGTCATCTTAGTACTAAGATTATTCGTTTCCACCCGTTTCCGCCAGAGGGAGCGCGCGCCGCCCGGCTACGCCGGTTCGTCAATCAGCCCCGCGCCGACCGCCGCCAGGCCCTCAAGCAGCGCGCTCAGGTGCTGGTCCTGTGTGCGCACGTTCATCAGTGTCACGCGGAGCACGCGTCGCCCACCGAGCACCGTCGTCGTGATCCAGCCGCGGCCGGACGCGTTGTAGCGCTCGCGCAGCTGCAGGTTCAGCCAGTCCACGGTCGGTTCGTCATCCACGTCGGGCGGGAGCCAGCGAAAGCAGAGGATGTTGCTTTCCGGCACGTGGAGCGCCACAAAGTCGGCGCGCTGCGCGATCAACGCGTGCAGCGTCGTGGCCAGCCCGCAGAGATGCGCATACATCTCGCCCAGGCCCACCGACCCATGGCGCTGCAGTGCCACCCAGACCTTCAACGCGTCGGCGCGCCGCGAGCACATGAACGATCGCGTCCCCTGGTCGGGGCTGCGCGTGCCATCCATACCGTGAAACAGGTACGGTGCCTGCTGTTCGAAGGCCGCGGAGAGATCGCGTTCGTCGCGGGCCAGCAGCGCCCCGGCGGCGAGTGGCACGAGCATCATCTTGTGCGGGTCCCAGGCAATGGTGCGTGCCCGCGCGATGCCGCGCACGCGCGCAGCGTGGGCCGGCGAGAAGAGCGCCGACGCGCCGTGCGCGCCATCCACGTGCAGCCAGAGGCCGCGCGCCTCGCACACCGCGCCGATCGCCTCGATGTCGTCGAATCCGCCGGTGGCGGTGTAGCCCGCCGTAGCCACGACCGCCATCACGCGCCGCCCTTCGGCCCGAAGGGCATCGAGCGTCGCCGGGAGCGCCGACGCATCCATCCTCCAGTCCGCACTCGGCACGGTGCGTACGCTGTCGGTGCCGAGCCCCAGTTCACCGGCGGCGCGCGCAATGGCGTAGTGCGCATGCTCGCCGCACACGATCACCGGCGGCGTCCCCACAATGCCACGCCGCCACGATTCCGGTTCGATGGCGGCACGGGCGGCAAGCAGCGCCGTGTGCGTTGCCTCGAGTCCACCCGACGTCAGCGTGCCGCCAGAGTGGGCACCGTATCCGGCCAGGTCGCACATCCAGCGGATCACCCGCTCCTCGATGGCCGTTCCGGTCGGCGACATCTCCGAGACCGCGATCGAGTTGTTGAGCGCCGCAATCACCACCTCCGTCCAGACGGCGGCCGGAATGGGCGCGGCCACCTGGTGCCCCATGTACATCGGATGCGACAGTCGGTTGGCGCTGGCGAGAAACTCGGCTTCGATGCGGCGGACGATGTCCGTCAGCGGACGTCCGTCCGTCGGCATCGGCTCATCAAACTCGGGGCGGCGCTCGGGATGTCCCGCAGTGGGCGAGACCGCTGATTCGCCATAGCCGGTTTCGGCGAAGTACCGCGCCACGAGATCCACAAAGTGCGATCCCGCGTCGCGCGTGCGATCAGCATCAACGGCGGCACGCAATGCGTCGGGCAACATGGTCGGGAATCTAACGGGGCACGTGCGGCACGGGCCGATCAGAACCGGTGTCGAAGATCCACCGGTAACTGCCGTCGCGTTCACGCCGCCACACCGTGAGGTACTTGGAATACGACACCGACTCCGGCGTCGGAGCGATGCGCGCCTCACCGATGGTAAAGCCAAGACTGCCGTCGCGGGCCGCCACGGTCAGGGAGTCCACCGGCGCCCATTCAAACCGCCCGGTCGGGGGAAACGCCGCGAACGCCGCACGTGCATCGGCGGGGCCCTGCGCCGGCACCGCGCGCGCGCCCAGCATCATCCCGTCGGCGGCAATCCAGCGCGAGAACGCGCCGGCCGGACCGCCCGAGTCGGCGCTGAAACGGCCAAAAGCGCGATCGGCATCGGCCATCGCGCGCGCGGGCCGCGCGCCACGCCCGGCGCGCACACCCGTGGAACCCGGCGGATTGCCAAGGCTGTCCGGCAGCGTCTTCACCGCGGGCGGAGCGAGGGCGGCCGACCAGGCGATGATGCGCCACTGCGCATTGCGCGTGCGCCGCCAGCAGGCGAGGTAGCGGCCGGTTGACGGTTGCGTGCTGTCGGTGGCAACGAGGTGAAGCACGCCCGTGGTGCAACCGAAGCCGCCGTTCGCGGCGACCGCCGCATGCACCGGCGTCCAGGCCGGTGTACGGCCCCACGCCAACCGCGTCAGATGCGGTGCAAATGCGGCGCGCCCATGCAGGATCTCCTGTCCGGGCAGCAGCACCGTGGCCCGCGGCGCGAGTGTGGCGCTCCACGCCATCTCGTTCGCCGCGGCTTCGCGATCAGCGGCGATCAATGCCGCCTTGGTGGCGGTGGTGTCCTGCGCGACGAGCGCGATTGGCACCAGCGCGCTGAGTCGGAGTGCACGGAGGAGGTGCGTCATCGTCTTGCGCATCCCGCCAGCGCGACGTCGCCGGCGCGCACTTCGGCGCGGTACGGATACCAGGCATCGCTCATCCCGTCGCGGCAGGACTCGCGGAGGAGTCCCAGCTTGAGTTCGTGCACCTTGCCCAAGGTGCGGGTGCCTATGATCGTCGTCAATGTGCCACGCACTACAGGATCCTGCGCATCGAACACGACCTCCCGCGGCGGCTCGGCGCGCTCGAGCACGAGCTGGGCACTGTCATAGGTCACTCGCCAGAACGGCTCGACGCCGACCGCCACCCACGCGAACGGCTCGCGCGGCCGGTCGCAGCGTGCGCCGTCGGAGAGCGACGTGGCAAAGAGCGCTTCGCGCGCCACCATCTCGTCGCGCGCGGTGTCGGCCATCACCTCGACGAACAGTGAATCGCGCAGCGCGCCATTTACGGCCGTCACCGCTTCAGCGAGACGTGCATCCGGCGCAGTGGTGAGCGCGCGTTCGACGGTCGTGCCGCAGGCGACGAACCGCAGCGTGCTGTCGGCCCCGACAAATAGTGCGCCCTTCATATACACCGGGACCGCAGAGGCCGGCGCGCCGGGGAGCTTGGATCCAGCGCGCGGCTCGCCGCACGCCGCCACGGCGAGCAACGCGACGGCAAGGCGCGTCACTTGTACATCGAGGCGGGATCGCCCTGCGACAGCTCCACGAAGAACTGCGCAATGCGGTCGGCCACGGCATCCACATACCGCGCCCCCTTGTCGGCGCTTGCCGCGCGGGGATCGCCGATTCCGGTGTCGGCGCTCACCTTCGTCCACGGACGCTGCGTCCAGACCCACCGTTCGCGGAACCCGGTCATGTCGGGCTTCTTCTCGGCGCCGTCCCCCGCTTCCGAAAGCGGGCGCACGGTGTCCGGGCGCAGGTGGAGCATCACGCTCGTCTCAAGTTCGCCGGCGTGATCGCCCGGTTCGTCGAAGAAGGCGCGACCGTCCACCACCTGCCACCAGTTAAGCGAGCAGAGGAAGACCGGTGTGGTGGGCTGCAGCTCGCGCATCATTTGCTTGAAGTCGTTGCCGCCATGTCCGTTGAACAGGACGAATTTCCGGATTGCGGCGCGCTCGACGGAGGCCACGACGTCGGCGAGCACGCGGGCCTGGGTGCTCGGATTCAGGTTGATCGCCAGCGGCAGGTCGAGCTGTCCCGTCTGCACGCCGAACGGAACGGCAGGGAGCACGACGACGCGGGCGCCGCGCGCATTGGCGCGCTCCGCCGCCGCGGCCGCGATGCCGTCGGCTTCCACATTGTCGGTGGCGTACGGGAGGTGCCGGTTGTGCGGCTCCGTTGCCCCCCACGGCAGGACCGCCACTTCATAGCGGGCGCCGGCCACGACGGGCCAGTGGGTCGTGGCGAGGACGGATGGCAGGCTGGACATGGCGAATCAGGTCAAGGTTTGCGAGCGCAGAGATGCTTGAGCGCCACATCGGCGAACGTGCTGGTGAGCGCGGGACCGAACCCCGGCTTGGCAATTGTCCGCTGGCTGAATACGACGCCCTTGGCCTCGTTGAGGAAGAGGACGCTCTCCTTGGTGGCCACGAGCCCCTTGGCACAGTCGAACATCGCGACCGCGCGCGAACTCGTCACCTTGCCCTTGGGCGTGTCCAGCGGCGGCGCGTACGTGACGCGCAGCCGTGCCGTCACGATGCCGTCAGGGGCTTTCCGGACAGATTTTCCGTCAAGAAACACGGAATTCCCTGTGGACGTCCTGCCAATTTCTTGCCACTTTGTTTGTGGGAGTACGACAGCGGCGAGAAGCAGCAGTGGCGCCGTTGGAAACATCGCTCACCTCGAGTGCGGTTGCGATGAAGGTACTCCGCCCGGTGCGAGCCGTCACGGGCGTGCCTTACGGATGTACCCGGCTGCCAGTGCCGGCCCGCCCCCCTGCTGTGGATTGCGTCGCACACGCACCTATCAAATCCATCAGGAGGCTGTAATGCCTGCATCCCTTGCCCCGATCAGCCCTGAGCTCTTCGCTGACTTCAAGGCCGGCAAGGAGACCGCGCTGGAACAGATCTTCCGCGCGAACTTCGAAGCCTTTACGCAGGAAGCGAACGAGAAGCTCGACGACCCCGGCGGCGCGCAGAAGGTGGCGGCGAGCGCCTTCCTCGACATCTGGGACCGCCGCGCGAAGATCGAGTCGCCCGACCAACTGCAGGCGCTGCTGCATGCGGCGATCGGCGGCGAAGCCGCGCACGAACTGCGCCGCCGCACGGCCGCGCACCATATGGGCGGCAACCACGCCAAGACGCACGAACCGACGCCGGTCGATTCGCTCGAACAGTGGTGGACCAAGGTCACGGGCGTGCTCCACGCGGCGCATGCCGATCCGTCGGCCGTGGCCAAGCAGCGCGCCGAGCAGAGCCGGCACGAGGCCGCGGCGCACATGAAGAAGGTGGCCGGCAAGAAGCGCACCGGCACCTACGCCATCATCGTCATCCTGCTGGCTGCCGCCGCTGGTCTGCCCCTCTGGTACTTCAACAAGGGCGCCGAGGGGACCAAGGCGCAGCAGCTGCTGAACAAGGATGACGCCAAGTCCATGCGCACGAAGGACGGCCAACGCGGCAGCGTGACGATGGAAGACAGCGTGGTGGTGCACATGGGGACCTCGACGTTCGTGAAGTACACCGCCAGCTATCCGCTCGATGCACGCGCGATGCAGATCCTGGGCGTGGCGGACATCAAGGCGCCCAAGCTCGACTCCCCGCTGCTGGTCAAGGTTGGCAACGCGTGGGTGTACGCCAACGACGCCGAGTTCATCGGGCGGTCGTTCCCCGAGGACAGCAACGCCGCGCTGCTGAAGGCGGTGAAGGGCACCCTGACCGTGCGCGCCGGCAAGATCGAACAGCCGCTGGCCGCGGGCGCAACACTGCTCGTCCTGAACAACGGGACGTTCATGGACCTCGACGCCAATCGCGCGGAGTTCGCGTTCGGATGGATAGGCGGCAACTTCGACGCGCACAACCAGCCGCTGCGCCGCGTGCTCGCCGAGATGAAGAAGTGGTACGGCATCGATATCGTACCGAAGGACACGTCGTTCCTCGACCGGCCGGTGTCGATGAGCGCCTCGCTCGATTCGGCGAAGGTGGCGATCAAGGCGCTTGAGGATGGTGGCGCCGTGAAGGTGACGCTGGTGACCGATGGCAAGGCCTCGCTGGTGGACAACGCCGCCAACGTGAAGGCGAAGAAGCGGTAGCGGCTCACGCCGACAAGGGCCCGGCGGGCGCGATGCCTGCCGGGCCTTTGTCTTGCCGGCGGAAGCCGAATGTCAGACAATTGCCTACAACATATCGGTGGTGAACCCGACATGGTTCGGCTATCTTTAAAGTTTGTGACCGATTTCCAGGAGAATAGCCGCATGGCCACAGCCGTTCCCGCCGCCAGTACCGCTTCGGCGCAAGTGCCGAAGAATTGGAGGTCGCTCGTCGCCCCGTACGCGCAGGCGTCGCGGAGGGCCTCGGTCTTCCAGCTGGTGACGACGGTCGCGCTGCTGCTCGGAGCGCTCGTGGCGCTGTACTGGGCACGCAAGGTGTCATACCTGCTGACACTGGGGCTTTCGCTGCCGACGGCCGGGTTGCTCACGCGGACGTTCATCATCATGCATGACTGTGGGCACGGTTCGTTCTTCACGAGCCGGCGCGCCAATGACATCGTCGGGGTGCTGACGGGCTTCCTGACCTTCATGCCCTATGCCAAGTGGCGCCGTGAGCACGCGCTGCACCACGCGTCGTCGGGCGACCTCGATCGCCGTGGCATTGGCGACATCTACACCCTGACGATGGCGGAGTACTTCGCGAAGGGATGGATGGGACGCCTGACGTATCGTCTCTCGCGGATGCCGGCCTTCTTGCTGACGGTCGGCCCGGTCTACTTCTTCCTGCACCAGCGCTTTCCCTCGCTGCGCAAGGGAGCGGCGCGTGATGAACTGATGAGCGTGCTGCTCACCAACATTTCGGTGATCGGCCTCATTGCCATCCTGGTCATGGTGCTCGGCACCAAGACGCTCGTGACGACGTACCTGCCAGCGTATTACCTCTCGCTGCTCGGCGGCATCTGGCTCTTCTTCGCGCAGCACCAGTTTGAGGATGCGTACTGGGCCGAGCACGAGGAGTGGGACTACGCCAACGCGGCGATTCGGGGCAGTTCGTACCTCAAGTTGCCGCGCGTGATGCAGTGGTTCACCGGCAACATCGGCCTGCACCACGTGCATCATCTGGCACCGAAGGTGCCCAACTACAAGCTCGAGGCCGCGCACAACTCGCACCCGATGTTCGAGTTGGCTCCGGTGCTGCGGATGCCGGATGCGGTGAAGGTGCTGCGGCTGGCGCTCTTCGATGAGGAGCAGCGCAAGCTGGTGAGCTTTGGTGAGGCGCGCCGGCGGTGGCGCGCGCGGCGCGGCTAGGCGCGGGTCACCGCCGCGACCTGCGCCTCACACTCCGCCCACGAACGGGCCACGAGTCCGAGGTCCTTCAAGCGGCCGTCGCTTAGGCCATAGATCCATCCGTGTACCGTCACGGCCTGGCCGCGCGCCCACGCGTCGCGCAGGATCGTCGTCTCGCACACGTTGCGCACCTGCTCCACCACGTTCAGCTCGCACAGCCGGTGCAGGCGCGCGTGCGCATCGCCGACCGGCAGCACGTGGTCGTACTTCTGCTGCACGTCCTGCACGTGGCGCAGCCAGTTGTCGATGAGCCCCATCCGTGCGTCGTCGAGTGCCGCGCGGACGCCGCCGCAGCCGTAGTGTCCGCAGACGATGACGTGCTTCACCTTCAGCGCGTCCACGGCGTACTGCAGCACCGAAAGACAATTGAGATCGGTGTGCACCACGACGTTGGCGACGTTGCGATGGACGAACAGTTCGCCCGGGGCCAGGCCGACGATCTCGTTGGCCGGCACGCGGCTGTCGGAGCAGCCGATCCACAGGTACTCGGGCGACTGCTGCTCCAGCAGCTCCGAGAAGAAGCCCGGGTGCGCCGCGGCGATGCGCTCCGCCCAACGGCGGTTGTTTTCGAAGAGTGTCGTGAGAGGCACGGGAGGGATGCTGAGGCGTAGGGACGACGGCGGGGAACGGCGAGGGAGGCGAAACGTCTACCGCATGGAGTTCGCGACGCAGGTGGCGGCATTCGGCGGATCGCTCGCGCCGAAATGCGCCCGAACCAGCGACGGCGCGCCACGTGCCGGAAGATGCACGATGTAGAGTCCATCGTACTGCGGGTCGCACAGTTCCGGCAGTTGCGGTCCGCCGAGCGCGGCGATGATGCGATGCACCGTATTGCTGTGGCCGACCACCAGTACGGCATTTCCCTTCGCGGCGCGCACTGCGTCGGCCACCGCCGCCGCGTGCGCCTCGCCGCTTGCGCCGAAACCGACGACGTGCGCGGTGAGCTGACGTGCGGCGACAACGCCGGCGGCCGTCTCAATGGTGCGCTTGCGCGGCGTCACCAGCGCGTCGGTGATGGCCGCATCGCGCAAGGCGACCGCGAGGGCCGCCGCGCGCGCCTGGCCTTCGGTGCTCAACGACGGATCGGGATCGGTAGCGCTCGCCTTCTCCGCGTGACGCACGATGAACACGAGTTTGTCGCCCGATGCGCCGCCCTGCGCGCGCGACACCGACGGCAGGCAGAGCACCGCGGCGAGGGCGAGCAAGCCCGGTTTCAACGCTGTCATCGCAACTCCAGTAACCGCTGGGGGGTAATTGACGTCCTTGCATACGATAGCGTCCGCGCGCGCTTTTTGCCTCTCGGCGGCGCGCGTTGCGTCGCGCAACCCCGTGGCATCGCCCGCGCGATGGCGCGGGCCGTGATTCACGCCTGGAGATGCCGCATGACTCGCAAGCCCCTGCTGCTTATCGCGGTTGCCGTGTTGGGATGTCTTCCTGCGGGGACGAGCGCCCAACGCACCACACGTGCGCCGGCGCGGCGCGCTGCGCCCGCACGCCCGGCCGAACCACCGCCGAACATCGTGATCTTCCTCGCCGACGACCTCGGCATCGGCGAAATCGGACCGTGGGGCCAGACGGAGTTGCGGACGCCAAACATCGACCAACTGGCGCGGGATGGGATGGCGCTGTCCGAAGTGCGTTCGAGCGCCGCCGTCTGCGGTCCGGCGCGCTGTTCGCTGATGACGGCGCTGCACAATGGCCATTGCCGACTCGACGATAACGACAACGACTATCTGCGCACCAGCGACGTGACGCTCGCCAAGCGCTTGAAGGCCAAGGGATACACAACGGGGCTGTTCGGCAAGTGGGGGCTGAGCTGGGACAGTGAGCGCGAGAGCTGGCCCAACGCGCAGGGTTTTGACGCATTCTTCGGTTTTCGCGACCAGCGGCACGCGCACAACTATTTCCCCGAGTATCTGATCAGCAACGAAGACTCGGTGAAGACCGGCAATGTCGTGCCGAACGCCGGACCGATGGGGACCGGACGCGCCACCACGCGCGTGGCGTATGCGCCTGACATGATTGGCGCGAAGGCCTTCTCCTGGATCCGCGCGAACGCGAAGAAGCCGTTCTTCCTCTACTGGGCCACGACGCTGCCGCACATCAATGGCGAAGGGGCGCGCGGCCAGGAAGACGGCGGATACGAGGTCACCTCGCTGGGGCCATACGCCGACAAGCCCTGGCCGATGGCGAAGAAGAGCTACGCCGCGCAGGTCTGGCGGCTCGACCAGGATCTGGGCCACCTGCGCGCCCTGCTTGACTCACTCGACGTCGCCAAGCGCACGATGATCATCTTCCTGTCGGACAACGGGGCGACGATGCTGCGCGGCGCAGCTGACGGAAGCACCGACCAGATTGGCCGCTGGTTCAACGGCACGATGGGCTTCCGCGGATTCAAGGGCGACCTGTTCGAGGGCGGCCTGCGCGTCCCGGGAATCGTGGTGTGGCCGGGGAAGATCAAACCGGGAAGCGCGTCAGCGGTGCGCGCCGACTTCACCGACGTGCACGCAACCGTCGCCGCCGCAGCCGGAATTCCGGAGCCGAAGGGCATCGATGGGCGGTCACTCCTGCCGGCGCTCATTGGCAAGGGGGTGGTGAAGAACCGCGATGTCTTCGTCTGGTTCTCGCCTGATCGCAACCAGTCGGCGGTGCTGTTCGGCGGATGGAAGGGCGTCTGGGTGCGCGACACGCTGCGGCTCTTCAATGTGACGGCAGATCCGGGAGAACTGGTGGATCTCGCGGCCCTTCAGCCGGCCGTGGCGCAGCGCCTCACGGCAATTCGCGACAGCGCGGACATGCGGGTGGCGCACCCGGCACCGCCCGCCCGATAGCGGATTTTCGCCGTACCGCTCACTATTCTCCTATGCCCGAACCTCTCGTCATCGCCAAGTGCGCCAGCGCCGACCTGGCGCTGCTTCCGGCCCTCGCCAACCGCCACGGCTGCATCACCGGCGCGACAGGGACGGGAAAGACCATCACCCTGCAGGTGCTGGCCGAACGCTTTTCCGTCATCGGTGTCCCTGTCTTCGTCGCCGACGTGAAGGGCGACCTGAGTGGCATCGCGAAGACGGGCCAGCCAAGCGAGAAGCTGACGGCGCGCCTCGAGAAACTGCGACTGCCGCAGCCCGTGTGGGGCGGATGTCCGGTGACGATGTGGGATGTGTTCGGTGAGCAGGGACATCCGATCCGGGCGACGATCTCGGACATGGGACCGCTGCTGCTTGCCCGCCTGCTCAACCTCAACGACACGCAGGAGGGAGTGCTGGCCATGGCGTTCAAGATCGCCGACGACCACGGCCTGTTGCTGCTCGACCTCAAGGACCTGCGTGCGATCCTGCAGTTCGTCGGCGACAACGCGGCGCAGATCAAGACGCAGTACGGCAACGTCTCGACGGCGAGCATCGGCGCCATTCAACGCGGCTTGCTGCAGATCGAGGAGCAGGGCGGCGAGCGGTTCTTCGGCGAGCCGATGCTGAACATCGACGACCTGCTGCAGACCGTGGATGGTCGCGGCGTGGTGAATGTACTGGCCGCCGACAAGCTGATGAACAGCCCGCGGCTCTATGCCGCGTTCCTGCTCTGGCTGCTGTCGGAGCTGTACGAGAACCTGCCCGAGTGCGGAGATCCGGAGAAGCCGAAACTCGTCTTCTTCTTCGACGAGGCACACCTGCTGTTCGCCGACGCGCCCACGGCGCTGCTCGAGAAGGTCGAGTTGGTCGTGCGGCTCATCCGTTCCAAGGGCGTCGGCGTCTACTTCGTGACGCAGAATCCGGCGGACATTCCGGACAAAGTGCTGGGCCAGCTGGGCAATCGCGTGCAGCACGCACTGCGCGCGTTCACGCCGCGCGACCAGAAGGCGGTGCGCACCACCGCCGAGACGATGCGCGCCAACCCCGCGCTCGACATCGAGAAGGCGATTCTGGAACTGGGCGTTGGCGAGGCGCTTGTGTCGCTGCTGGATGCCAAGGGCACTCCCGGCATCACCGAACGCGCGTGGATGCTCGCGCCAGGTTCGCAAATCGGGCCGATCACCCCAGCGGAGCGTGCGACGCTCATCGAGCGCTCCGTGGTGGCCGGCGTGTACGAGAAGGCAGTGGACCGCGAGTCGGCGTTCGAGCTGCTGCAGGCGCGCGCGGCGGCGTCCCAGGCGACCGCACCCCAGCCACCCGGTGCAGGCAGTGCCGCGCCGGCGGCGGCAGGCGCCGCGGGAGCGGGCGCCGTGGGTGCCGTACTCGGCGGTGTCGGCGCCCTGCTGTTCGGCAGCACCGGCCCGCGCGGCGGGCGTCGTGACGGGTTGCTCGACTTGATGGCGAAGAGCGCGGCGCGCAGCACCGGCACCGCGATTTCTCGCACGCTCGTGCGCGGTGTGCTCGGTTCCCTGCTGGGCGGGCGGCGGCGCTAAGCCGACCCGCCATGCTGTCACACGGCTGTGGTGGCCGCGCGCCGTGCGAGCCGGTAGATGGGCCACCCCGCCGCGGTGAGCGCGCCGCCCCACGCGAGCGACTCGGCCCCCGAGCTGTAGAACGCCCACAACACGAAGGCGAACGCCAAGGCCGTCGCGGCCACGAGCGAGCGGGAGCGCGGCACCCGTCCGTCGCGCATGAAACGCGCGACGGCGACCACGCACAGCAGGTACAGCACCAAGTTGGTCGCGGTGGCGATGAGCGTGGCAAAGTTGTACGCCGCCACGCCCACGCGCGTGTAGGCGAGCAATGTCAGCGCCGATGAGACGATCGCGCCGAGTACGATGCCGCGCGACGGCGCCGCGTGCCCGTTGGGCAACGCGAACCAGGCGGGCAGCGCGCCCGCCCGTGCCATCGAGGCGGGGAGTTCGCCGCTGAGCAGCAACCATCCGTTGAGACAGCCGAGGCAGCTGATCACTGCGCAGAGCGCGACCAGGGTCCCTGCGGCGGAGCCGAACGCCGTTGCGATGAAATCGGACACCGGGGCGTTGGACGTCGAGACCACGGAGAGCGGGAGCATCAGCGCCACGGAACAGGTGGCCACGAGCGTGACGATTGCGCTCAGACTCGTGCCCACCATCGTCGCGCGCGGCACGTTGCGCTCCGGGTCCTCCACCACATCCGCGGGGATGGCCGCGCTTTCCAGTCCCAGCATGGCAAACAGCGTAAGGCCCACCGCCCCCGATGCACCGGACACGGAGAACGACGTCTCCGAAATGGGCGGGAGCGCGGCCGCGCCAAGCGATGCGATGCGCCAGAACGCGAGTCCGATGACGGCGACGAATGGCAGCAGCTTGATGATGGTTGTCGCGCTCTGCATTCCGCCGGCGCTCCGCAGGCCGCGGAGGTTAACCCACGCGAAGAGCCAAATGGTCGCCAGCGCCGCCGTGGACGCGGCGCCCGGCGTGCGTTCCAGCCACGGCAGGAGGCGCGTCAGGTAGCTGATGCCCGCGATGGTGATGCCGGCGTTTGCCGCCCAGACGGAGACGATGTACCCCCACGCGCCAACGAACGCCGCGCCCTCGCCGACCCCGCGCTTCATGAAACCGTAGCTGCCGCCCACATCCGGGAGGCTGCGCGCCAGCGCGGACAGCACCCATGCGAGGCTCAGTGCACCAACGAACGTGATCCCCCACGCCGCGACGGCGTTCCACCCGTACGGGGCGATTGCGGCGGGGAGCATGAAGATGGCCGAGCCGATGATGTTGCCGATGACCAGCGCCGTCGCCATCCAGAATCCAAACTGGCGACGCGCGGCGGGAGCTGGAGGGGTGATGGTCACGGGCGTCGGAGATGGGGGGCAAGACGAAGGCCCCGGGAAGATCCCGGGGCCTTGCCTGTTTCGCTAGGCGTCCCGCGCCTCGCCAATTGCCGCATCCAGCATTTCGATGGCCTCGTCCACGTCGGCCGTGGTGATGAGCAACGGCGGCATGAAGCGCACGGTGCTCAACCCGCACGGCAGGAGCAGCAACCCGTGGTGGTACGCCCGTTCGATGATGCGCTCGGACAAATCGTGCGCCGGCGAACCGTCGGACTCCACGTATTCGCAGCCGATCATCAACCCCTTGCCGCGCACTTCGCCGATGCACGCATGCCGCCCCTGCAGTTCCTTCAGGCGCTCCATGAAGTACGCGCCGACGGTGGCGGCGTTCTGCATGAGGCCATGTTCGACGAGCTCGAGCGTGGCAAGCGCCGCGGCGGCAGCAATCGGATTGCCGCCGTAGGTGTTGCCGTGCGCTCCCTTCTTCCACTGTGCCATGATGGCCTTCTTGGCGACCACCATTCCCACCGGAATGCCCGAGCCCAGCCCCTTGGCGAGCGTCATGATGTCGGGGACGACACCCCAGTGCTGCGACGCGAACATCTTGCCCGTGCGTCCGATCCCGGCCTGCACTTCATCAAAGATGAGCAGAATGCCGTGCTTGTCGCAGAGCGCGCGCAAGCCGGCGAGGAAGCCGTCAGGCGGCACGATGTAGCCGCCCTCTCCCTGAATCGGTTCGATCAGGATGGCCGCCACGTCCTTGGGTGGCACGTTGTTCTGGAAGAGTTGGTTCTCGATGTAGTCGAGCACCGCCTTCCCCTGGTCCTGGCCGGTGAACAGCGGACGGAAGCGGTTGGGATACGGCACGTGCGTGACGCCGGGCATCGTCGGGAAGAACCCGGACTGCTGCGTGTACTTGCTTGCCGTGAACGCCAGTGCGCCCATCGTGCGTCCGTGGAATCCGCCGAGGAAGCCGATAAAGCGCGTCCGCCCGGTGACATAGCGCGCCAGCTTCAGCGCACCCTCCACCGACTCGGCGCCACTCTGGCACATGAAGCTCATCACGGGCTCGTTGCCCATCGGCTTGAGCGACGCGATCTTCTCGGCGAGGCGCACCCACTTTTCATGCCAGAAATCGCTCGAGATGTGCAGGAAGTCGTCGGCGGCATCCTTGATCGCCTGCACGACCTTCGGGTGGGCATGCCCCGTGTTGCAGACGGCGATGCCACCACAGAAGTCGAGGAAGCGGTTGCCGTCCACGTCCCACGCGTCGGCGCCCTTGCCGTGGTCCATGACGAACGGCACGCCACGCGGATACGACGGCGATACCACCTCGGCGTCGCGCGCGATGATGGCCTTGGCCTTCGGGCCGGGAAGTTCGGTGATGATGCGCGGGGGCTTGGTGCCTATGGCAGTCATGGGGCATATCCTCGGCAGGGCTGGGGCGCGAGCGACGCCGGAACGAGCGTGCCGCGCGGCAGTCGCATGTGTGATGCGTGCTACTCAAAAATGGCACGCGTCGCACGGAGACGTGACCCCTTTCGCCTCCCATTCGGTGCGAAGAACTGTCAGAGAAACCGGCGGTGGAGCGCCGGACATTCCCCGACCGACGATGGGGCACGCAGGACAGGCGGTACGCGCGCCGCGCGAGCAGCGGCTCGTTACTCGTCGCGGCCGTTCTTCGCGCGCTTCTGGCGCCTGGCCGTCACCTGGATCTCGATCTTCATACGCGGATCGGACAGCCCGGCCACCATCATCGTCGCCGCCGGGCGAATGTCGCCAAGGTAGCGCTGCAGCACCGGCCACGTCTTGGGAAAGTCGTCTCGATCCGGCACGATGTAAGTGACGCGCACCACATCACTCAGTCGACACTTTGCGTCGGCCAGCGCGCGCTGGATGTTCTGGAAGCAGCGATCGGCCTGCACCACCACGTCATCGCTGATGGTCATCGTGTTGTAGTCGAACCCGGTCGTCCCCGAGACGAAGACCCAGCGTCCGTCCACGACGGCTCGCGAGTATCCGATGGCTTTTTCGAAGGTGGACGCACTGCTGATCAGTTTTCGGCTCATCGCGGGCTCACAGACGGAAGAGGGGGACGGGGAGATTTTCGGGTGAGGAACGCCGCGGCGCCAGTCTCCCCCTCGCCGAATCCGGCCGCGTACGCATTATTGAGACTGTGCCCGCCCTTCTCTAGCCGCCTCCGCCATGCTCCTGCCGCTGCTGTTCCTCGCCGGTTTCGTCGCTCCCACCGACACGTCGCGGTGGGTGGTCTCCAATCACGGCCGTGAGGCCGGCGACCTCGTCGTGGTCCGCACGGCCGACTCGGCCATTGTGCGCTGGGTCTTCACCGACCGCAATCGCGGCACACGGATCGAGATGCGCTATCGGTTCGACCGCGCGGGCGCGCTGCTTCGCGCCGAACGACGGCCCGTGCTCGCCGATGGCAGCGCGGGCGCCCCGAACGACGCCGTCGAGGTCGGCGCTGATTCCGTCTGGTTTGGTCTCACCAACGGCGCACCTCGCAGCGCCGTGAAGCGCAATCCGACGGCTTATCTCGGCGCGCGCGGCGGTACGCCGTGGGAGCAGGCAGCGCTCGCGAAGTTCCTGCTCGCCCAGCCCGGGCGTGCCGCGCCGATTGTCGGCGGCGGCGCCGCCCGGGCCGAGCTGATTGCCGATACCACCCTGCGCGCCGGTCCTCGGCGGCTTCGCGCCCGGCTCGTGATGGTGTATCGCAACGGCGCTCCGACACCGACCGGCACCTGGCTCGACGAACGCGGCGCGTTGCTCGCGACCGATGTGCAGTGGTTCATCACCGTGCGCCCTGATGTGCAGCGGTTCCTCCCGGCCTTTCGCGCCATCGAACTCAAGTGGCGCAACGCGGCCGGCGAAGCGATGGCGAAGAAGGTGGTGACGCACGTGCCGGGTGCGCTTGTCATAAAAAACGGCGACCTGTTCGACAGTGAGCACGGCGCGATGGTACCGAACCAGACCGTCGTGCTGCGCGGCGATCGCATTGTCGCCGTCGGGCCGGCCGCGACGACGCCGGTTCCCGGCGGCGCCATGGTCATTGACGCGACGGGCAAGACGGTGATGCCCGGGATGTGGGAGATGCACACGCACCTGATGGTGGCGAACCAGTCGGCCCTGGGCGTAATGCAGCTCGCGCAGGGACTCACCACTGCACGCGACCTGGCGTCGGACCTCGACGTCGCCGTGTCGCAGCGCGACCGCGAGCGTGCGGGCAAGCTTGCGACGCCACGGATCATCCTCGGCGGATTCATGGAAGGACCGCTCCGTTGGGCAGGGCCCAGCGAAGTACTGGTGAGCACTGAAGCGGAAGCACGTGCCTGGGTGGCCCGCTACGACTCGCTGGGCTACAAGCAGATCAAGCTGTACAACCTGGTGCACCCCGATCTCGTCCCGGTGATCGCCGACGAGGCACACCGGCGCGGGATGCGGCTGAGCGGGCACATTCCACGCGGCCTGACGATGGAAGCCGCCGTGGCACTCGGATACGACGAGGTGCAGCACGCGGCGTTCTTCTTCTCGAACTTCTTCCAGGACTCGCTCTACCTGCCGCAGATGCGCGCGTACTCGCAGGTGGCCACCGCTGTCGCGCCAACGATCGATGTCAATTCGACGGCGATGACGTCGCTCATTGCGTTGCTTGCCGCACACAAGACAGTGATTGACGGAACGTTCAACTTGTGGATCGGCGGTGGCGGCGCGCTGGTTGGCGCCGGCGGCTCTGCCAATCAGGAGCGAGCCGATTCGGCGTACATGCAGCTCATCCGACGCCTCTATGCGGCAGGCGTGCCACTTGTCGCCGGCACTGACAACGCGTCGGGGGTCACGTACCGGCGTGAACTCGAGATGTATGAACGCGCGGGCATTCCGCGAGCCAGGATCTTGCAGATTGCGACTATTGATGCGGCGCGCGTGATGAAGGACGACGCCGAGTACGGGAGCATTGTCCCCGGCAAGGTAGCCGATCTTCTCGTGATCGGCGGCCGGCCCGCCGAGCGCATCAGCGACCTGCAGAAGCTCGAGGTTGTTGTCCGCGGCGGGAGATACTACAAGATCAGCGACCTGCTGCAGGCCGTGAACGCGCGCAACGGCATCAGGAGCAATGGCGCGAGGGAGGGCGACGACGGCGATGGGTGCGGCGCGCACCTCGACCCGTAGCCCCGCTCACGACGGTTGTGTCCCGCGCCGGCGTCCGAGCCAGCGCGGGACGCGTCGTCTATGGCCCACGTACGCCTCGCCGAAGCGATGACACAGGATTGGCTCCTCGACGAACACCACAAGAAAGCGAAAGCAGATCGGCACGAGGCCCGCGTACCACCGCCGGGCGCGAGCGCGCCGTGAGCAGAACGCGCATGACTGGTGCTAGTCGGTGATCCCCGCGCGGTCGCGAATGGCCATCATCGTCCCCTGCATGATGGCGACGACAACTTCCCCCTCGTCCTGGACCGCCCGCAGTTCGCCCTGACAGGCGGTGAGCGTGCGTCCGGCACGCACCACGCGTCCCACGGCCACGAACCGATTGCCGGCTGCCGGAGCGAGCAAGTTCACCTTGAACTCGACACTCATCACCCCGGCGTTGGGGTCCATCAGCGTGAGCGCGGCATACCCGCACGCGCTGTCGAGCACCGACGTCACCACGCCGGCGTGCAGGAAATCGTGCTGCTGGGTGAGCCGCGCGTTGAAGGGAAGCGCGATGCGCACTTCTCCCGGTGCCACCAGCACCAGCGTCGCCCCCAGCGTCTCCATGAACGTCTGGCGCGCAAAGCTCTCACGCACACGGAATTCGAAGTTGGGGTCCTGCACTGCGCCGCGCGCCATCGCCCCTCCCATCCGCTGTCAGATGTTGTCGGCGTCGACCGATTCGAGCGTCGGCCGCTTGGCGGCGCGATCGTCCCCAGATGAGATACCACGCGCGTGCCGCCAGAGCCACGGTACAAGGTGTTCGCCCGTCCAGCGTAGTTCGCTCCCCAGGCGTCCGACCACCGACACGCGCGGCGCAGGTGGCAGCGGATCCGCCCACGACGCATCATGGCCGGGCAGCTGCAAGGCATGCGCCAGCGCGGCGGCGATGCGTGCGTGCCCCGCACTGTTGGCGTGCAGCCGATCCTCACTCCACAGTCGCAGGTCGCCTGTGACGGGTGCCTTCGCGAGATCCACGCAGGTCGCCCCCGCCCGGACGCAACCTTCGCGCACCCGCTCATTCAGGGCCAGCAGGCGGTCGCGCACGAGCCGGGCGATGGGTGCCACTCCGCTGAGATCGGGCATTGTGATGGTCAGCACCGTGGCGCCGGTGTCGGCGAAGGCGCTCATCATCCGCTCGAGTTCGCGTGCGACAGCGGCCACGTCACACCGCCGGAGCACAATGTCATTGACACCGGAGAAGACCGTGACCAGTTCGGGGTGCATCGCCAGCGCGGGATTCAACTGCTCCTTTCGCACTTCCCGCGTCTTGCGGCCGCGAACGGCGAGGTTCGCGTAGAGCAGTCCGCCCGGCTGCGCGGCGGCCACGTGGGCCGCGAGGCGGTTCGCCCAGCCGCGGTAGCCGCCGCGGCCATCCGGATCGTCGAGTCCCTCGGTGGAGCTATCGCCGAGGGCAACGTATCGGGCAAAGTGTCGGAGAGCGGGGGGCGTCATGAGCAAGCCGGGAATATATGCCGCCCGCACACCAGGTGGCCATCAGCGTCGCTTGCGATGGTCGTGGCAGACCAAGTCCACGACGACGGCGATGGCGAGGATCACCACCGGATCCTCGCCCGGGCCGACATCGACGCCATAGGTGTCAGCAATCGTGAACCACTGCTTCGAAACGTGCGCCACGGGGGTCTCGCCGCGCGTGAAAGCGTACTCGTGGTCCATCAGGTCGCCCACTGCCACGAGATCATCGGGCCCCGGCACATCCACGGTGAAGGTATGGTGGAAGAACTTGAACAGGTCGCGCTTGACAACCGCGACGAGCACCCCGCCGCATGTGATCTCGTAGGTGGGCACCAGCGACAGAAACTTCTGGCTGATGAACGCCACTTCGTTTCCGTCCATGTCGTGGATGGACGCCTTGTTCCCGACGCTGATTGCCCGGCCATCCACGGCGTACACATCGCTGCCGGTCTCATCGCGGATGGTGAAGTCGTTTCCCCACGCCAGCAGCTTTTGCCGCATCACATAGCGCATCTGCCTCTCCCGTATCGCCGCCTAGCCGGCGCCACCTCAGCGCGACATCGCCTGCAGCACCCCCATCGCCCCCTTCGTGGCGTCCGCGAAGGCGTGGGACACGAACGGATACTGGCCGGGTTCGGCGAGTTCCAATTCGAAGATGGCGCCGCCCCCAACTGGTACATTGTACGTCTGCACCCCACGCAATGGCGAGCCGAACGCGTCCACGTAGATGCGATCAAAGATGGCGCCCACGACGTGGAACGCGCTGAACCGGTTGGGGCCGGCATTCACGACATACAGGCGGATGGGCGTGCGCGCCTTCACCGGAATCGGGTGCGTCGCGTAGCGCGATGCCACGCCGTTGAACGTCACGAAGTCGGGGGAGGCACCAAGCAGCTTCTGCCAGTCGAGCGCGTGCACCGAGTCCTTGCCCTGCCCCGCCCCCATATAGTACTCGCTCTGCACGAAGACGTATTCCTGCGCCGCGGGGCGCGGCGCGGCGGGGTCGATGATCAGCGCGCCATACATGCCGTTGGCGATGTGCGCCGCCACGGGGGCGGTGCCGCAGTGATACATGAACGCGCCGGGGACGCGCGGCACGAACGTGAACTGCACGCTGTCCCTGGGCATCACGTTGCGATACGCCCGATTGGGCGCGATTTCGGCGGCGTGAAAATCCATCGAGTGCGGCATGTCGGCGCCGTTCACCAGCGTGAAGTCGATCGTGTCGCCCACCGTGGCGCGAAGCACCGGGCCGGGGACGATGGAATCGAAGGTCCACGCGTCATACCAGACGCCGGGCGAGACTTCGTGCCGCGCGGCCACGGCAGTCATTCGAATGCGATGCCGCCGCCCCCTGGCGCGGGGCGGCGCATCCGCCGCTCGATCGGGCTTGGTTGTCGCTGCACCCACCGGCGCCTCACCGTGCGACATCTCGGCGGGAGGGGTCAACGGCGCCGCCTTGGCTGGCGGCGTGGTGTCGTGCGAGGGAGACGGCGAGCCGCAGGCGGCGGCGAGAATCACCGCCCAGAGGAGGGGGCGCATGAGGGGCCTCGACAAAGCAAGAAGTATGTGAATTACCACAATACCCCTGTGCCGCCAAGCGGTTCACGTGGCCGCGCGTTGGCGCGGCCGCGTCACGGCGCCGCGAGCTTTTGGCGAGCGAAGTGACGCGAGAAGGCCGCGGGCGGATTGTGCGCACCGGCCGCGAGCTCGAATGCCTTCTGGTACATCTCCTTCGCCCGGGCGGCTTTCCCCTGCTTCTCATACGTCATGCCCAACAGGGCATGCATGAAGGGGTCGCGTTCGTTGCCGCGCGTCGCGAGGGCCTTGCCCAGGTCCGCCTCGGCGGTCGGGAGATCGCTGGTGTACAGCGCAACGTATCCCGTGAGGTATGGGAAGAACCGCTCCTGCTGGCGAGCCATCGCCGTGTCGGAATCCAGCGCCCGCCGCGCGGCTGCAACGTGTTGCGCTGCGCCTGAACGGTCGCCGCGGCGTGCGGCGAGGCGCGCCAGGGCGTGCTCGAGGCGGAAGTCCCAGAGACTCTGCGGATGCGTGCGCGGCGCCGGCTCCTTGTTCCCCAACTCGCTGCCAAGCCGGTAGTACTGCTCGGCGGTGGCCAGCTCACCGGCGTCGATGCAGACGCGCGCCGCTTCATTGGCCATTTCGCCCTGCTGGTAGAAGGCGTTCTGCGGCTCTTCGGCTTCGCGCGTCTTCCAGTAGGCGATCACCATCTCCTCGTACTTCACCGTGTTCGCGCAGTCGCCGTCGAAGGCATAGGACATGGCCATCGCGCGCTGCGTGGCCGCCTTCGCCGCCGGCGTGGGGGCGCTGGCGATGAGTGCGGCGAAAATCTCGCGCGCCTTGACCGTCTGGCCGTCCACGTCCATCCCGTTGGCCGTGCGCGTACTGTCGGCGCGCGGCGACGGCCGCTGTTGAGGGCGTGAGGCATCCTGGCTGGAGAGCGTCAGCGGAGCGAGGGCCAGCGCGACGACCATCACTTGATTCACGACACGGGGGTTGCGCATGGTTGCTCCACTCCTCGTCTTGGGACGTGAGGGCGCCAGCTGACCGTCAGCGGTGCCGGGGGCTAAAATCTAGTATACCGTCGTCCCACGATCGAAACATCCAGTCCGCCGGTCGGTGATCCGCTGGTTCGAGGAGACAGCACATGAACAAACGCGAGTTTTTGCGCACGATGGGTGGCGTTACGGCAGGGCTGGCCTTCGGCCCGGAACTGCTGGCGCAGTACGCCGCCGTGCCGGCAGCGCAGCTCGCCGAGGACGAGCCGTTCTGGGCGGCGGTGCGCACCAAGTTCCGCCTGAACCCCGACTACATCAACCTCGAGAACGGCTACTACTGCTTCCAGCCGGAGGAACTGCTCGACGGGTTCATCGGCCACGTGCGGCACGTAAACTTGCTCGGCTCACGCTACATGCGCACGGTCAAGGACCAGGACAAGCTGCGCGTGCGCACCCGGCTGGCCGAGTTTGCCGGCTGCTCGCCGGCGGAGCTGATCATCACGCGCAACACCACCGAGTCGCTCGACACGGTGATCGCCGGCTTCGACTGGAAGCCCGGCGACGAGGCCGTGATGGCCAACCAGGACTACGGCGCGATGCTCGGCCAGTTCAAGCTGATGGCGCGACGCCACGGGATGGTGAACCGGCTCGTGGATGTACCGCTCGATCCGAAGAGCGACGACGAGGTGGTGCAGTGCTACGCCAACGCCATCACGCCGAAGACGCGCCTGCTGATGATCTGCCACATGATCAACATCACAGGGCACGTACTGCCCGTGCAGAAAATCTGCGACATGGCGCACGCACGCGGCGTGCCGGTGATGGTGGACGGCGCACACGCGTTCGCGCATCTCGAGTTCAAGATCCCCGACCTGCACTGCGACTATTACGGCGCGTCGCTTCACAAGTGGCTGTCCGTGCCGCTCGGCGCCGGACTCCTGTACGTAAAGAAAGAACGCATCGCCGCGCTGTGGCCGCTGTATGGCGACCCCGCGCCCGACGACGACATCACCAAGCTCAATCACACCGGCACGCATCCCTGCCACACCGATCTGGCCATCGAGAACGCGCTCGCCTTCCACACCCTGATCGGCAGCGCTCGCAAGGAGGCGCGCCTGCGGTACCTGCAGCGGTACTGGAGCGACCGGGTGCGGGGTCAGCCGCGCGTCGTGATGAACACGCCGGCCGACCTCGCGCGGTCGTGCGCCATCGCGAATGTGGGAATCGACGGCGTCACGCCATCGGAGCTGATGCAGACGCTCTTTGATCGGCATCGCATCTGGACCGTGGCCATCGACGGCGCCGGCGTGCGCGGGGTGCGCGTGACACCGCAGGTGTACACGACCACCGCCGAGCTCGATGCCTTTGTGAAGGCGCTGCGGACGATCGCGAGCTGAGCGCAGCAAACGCGAGGGCCTCGCCAGTCCGTTTCGACCGGCAAGGCCCTCGTGCACACCCGACACACGGCTACATCACCGGTGTTGCCTGCGAAGCGACGCAGAGCCAGGTGCCGTCGCCCTGTTTCATCCAAGTGTCGGTCCACGCGAACGATCTCGTGACGTTGCCCGTCGCGGACTTCGTGGTCACGGTCCAGACCCCGATGATCACTGCCGTGTTGCCGTGTGCCTTCACCTGATACTTGCTGTTCGCGCCCGACACGTAATGCGTCGTGTCGGCCTTGATACTCGCGACCAGCTTCGCCTTGGTGTTCACCGTACCCTTCTCGGTGAACGACAGGAATCCATCGGCCAGCAGGCGGCCGACGGCGTCCCCATCGCGATTGATGCTTGCCGCACCCCATGCATTCTCGAGCTTGATGAGCGCGGCCGCCGTTGGATCCTGCGCCATCCCGGCACGGACCAGCGCCAGTAACGCCAGCACGACGACCACTGCACGACGAACGAGGCCAGCGTACGGCATCGCATCTCCCGTGTTCAGGTGGAAAGCAGCACCATCCGCATCATCTACTTTGCCATCGCCCCGACGACTTCCGCCAGCGCCTTGACGCGCGCCGGATCGGCCGCGCCCTTCTCGTCGGCGACGAGCGCCTTGGCGAGCGCGGCATACGCACCCTGACGGGCAGCGCCGGACGCCGCCTCGGCCGCGTCGAGCGCGGCGCCGATCGCGGTGGCTCGTGCCGCGTCGAGTCCGTGGCCGCGCACCAGCTGATCGAGGTAGGCGCGCGCCACCACTGGCTGCGCCGGCCAAGTGTTCTGCATCTGGTTCTGCGGGTTGTTCACGTCGTGCTGCACGAGCTGCGCGGCGGCAATCTCGTTGGCGGTGAGCAGTGCGCTCGGGGTCAGTTCGAGGATGTCGAGTCCGCGCGCGATTTCCGAGCTCCAGATGTAGCCGTTGTGCCAATACGCCGACCATGAACCGCCAATGTGGAGCGTGTCGGCGTTCAGCGGGCCGCGGTCGAAATACGCGATTTCCTGCACGTGCGCCGGATCCGTGAAGTCGAAGACCGACACGCCGCCCTGGTACCATCCCTGCACCATGATGTCGCGTCCCGGTACGGGGATGATCGCGCCGTTGTGCGCCACGCAGTTCTCGGTATTCGTCTGTGCCACCGGTAGCTTGTAGTAGCCCGACAGTGCCAGCGCGCGGTCCTGCAGGGTGAAGATCGCGTCAGCGCCCCACGTCAGCTTGTCGCTGGCCCGGCAGCGCGGTGCCACACCACCGCCCCACTCGTCGGTGAAGAGCACCTTGCTTCCGTCGTTGCTGAAGTTCGCCGAATGCCAGTAGGCGAAGTTCGGATCCATCACCTCGGCAATGCGCTGCGGGTTTGCCGGATCCTTGATGTCGAGGATGATGCCGTTCCCCGAGCAGGCGCCGGCGGCCAGGCCGATGGCCGGATAGACGGTAATGTCGTGGCACTGGTCGGTGCGCGCCGTCGCCTGCGTGCCAGCGCCGTGCTCGCCCCCCTTCCACAGCCCGGCAATGGCGCCCGCCGAGTCGGCAAAGATGCGCGGCGCGTTCACGATCTTCGCCTCCGCCGGATGCGCGAGCGGCACGCGAATGATCTCGATGCGGAAGAGCGACGTGTTGGGATCCTTGTCCGGCATCGCGCCTGAGCACCCCGCCATCTCGCTCGGCGAGCGGACGACGCTCGTCCCCTGCACGTAGATGTAGACGACCCCCTTGTCTTTCGGGTCCTCGACCAGCGTATGCGTGTGCGAGCCGCGGCAGGTCTGCACCTGCGTGATGACCTTCGGGTGTTCGATGTCCGTGATGTCGAAGATGCGGATGCCGCGGAACCGCTCGGCACTGACCGTGTCCTTCACGCCGCCGGAAGCGCAGTCCACGCGCCCACGCGTCTCTTCCACCGACATGAACAGGAGGTTGCCCCAGACGGACAGGTCGCCTTGACCGCCCGGGCAGGGATATAGCGTCGTGAGCTTCAGGTGCTTCAGGTCCGACGCGTCCCAGATCTGAAACCCGTTGAAGTTCCCCTGGAACACGTGCTTGCCCGCGAAGGCAAGATCCGAGTTCATGAACGAGAAGTTGCCGAGGTTTTTCGCGTCGTACATCGCCTCGGGCTTCCACGTCGAGGAGACGACCTGCAGGTTCCACGACGCTTCGCCGGCGTCCTTCCAGCCGGCCTTGAGGGTGGCGCGGGGATCGGTGGTGCTGGCGCCTTGCGCGAACGCGCGCGCGGCGACGACGAACACGCTCAACGCGAGCGCAACCGTGCGCGTGGCACGGGACGACGAAACGGGGGGCATTCGTACCTCGGTTGGAGAAGGCGAGCGTCTACTTCGGTGACAGGGTGGCCAGCATCGCACGCATGCGGGCGATCTCAGCGCGCTGGTCGGCATCGACATCAGACGCGAAACGGAAGATGGCAGTGCTCTGGGCTGCTCCGGTAGTGGCGAAAAGCACGCGCACCATCTCGAGCGCCCCTTCGTGGTGCTGGATCATGCCCTCGAGAAACAGCCGGTCGAAGGCCCGGCCGCGCGCCGCCTTGAGCGCCGTCATCTGCGCCGCGGTGAGCATGCCGGGCATCGCGGGCATGGTGTGTCCACCCATGTCCATCCCGATGTGCGGCAGCGGATCCGGCGCCTCCTGTCCGTGCTGGTGCAGCCATTGCTGCATCATCGCAATCTCGTCGCGCTGCGAGACGTCTATCCGCTCGCCCAACGAGCGCAGGACCACATCCGTTGAACGCGCCGCGATCAGCGCCACCATCTCCACCGCTTGGGCGTGGTGGTGGATCATTCCCTGCATGAAGGCGACGTCCGGAGCAGCCGGCGTCTGCGCCGCAGCGCGCGCGGCGATACAGGAGACGGCAGCAACGCGAACCGCGACGATGCGTGCGTGGCGGATGCCACGCGCGACCCATTCGGCGCCGGTCATCGAAGGGTGATCTCCGGCTGGCCGGCCGCCTTGCGTCGAGCATTCACGGCCGCGAGCCGCGTCGTCTTGAGCGCCGTCCATCGGGTCATCACGTCGCTGAGCTGCCGGCGGGCAGCCGTGCATGCCGCCACTTGGCGTGCGGTCGGCGCAACCTCGGCATCCTGCATCGCCATCGCGGCCCCCAGCAACGCACCGCCGACGCTCACCAGAGTCGGCGGACCGGCGGGCGCGCCAAAGCGGCCGCCAAAACCACGGCCGCCGCGGCCACGCACCGGCGGCGGCGCAATGGAGTCGAGCGCCGCCTTGAGTGCCGCGGCATCGGCGCCAGACTCGTTCATCAATTTCGCCGACAGCGCGCGGGCATCGGCCAGCACTGCACGGACGGTGTTGGCGCCGTCCCACATGTCGCGCGACAACGTGCTCAGCTGGGTTAACCCTGCGGTTGTGATCTTCACTCGCGGATCGAGCTTCACGGTGATCGGCTGCGTGGTGGACGCACCGTCCACGGTGAGCCGCACCGTGTAGGGGCCGGGCGGCGCCCACGGCGCAGTCTCCCCGAGCCACGCGCGCCCGGCCACGGCGCCCGTGGCGTCCACGTCGCCTGCTGCCGAGATGTCATCCACCGGCGGCGGTTGCAGGCGCATGTCCCACGTCACGCGATGCATTCCCACCGACGTGCCGAACACGTCAGGCGGTGCCGGCCAGTAGAGCGGCAATCCGCAGAAGGTGGCCGCGACGTTTTGCTGACAGATCTTGTCGTACGCCGCACGGTCGAGTGCCGGGTGCGGGCTGAGCAACGGATCCTTGCTCGAATAGCGGCGCACGACGATTCCCTTGGCGTCGAGCACCTCCAGCGTGACGTCGCCCGCCTGGTGCGGGAGGAAGTAGTCGAGGATTGCGCCGTTCGGCGGATTCTCGCCGGCGGGTACTTCCGGAGGCAGTGGCGTCGGTTCATTGGTGCCGAAGCGGATGCGAAATGCCGGCAGCGGCTTGACGAGATATGCCGTGTGGTTCGCGGCTGCGCGCGCCTCCTCGGCGGCCTGCCGGATCGGCGTCAAGTTGTCGAGGATCCAGAAGCCGCGTCCATGCGTGCCGGCCACCAGGTCGGCGCACTGGCAGATGCTGTCGTCCTTCACCTTGATGTCGCGCACCGAGATGGCCGGCATGTTGTTGCGCAACGACTGCCACTGCGCGCCGTCGTCATACGACACCCAGACCTGCGCGTCGGTCGCGCCGTAGAGCAGCCCCTTCACGCGCGAGTCTTCGCGAATGGAGTTGGCCGGATAATCGCTGCTGAGTCCGCTGCTGATCTCCGTCCACGTCTTGCCGCCATCGTGCGTCTTCCAGAAATGTGGCCGGAAGTCGTCAATGCGCATCGTGTTGGCGGCGATGTACGCCGTCAGCCGGTCGTGGCGTCCCGCTTCCATGTTGTAGATGCGCGTCCATGGCTTGATCCCCGCCGGCGTGACATTCGTCCACGTCGTGCCGCCGTCCATCGTCACCTGCACCTGCCCGTCGTCCGTGCCCGCCCACAGCACGTTCGCGTCTCGATACGACGGGGCAAGGGCCGTGATGGCGCCCAGCGCCGCCGGCTTCACGCCGCTCGCATACTTGCCCGCGCTCGCCGGCACCTCCCACGTCTGTCGCGTGAGGTCCGGGCTGATGCGCTTCCACGTCATGCCGCGATCCGTCGTCCGCCAGACCGCGTTCGAGGCGTAGAACAGCAGGTCGGCATTCACCGGGGAGAAGATCAGTGGCATCGTGCGCACGTTGCGGTTGAACGTCTCGCCGTTCGGGCCGCGCGCCGACATGTCGGGACCCACCTGCGTGGTCTGGTGCGTGCGGCGGTCCCACCGCGACACGCCCTGCCGCGCGCTGCCGAAGACGAGATCCGGATCGCGTGGATCGGGGGCGACGACGCCGTACTCCTGCGTGTTCACTGGCGTCCAGTCGCGGAACGTGATCATCCCGTCCAGCGAGCGGCTGTCCACGCACGCCGAGCCGCTGTCCTGCTGGCCGGCGCAGAGGCGATACGGGAAGGCGTTGTCGGCGTTCACGTGGAACATCGCCGCCGTGTTCTGCGTGTACCAATTGCTCCACGAGACGCCGCGATTGGCCGAGATGACTGCCCCTTGGTCGGCGATGGCGATGAGGATATTCGGGTCGTTGGGGTTGATCCAGATGCGCTGGTAGTCGTCACCCCCTGGCGCGCCGCGCACCGCCGACCAGTTGAGCCCGCCATCCTCGGTGCGCCACATCACCGTGGACGCGCTGTAGACCACGTTCTCATTCTTCGGATCCACCACGACTGGCGGCAGGTCACCGCCGCCGATGCGGCCAAGTGGACGCGGGTCCGGGGTACGGCGCGGTGTGCCGTCGGGGCCATTGATTGCCAGCTGCCAGTGCTCACCGCGGTCGGCGGACTTGTAGAAGCTCACCGGCCCCGACGCCCCGTCGGGCATCGCCGGTGCAACCATCGCGTAGACGAGCGACGGGTTGCTGGGCGCGATGGCGATGTTGGCCTGCAGCACGCTCTCGGGAAGTCCGTCGGTCAGGTGCTTCCACGTCGTGCCGCCATCGGTGGACTTGAAGATCCCGTTGCCGCCGCCGCCGAAGGTCTGCCCTTCATAGAACGTCTGCTGCTGCTGCCAGAGCGTGGCGTAGACGATGTTGGGATCGGACGGATCGATGCGCACGTCGTTGGCGCTGGTGTACTCGTCCTTGTACAGCACCTTCTCGAATGTCTTGCCGCCGTCGGTGGAACGGAACACCCCACGCTCGGCATTGGGCCCGTACGGATGGCCGAGCACTGACACGAAGAAGCGGTCCGGATTGCGCGGATCCACGTCGATGTACGCGATCATCTGACTGTCGAACAGCCCGAGATGCTGCCACGTCTTCCCCGCGTCCGTGGTCTTGTACACGCCGAGCCCGGTGGCCAGGTCGGGGCGGATGATTCCCGCCCCGGTGCCGACGTAGATCACGTTCGGATTCGACGGCGCCACGGCGATGGCGCCAATTGAGCCGGTTCCTTCCTTGTCGAAGATCGGCTCCCAGTTGTTGCCGTAATCGGTGGAGCGCCAAACGCCGCCATTGTCAAAGCCGACGTAGGCCACGTTCGGCTGGCTTGGCACGCCCACGGCGCTGCGGCCGCGGCCGGCACGATTGGGTCCGATCTGCCGCCATCGCATCGCCGCCGCTGGCGTAGGCGCCTGTGCCGGCGCGAGGTCAGCGAGGAACGCGCACGACAGCGCGACCAGCAGGAATCGGTTCGTCAGACGTGTGCGCACGGAAGTCACCTGGAGATGGTACGCGAGAAGGGCGCCGGCCCAGTGCCGACGCCCCATCGGGATCAGTCCTTCCTTTCGCCCGGGCGGTACGTCCGCTCGGCGTGACCCTGCAATTGGCTCGGGTAGAAATACACCTCGCGCAGGTTGCCGTCGGCGTAGTTCTTCGCCTGATCGGCAAAGTGCTTCGACGCCGGATCGGCACTCAGGCCGCCGGCCATCACTGCACGTGCCCGCACGCTGTCGCCGAATTCGACGACGGCGACGAAGCTGTTGCCATACGTGCCATACAGTCTCTTGGTCGTGCGCGAAGCCCGCATGTCGTAGGAGGCCAGCGACCCCCACCGCGCAGACGCGAATCCGACGGGGACGCTGGGCGCATTGTCGTCGAAGCGCGGCGTGATGTCCGGCACCAGCCGCTGGAAGCGGTTGATCTCACCCCACGGCGTCTTCCAGGTTCCGAAGTCCGCCGTCAGCCGGTCGCTCACCCGCGTCAGCGCCTGCAGCAACTGGTCGGGGGGAATGCGGGTGGCGACATACTCATACGGGTCTGCCGGCCCGCTGGTGCGAGGCATTCGCCACAGCTCCTCAGCCCAGTAGACGGCGAGCGACGTGGGTACCGACGCGACCCCCCACCGATAATCCCACGTGCGCAGCAGGGCGATCTGCTCGGCGAGCTGCCCCTTGATCGGCTCCGAGTAGGCCAAGTCATCCCATGCGCCCACGAGCCGCGGTATCAGCGTGGCGAAAGTGGGCATGTAGCTGTCGTACGCCGCGTCGCGCAGCGACCCCAGGGTGAAGTCCGTCTTGCCCGATAGCACCGCGATGGCGTGCACCCCGCGCGGATTCTCGCCACCGGGGTTCATGTACGCCGGGTAGTCGCTCTTCTTCGGGCTGTACGGCCCGGCCGCCGTGTACGGCCAGTTGTTGGTGTTGTACAGCCAGCCGTTGGGCGGGTTCAGCAGGAACGGACTTTCCTCCACGCCCCAGAGCGCACCCCATTCCGTGCGCGGATCGCTTCCGTCCACGGGGCGCGACCAGTCGAACTGCGGGTCGCGCTTCGGAACGAAATTGGCGTGCAGGTAGGCGATGTTCCCCTCGGCGTCGGCGTAGATCGTGTTGTTCGAGGAATTCGTGTGCAGTTCCATCGTCGCACGGTATTCCTTGAAGTTGCGTGCCTTGGTGCGCGTGTACGACTGCGTCAGCGCCTTCACCGGTTCGTTCATCAGACGCACCGTGATCCACTTGCCGTCTGCCTCGCGGACCACGGGACCGTGATGCGTGAAATACAGGGTGAAGTCGCGTGCTTTCAGTCCCTCCGGCGTCTTGTATCGAATGGTCACGCGCTTGGCCGTCACCGGCCGGCTGCCATTCGCGTACGCGTAGGTGAATCCGTCACCGGCCGTCGACACCGTCTCTGCGTACTCATCCACGACGTCGGCATTGCTCGACGTGTGCATCCAGCCGGCGGTGGCATTGAACCCCTGGTAGATGAAGAACTGCCCCCACGTGATGGCGCCGTACGCGTTGAGCCCCTCGTCGCTCGTCATCTGCGCCTCCTCACGGAAGTAGTGCGAGGTGTGCGGGTTGATGAGGAGCAGGGCGTGGCCGTTCCGGGTGTTCGCGGGGGCGATGGCTGCGCCGTTCGACCCCATCGGCACGGCGAACCGTGCCTCGGTTTCTTCGGCATCGATTCTGGCCGTATTCTCGAGCTCGTTTCGCGCGGGGGCGGCCCCGCCGCGTGCACCGTAGAACTGCTCGATGCCGCGCAGGCCGATCGACGAGATGTCGCCGCCAATGCTGCCTTCGGTGAAAGAGAGCGCCATCCACGGCTCGAAGCGCGTCAGGACCTTTGGCTTCACCGCCTTGTGCGTGTGCAGAAAGTAGTTCAGGCCGTCAGCCCAGGCGTTCATCAGCTTCTTCAGCCACTCTGGGCTCGTCGCGTATTGCGCCTTGAGGTCGGTGGAGTCGATGAACATCCGCATCCGCAGGTCGCGCCAGATTTCCGCCTCGCCGTCCGCCTCGGCGAGCCGGCCGATGCCATTGAGGTAGTTCACCTCCACGCGGTTGAAGTCGTCCTCCGCCTGGGCATAGATGACGCCGAAGACGGCGTCGGCATCGGTTTTGCCCTTCACGTGCGCGATGCCCCAGTCATCGCGCGTGATGGTGATCGCCTGGGCCTGACGCTCCCAACGCCGGATGTCGGACCGTGATTGCGCCGACAACGGGAGGGCAACGGCGAGGGTGGCGGCAAGCAGCAGCTTCTTCATGGCAGCATCCTGCGGTGGATTCGAGGTGAGACTTGGCGCGGTACGTGACGGGTACTGCGGTAATGACGGAGGTGTGACGCCACTATAATAGATGCGATCGTCCCGTGCAGTGCCACGCAATGAGATGCCATTGATCCTGGCGGCTGGGGACCACACCTTCCCCACAGGAACGCCGCGCCTGGCCTGGGCGTTGCGCGCCACCGCCGGCCCGGAGTCACATGCCCGTCCAGTCCAAAGCCAAGCGCCCCGTTCGCAAGATCCTGATTGCCGGCGGCGGCTTCACGACGTCGTTCATTCGCTACATGGCCGAACTCACCGGCAAACCGCGGCCGCGGATCTGCTACCTGCCGAGCGCCATCGGCGACCGACTGGAGGCGAAGCTCAACTTCTTCAACTGGTGCGCGCCGCTCGCGGTCGAGCCGTTTGTGCAAGACGTGTTCATCGAAAGTCTCACCCAGACCAAGGGGTGGGATGAGGTGCTGCTCTCGGCCGATGCGATTCTGGCGTCGGGGGGCAATACGCTCAACCAGCAGGCCATCTGGCGCGCGCAGGGCATTGATGTGGTACTGCGCGAAGCGTGGGACCGCGGCATTGTGCTCGGCGGCGCGAGCGCCGGCTCGCTCTGTTGGTTCGAGGCCGGGACCACCGACTCCCGCCCCAAAGCGCTCTCGATCGTGAATTGCCTCGGCTTTCTCCCGGGCAGTCATTCGCCGCACTACGACGCCGAGCCTGGGCGGCGGCCCCTGTACCACAAGCTGATCAAGAGCGGCGAGCTCAAGCCCGGCTATGCCTGCGACAACGAGGCGGGGCTCTACTTCGAGGGCACCGAACTCAAGCGAGTGGTCTCGGCCAAGCCCGGCGCCAAGTGCTACCACGTGAGCGTCGTCAAGGGGCGCATTGTCGAGCGCGTGCTGGAACCGGAGCCCATCGCGTAGCGCACCGACGCGGGTCAGGCCAGCAGTTCGTCCTCGCCGTGGCCGGCGCCGGCCATCTGCCGCTGTACCATCTGCCAGTACGTCCCCTGCGCGGCCATCAGCGCGTCGTGTGTCCCTTGCTCGACGACACGGCCGTCCTCCATCAGCAGGATCCGGTCGGCGCGTCGCACCGTGGACAGTCGGTGCGCAATCACAAAGGTCGTGCGTCCGGCGAACAGCGATGCCATCGAGGCCTGAATCAGCTGCTCGCTCTCGGTGTCGAGATTGCTCGTGGCTTCGTCGAGAATCAGGATCTGCGGCTCGGCGAGGATGGCGCGCGCGATCGCCAGCCGCTGTTGCTGGCCGCCCGACAGCTTCACACCGCGTTCGCCGATGAAGGTGTCGTACCCGTCCGGGAGCCGCTCGATGAACTCGTGCGCGTTTGCGCGGTGTGCCGCCGCCAGCACCTCTCCGTCCGTGGCGTCGTGGCGGCCGTACGCAATGTTGTCGCGCACCGAGCCGTCGAACAGAAAGACGTCCTGTTGCACGATGGCCAGCAGGTCGCGGTAGCTGGCGAGCTTGTAGTCGCGCAGGTCGGTGCCGTTCAGGAGAATCCTTCCCTTGGATGGATCGTGGAAGCGCGCCACCAGGTCCGTGACTGTCGTCTTGCCCGCGCCACTGCGGCCAACGAGCGCCACCACGCTCCCGCCCGGTACCGTGACGCTGAAGTCGCGAACGACGGGGCGTCCTTCGCGGTACTCGAACTCCACCGCGTCGAGACGCAACTCGCGCACGTCGCGCGGTGCGTCCACCGCTCCCGGCCGGTCGGGCTTGTCATTTTCCAGCGCCAGCAGCTCGAACACCCGCTCCATCGCGGCGAGCGACCGTTGCAGCTCGGAGAAGGAGTTGACCAACTGCCAGACAGGGTTGAGCAACAGGAACGTGTACCACTGGAAGGCCATGATGTCGCCGATGGACGCGCGCCCCTGAAGCTGCAGCACGCCGCCATACCAGAGGATCACGACGTTCACCATCCCCAACAGCAGTCCCCACGACGTCCAGATGACCATCTCGCGCCGCTGCGCAAACATCTCCTTGCGCAAGATCGTGTGGCGCCCGCGCATGTAGTCCAGCAGTTCGTGCATCTCGCGCCGGAAGGCCCGCACCACGCGGATGCCGCCGAACGTCTCGCCGACGCGCCCGTCCACCGCCTCGGCGTCCTTGCGCAACGAACGATAGATGGGGCGAATGCGCTTGGCCGAGATGAAGCTGATGAGGACGATCCCCGGTAGAATGGCCAGCGCCGTGAGCGCGAGTCGCCAGTTGAGCGCAAGCAGGATGGCCACCGCCACGAGCAGGCGGATGAACGAGACCGCCGGTGACACGATGGCCAGTTGCAGCATGCCCGTGGTCGTGTCCACATCGCCGCTGATACGGCTGAGGATGCCGCCGGTCTTCATGTCCCACAGGCGCGGCAGCGGCAAGTGCAGCAACCGCTCGAAGAGCGCGCGCCGCAACGAGAGCATGACCGTGACGTTCACCAGCCGTTGGCGGTAATCCTTCAACGCGCCCAGCAGATTGGACGCGATGATCAGGGCGAGAAAGAGTGCGCCGGCCGAGTGAAGGCGGGCGGCGCGTTCCGTCGCGGTCAGGCCCGCCGCGAGCAGCACCTTGTCCACGATGAAGCGCATGAACAACGGCTCGACCATTTGCAGGCCGGCTGCAGTCAGGGCAAGTGCAAAGAGCGCACCCACGGCCCAGCCATGTGGCTTGAGCCAGCGCAGGTACTCGCGCACGTACTGGCGTCGCTGGGCCGGTCTGGACGGCTCGCCGGACTTTCGATCGCGACCGCCATCCAGCGTCTCGTCGATGCGGCGCGCTTGATAGTCCGCGACGAACGCCCGGAATCGGGCGCGCGACGAATGCGGGGGGTTACGCTCGGGCTGGGAGGGCGTCATGGGGGGTCGGAGACCAATGCGACGACGGCGTGGAGGACGCAAGCCGGTCGGCCCTTCGACAGCGTGTGGCTTGCCAGGATGAAGAGGAATACGTAGCTTGGTGAGCCCGAATAAACACCGAAGTCTCATTCATCGGAAGGAGCCCCCATGTCCGTCTTCATGACCGCCGACGCCTTGCTCGCTCACTGGCAGGGTCACCGTCGCCTGACGCGCCGCGTCATTGACGCGTTTCCGGCTGAGCAGCTGTTCACGTTTTCCATCGGTGGCATGCGTCCGTTCGGCGATCTGGCGCGGGAGTTCCTGTCGATGACCATGCCGATGGTCAACGGCCTTGTGAGCGGTGAGTGGAAGAGCTTCGCGCTGGCCGCGCACGATTCAAAGGATGCGGTGCTGGCGCAGTGGGACAAGGACACGGCACTCCTCGATGCCGCCTGGCCGAAGATCGCCCCCGCCAAGTTCGCCGAGCAGATGGTGGCGTTCGGCGAGTACCCCGGCACGGGATACTCGCTGCTGTTGTACGTCATTGACAACGAGATTCACCACCGCGGGCAGGGGTACGTCTATCTGCGCGCGCTTGGCATCGCGCCGCCCGCATTCTACGAGCGCTGAGGGCGCTACCGCAGAATCTCGACCGTCACGGCGCCGACGCGGTCGCGCAGCGAGGCAGAGTACTCGCCGCGGAGGCGCCGTTTGACGCTGTCGGGTTCGAGCCGCAGGCCCGCGCTGTCGAGCGCACCGCCGAGCGCACGCAGTTGCGCGCTGTCGCGCAAGACGAAGACGCGCATGTGCGTCCAGGCGCTCGCGGTGTCATGCGCCACGTAGGTGGTGACGCTCACAAACGCGCCGCGTCGGCCGGCCTCGTGATCGATGGGCTCGGCGAATTCGCGAATGTATCGCGAGTATTCGTCGAACTTTCCCGGCTTCGCACGCCAATAGTAGACTTGGGCCAGCGCGCCCGATGTTGCGCCGGTCTCGATGGTCGGTGCGGCCTGCGGCGCCGACGACCGCTGGACGTGCATCGTGCAGCCGCCGAGGGCAGCGGCGAGAAGGACGGGAATAAAGGGACGCATGGCAGCTCCGGAGTAGTGCGAGACGGGCGGGCGCACGAAGGCGAGGCCCGCTTGCGACGTTCCTAAGAAGCGCTGCCACGGGCCGAATCGCCAGAGTGCGCCCGTGGCGGCAACGCTAGGCCGCCTGATTCTGACTAATATCCATGCGCATGCGCACCCGTCTCCGCCTGTTCGCCGGCCTGACTGTCGCCGGCACCGTCCTCGGCGTCGCTTCAGGCGCATTGGCACAGGGGACCTCGCCAACCGACGCTGATGCGGCGGCGCGTGTTGACGAGTACATGATGCGCCTTGAGAATCTGGGCTACACTGGCGGCGTGCTGCTGACGCGCCATGGCCGCGTTGTCGTGGAACGCAGCTACGGAATGGCCAACCGCGCCGCGGGCCTCGTGGCTGACACCGCGACCGTCTACAACCTGGGCTCCATCACCAAGCAGTTCACGGCGGCCGCCATCCTGCGGCTTGAGGAGCAGGGCCGCCTGCGCACCACCGATTCGCTCGCACGCTTCTTCCCGGACGCGCCAGCAGACAAGCGTAGCATCACGCTGCACCAGCTGCTCACCCACACGGCCGGTTTCAAGTCGGACTTTTCACCCACCGACTACGAGCCGACCACGCGCGACGAATACGTGCAACGCATGTTCGCCGCCCCGCTTCGCAATCCGCCCGGACGCATCCACTTCTACTCCAATGCGGGCTATTCGCTGCTGGCTGCGATTGTGGAAATCGTCACCGGAACCGACTACGAGTCGGCGCTGCGCGAGCTGGTGCTGCGCCCGGCAGGCATGGACGCCACGGGCTACAAGGCGCCGCATTGGCCGGCGGAGCGCATCGCGCACGGCTACCAGAACGGCCGCGACTGGGGAACCATCGTGGACCGCATCGCTCCCGCTGACGCACCGTATTGGGCGCTGCGCGGAAACGGCGGCCTGCACACGACACTCGGCGACATGGCGCGCTGGGACGCCGCACTCAACGACGCGCGCGTGCTCACCGACTCGAGCCGCCGCAAGTTCACAACCGGCTACGTGTACGAGGGACCCGACAGCGCGTCGCAGTACGCCTACGGCTGGGCGGTGATGAAGACGCGGCGCGGCACGCGGTTGATCACGCACAACGGCGGCAACGGCGTATACGTCGCCGAGTTCCTGCGCTTCGTGGACGACAGCGTCACGCTCTTCGTGACCTCCACCGTCGCCGAGCTCACGGCAACGCAGGCAGTGCGCGTGCTCACACGCATCGCGTTCGGCGACGCGTACGAACTTCCACCGGAACGGGTCACGGTCACACCGCAGGCCCTGGCGGCCGCGGCGGGCGAGTATCGACTGGCCGACGGCAGTCGCCTCACGTTGCGCGTGGCAAATGGCCGGTTGATGGCCGAGGCGGTGGGGCAGCAGGCATACGGCCTGCTGGTGAACGGTGACACAACATCACCACCGGGAGCCGCCGAGGCGAACGCACGCGCGTTGGGCATCGTGCAGGGGTTGGTGGCCGGCAACATCGGCCCCCTGCTCGCCGCGATCGGAGAGGGCGGCCCCGACTCCGCCGAAGTGGCGCGCCAGGAGGCCGACCTGATGACCGGGCGCCGCGAACGGCTCGGCGCCTTTCGGTCGGCCGAGGTGGTTGGCTCGCTGCGCGGCCCCGAAGGAGGCCTTCGCACCACCGTGCGACTCAACTTCGAGCGCGGTGGCGCAACCAACATCTACACCTTCAACCGAAGCCGGCGCATCGAGGACTTGGGGGCACGGCCGTTTTCGGCGGTGGAACTCGTTCCGTCGAAGGGTGGCGAGTACCGCACCTTCGACCCCCGCGGCGGAGCCAGTCTCCGACTGACGTTCGCGGGTGGCGTCGCCGTTGCCGCGACGCCGGGCGGCCCTGTGACGCTCGCCCGCCCGTGAGGATTGTCGGCGGCAAGTGGGCCGGTCGCGACTTGACGTCGCCACGCGACTTTCGCGTGCACCCCACCGCCGAGAAGGTGCGCGCAGCAATCCTGGATCTGCTCAAGGGCGATCTCACGGATGCCAGTGTACTCGACCTCTTTGCCGGCACGGGGGCGCTGGGCCTCGAGGCACTCTCGCGCGGCGCGCGGCGCGCCGACTTCGTGGAGACGCGCCCGGCCAGCCTGCACGCGCTCAAGGCCAACGTCGCCGCCCTACGCGCGCGTGAGCGCACGCGAATCTTCAAGCGCGATGCGCTACCATTCGCCGCGGCGCTCACGACGTTCGGCGCGTATGACATCTGCTTCTGCGACCCCCCGTACGAATCGCGCATGCTCGACCGCGTGATCGAGAGTTGGCGGGCGACGCTTTTCGCGCGCGTCTTCGTCGCCGAGCATGCCGCGACGCACGTGCTCCCCACCGGCGGGCGCCGCTACGAGTATGGCGACACGGCGGTCACGATCTACCGCGCCCCCTCGAACCCCACACGGTGATCGGGCTGTAGTAGTGGCTCGCGCCAGGCCTATGCGGCTGGCATCGGGCGGACGGCACCATGTCCGGCATACACGGTGCGTGCCCCGATCGCGCGCAGCTGCGCCCAGCTCGCGAGCACCTGCTGCATCGTCTCCTCGGTCGCGAACGCCGGCCACGTCAGGTCGCCCGTGAACACTTCTCCACCGTCGAGCAGCACGCTGATGCTGTCGTCCGAGTGCCCTGGCGTGTGCACGAACTGTCCGCCGATGCCGAGCGAGTCCAGCACGGCGCGGCTCTCTGCACACGACACCACGACGTTGCCGGCAGATACGATTGGCGTGTAGCGGTCCGTCGGTTTCATGTGTCGCGCCATCGGCGCGATGGCCGCCACCTGCTCCTCGGCGACGAGCAGGCGCATCCCTGAATTCTTGAGATCCTGGGCTGCGCCGGCGTGATCCATGTGGTAGTGCGTGGCCACGCCGTGCGTGATCTCGCGCAGGGGGATGTCCATGCGCGCGAGATTGGTCGTCAGGGCATCGAACATTCCCGGCCAACCCAGATCGACCAGCAGGCGTGATCGACCAGCGCTTACCACCCAGAAGTTGGTGGAACGATAGCCGATGTTGACGATGGAGAGACGCGCTGCCATCTCCTCAAGTTGTCGTGTGTCGCGCAGCGCGTCGAGCGTCGAGACTGAGGTTCCCCGCTCCGGCGGCCGAGAAGAAGAGCCACAGGAAGCAGTAGAACACAGCGTCGGTGCCACCGTTCGTGAGCGTCCAGAAGCCATGCCGTGCGTGGGCCTGGAAGTACGCCACAGCCATCTCGCCGGAGAGGACAAAGGCCACCGGACGCGTGAAGAGCCCGACGAGCATCAGCGCGCCGCCGAAGACTTCAAGAATTCCGGCGAGACCGATCTGCGAGAACAGGTGCAGCTCCATGCCGGGTGGCATGGGCATCGGGAACCCAAACAGTTTCATCGTGCCCGGCTGCATGAACAGGAAGGCGGCGACCATGCGCAGAATTCCCTGCAGCCAGGGTGTCGCGTCGCGCCAGCGCTGGGCGATGCCGCGATCGGGTATTGCGCTTTCAGCCGGGAATCCACGCATGGGGGACCTCCTTGAATCCGTGTGGTTTCGGCGACCTGTTGCCGCCGGACAGTAGCACTACCCTCGCGGTAGGGTAATGGAGCCCCACGCGTGGCGCGGCAACCTCTCAATTCGCCCAGTTCGGATGTATTTTTCGCACGGGCCGCGCCAATGCGCGGCCCGTTTCCTCCCCCTGCACGAGCGCGACGCGTGGCCACCATCCTGCAGCACCTCCCCGTCGGCGAAAAGGTTGGCATTGCCTTCTCCGGCGGCCTCGACACCAGCGCTGCCCTGCATTGGATGCGCGCCAAGGGCGCCATCCCGTATGCCTACACGGCAAACCTCGGCCAGCCCGATGAGTCGGACTACGATGAAATCCCGCGCAAGGCGATGGAATACGGCGCCGAAAAGGCGCGCCTGGTCGAATGCCGCCCACAGCTCGTCGCCGAGGGGATCAGCGCCCTGCAGTGCGGCGCCTTCCACGTGACGACCGCCGGGCAGACGTACTTCAACACCACGCCAATTGGCCGGGCCGTCACCGGCACCATGCTCGTGGCGGCGATGCGCCAGGACAACGTCAACGTCTGGGGCGACGGGAGCACGTTCAAGGGGAACGACATCGAGCGGTTTTACCGCTACGGCCTGCTCACCAACCCCGACCTGCGCGTCTACAAGCCGTGGCTCGACCAGGCGTTCATTGACGACCTCGGCGGCCGCAGCGAGATGTCGGCGTACATGACGAAGCACGGCTTCGCCTACAAGATGAGCGCCGAGAAGGCCTACTCCACTGACTCCAACATCCTCGGCGCCACGCACGAGGCCAAGGATCTCGAGTTCCTCAAGAACGGCGTCACGATCGTGCAGCCCATCATGGGCGTCGCGTTCTGGCGCGAGGATGTGGTGGTGAACAAGGAGACGGTCGCCATCCGGTTCGAGGAAGGTCATCCCATCGCGATCAACGGCAAGCAGTACGACACGCCGCTCGAGCTGTTCATGGAGGCCAACGCGATTGGTGGGCGGCACGGCCTTGGCATGTCCGACCAGATCGAGAACCGCATCATCGAAGCCAAGAGTCGCGGCATCTACGAGGCGCCGGGGCTGGCGCTGCTGTACATCGCGTACGAGCGTCTCGTCACCGGCATCCACAACGAGGACACCATCGAGCAGTACCGCAACAACGGCCGCCGGCTGGGCCGCTTGCTGTATCAGGGGCGCTGGCTCGACCCGCAGGCGATGATGTTGCGCGAGAGCGCCCAGCGCTGGGTGGCGAGCGCCATCACCGGCGAGGTTACGCTTGAGCTGCGCCGCGGCAACGACTATTCAATCCTCGACACGACGAGTCCGAACCTCACGTACAAGCCCGAACGGCTGACGATGGAGAAGGGCGAGGCGTTCTTTACGCCGCAGGATCGCATCGGCCAGCTGACGATGCGCAACCTCGACATCGTGGACACGCGCGACAAGTTGCTGCTCTACACGCAGACGGGGCTGTTGCGCGCAACCGACAACAGCGTACCGCAACTCCCGGGCGGAAGCGACGCAACGAGCTGAGTCCGCACCCACCTGATAGCGCACGCGCCTCGACGAAATCCGGGGCGCGTTGTCGTTGTCGCCCGCTTACCCGGCGGCGCCGAACAGCCGGCCAACCAGCGAGGTCGCGGCCATCGCCACCGCACCCCAGAACGCCACGCGCGCGGCCCCACGCAGCATCGGCGCTCCGCCGAGTCGCGCGGCGAGTGCGCCGAGCGCGACGAGCAGGACGAGTGTCACGCCCATCACCACCGGCGTGACCTGCGCCAGGGGAACCGCGAGGACCAGAAGCAGCGGAGGTGCCGCACCAACGGCAAATGCCGCCGCGGAACTCAGCGCCGCCTGAATCGGTCGTGCGCGGGTCAATTCATGGATGCCCAGCTCATCGCGCGCGTGCGCCCCCAGCGCATCGTGCGCCGTCAGTTGCTCGGCGACTTGCCCGGCGAGTTCGGGAGTGAGACCGCGCGAAACATAGATGCCGGTGAGCTCCGCAAGTTCGTGCTCCGGCATCGACGCAAGTTCGTTTCGCTCACGGGCGAGATCGGCGTTCTCGGTGTCCGACTGGGAGCTGACCGAGACGTATTCTCCGGCCGCCATGCTGAGCGCCCCCGCCACGAGCCCTGCCGTCGCTGCCAGCAGGACCGGTCCCCTCTCGGTCTGAGCGGCCGCGACACCCACTACCAGACTGCTGGTCGAGATCAGCCCATCGTTGGCGCCAAGTACTGCGGCGCGCAACCAGCCGATGTGCTCGGTACGATGACGTTCGATGTG
>JAKAJN010000005.1:0-2348 GCA_021813725.1 bacterium | reverse complement strand
GCTGGCTGACGCGGCCGGCTGCACGCGGCAGACCATCATGATGCTCGAGCAGGAGCGCTATGTGCCGTCGCTCGTGCTCGCGCTTCGGATTGCCCGGGTCTTCGGCCAGCCCATCGAGCAGGTCTTCAGGCTCGAGGAGTGCTGACCGACTACCCCTTCAGCCCGCGCAGCCGTTTCAGCTTGTCCTGCACTTCACGGACCTTCGGCTGCAGCTCGGGCTCCGCATTCTTCCAGAGACTGGCGAACTTCTCGAAGTTCTCGATCGCCTTCTTCGAGTTGCCTTTTGCATCATAGAGTTCACCGAGGCGCTTGTACGAGCCGGCAAGGAACAAAGGCGTCTCGCTCAAGGTGGCGTCGGGCGTGGCGGTGAACTGCTCGAAATATGCGATGGCCGAGTCGGGCTTGTTCGCCAGGTCGTAGGCCTGTCCGATGAAGGCCAACGCGAAGTTTTCGCGCACTTCAAACCGGCGATACGCCTCCTGCATCGGTGCGATGGCATCGTTCCACCGCTGCTCGGCCATCGCCAGTTGCGACGTGAACATTGCCCGCCGACCCGCTGGATCGGCGAACGACGACGCTTGGTCCTTCTCCCAACCATCCCGGGCGAGGCGGGCGAGCGCGGGGTCCCGCAGCGTCGCCGCGAGCCGGGCGAGCGAGATATACGGACGCTCGGCGGGCGCCATGCTGCTGAGCGGTGTGCGTGCCATCGCGCGGGTGAGCACCGCACGCGCCTCGGCCATCTGCTCCAGCGGATTGACCAGCGTGAAGACCGTGTCGAGCGCAGCTTGGAATCGACTGGCGGCTCCCGGCTGCACCTTGGCGACCGCCTCGGTACTGAGCGCGGCCCAGTGCAGGCTTTCCCGCGGCCGCCCGGTCAACGCCGCGTACGCGTACGCGCCGCCCGCACTGCGGATGGCCTGGCGCGACGTCTTGGCCCGTGCGTACATCGCCCTCGAAATCGAGTCGGCTGCGCGCTCATCTCCCTTGCCGTGCGCCGCATACCAATCGGCCTCCCACAGATCATTGCTGTTGGGAAGGCGCGTGCGGAACGCGGCAACCGTTGAATCGAGCGCGCTCGTCTGACCGATGCGAATCTGCTCCTGCAGCAGGTTCGTGAACGCACCCCCGAACGTGCGCGGCAGGGCAATCACGCGCCGATACAGCTCGGCCGCCTTGGCGTACTCGCGCTTGCGACCGTAAACGACGGCGGCGTTGTTGAGCGCCGACGTGCTGGTGGAATCGAGCACAAGCGCCGCTTCATAGGACGCCAGCGCCTTGTCCAGGTCGGGGCGGGGACCGTTGGTGAAGTAGTATCCTTCGGTGAGGTTGCGCTCCATCTCCGTGAGACGGCCGCGGTGCCGGTACGCCGCCTCGACCGCCGCGAGTTGGCCCACCCGGTCGTTGCCTTCGTTGCCCAACACCACCGAGAGCTTGCGCCAAGCCATGGCGAAGCCCGTGTCGATGCTGACCGCCTCGCGCAGCAGGGCGATGGCGCGTTCGGGTTCACCACGCTCGTCGCTGGCCTGCGATCCTTCCACATACTTGCGCAGCGCGGACAGTGACGGCGTGGAGACGCGCTCGAGCTCGGAACTCTTCTGGATGTTCCGCAAGGATTCACCGGCGCGTTCGCGCACCGAGCGTGAGAGCTTGCCCAGCGCGGTAATCAGGTCGTCCTCACCGCTCGCCGTCTCGCGGAAGGTCACCAGTTCGTTCCCGTCGAGCGCGTTCACGAGACGGGCCGACACGACGTAGCCCTTGCCGAGTCGTACGACTTCGCCGTCGAGCACCGCCTTGGCTCCTTCGCGCGTCGCGATCTCGCGCGCGACATCGAACTGCACCGCGCTCTCGCGCGACCGCTGCATCATGCCCAGCAGGTCGCGCATGTTGGCGCGCGTGAGCACCTTCAGCGAGTTCGACTGCCCGAGGTCGGTGCGCAACGCCTCGGCCACCGTGCCACCGAGCGTGGAGTCGCTGACCGGACTGCGGAAGTCGGCCACCACGATGGTCTCGCGCTCGCCGAAGATCCCCTTGCCGCGCATGGAACCGAACGGGCCTACGCCAAGCGCGCGCATGACCATGAAGGCGATGACGAGCGCGACAAAACCGCCGACCGCGATGCTCCCGCCCATCCAGGTGCGGCGCCACGACACGTGGGGAACGGCGCGCATGGCCAGGGTGGCCATCGTGCCCTGCGGTGCCGTGGAACCGCCCGGGGTGAACTGTGGCGTGACCGTGTAAGCGTGGTGCGCCACGCGTTGCACGTACCACGTGATGCCGATGACCGGGAGACCGGCGAGCATCACGCCGATTGAGCCCGGGAAGACCCAGTCGGGGAGGCCGATGACTTT
>JAKAJN010000217.1 GCA_021813725.1 bacterium | reverse complement strand
CGCCGCAGCTCGTGCGTGGGCAGGAATCGCCGGGCGATCACCGGTTCCGTCGGGTCCTCCGGCGGGCCGTGGCACTCCACCAGCAGGGTCGCACGCCGCAGCGCGGGGACACGCGCCAGGTCTAGCAGCGACACCTCACCGCCTTCGATGTCGCAGACGACGAGCACGCCATCGCCGTCGTCGAGTGCGGCAGCGAGTTCAGGGACGTCGCAGTACCCGCCGATCCGCACGCGAACGGCGACGTCATTCGCCGCCGCCGCGGCGGCAAGCGTTCGGCGCACCTCGTCCATTGCCTCGAAGGCATACACCTCGACGGTCGGCATCAGGCGAGCAAGACCGATGGCGTAGTACCCGTAACGCGCGCCGACGTTGACCACCCGACGGAAAGGTCGCGCCGCCAGTTCGCGCACAATATCGAAGAGTTCGTGCTCGAAACAGCCGACCAATTCCGGCGCGGCCGGGAGCCCAGCGAGCTGCATTCCTTCGAAGGGGCCGCTCATCACACGGTCGCCGGCCAGCACCCGCAGTCGGCCGTAGAGAAAACGCCGCTTGGGGCGCACCACCCACCGTACGGCGTCCCGCACCGGGGCCGGCAAGTCGATGAACGTCGCAAGCAAAGGGCCACTGCGCTCGACAGGGCGTCGCCCCGTCACTAGCTCCCACACCAGCCGGGCGAGCGACGATGCTGTCGCGTTCGTCACCCGGGCCTGGACCGGCCGTACGCCTCGGCCAGTTTGCGCGCGATGCCCCGATAGAACGCCGCGTCGGTGCCCTTCCCCTCGCTGTCGAGCGTCAGTGCGCACGACTCCAGGGCGTAGAGGATGTTGCCGAGATAGAGTTCGGCGACGCTGGCAACGGTTTCGGGTTGGTCGCTCATGGCGCCCCCCGCGTCACTCGGCGGCGTTGGCGTCGAAACCGACGACCTGAACGACGATCGCGGTGATGTTGTCGAGGCCGCCACGTCCGTTGGCCTCGGCAATCAGCGTGTCCACGATGCGGCCCGGTCCCGTGCGCGCCAGCAGGATCTGCTGCAGCCGCCGGTCGTCCACCATGCCCGTGAGGCCGTCGGAAGCGACGAGAAAGACATCTCCGGGACGCGCCTCGCCGGCATAGAGGTCGGGCTCCACGCCTTCGCTCGCCCCGACGCAACGCGTGATCACGTTGCTGTACGGATGGTAGCGCGCCTGCTCCGGCGTCAGGAGTCCCGCGTCCACCTGCTCCTGCACGTACGAGTGGTCCTTGGTCAGTTGCACAAGCGCGCCGTCGCGCAGCATGTAAATGCGCGAGTCGCCGATCTGCCCGATCAGATAGTGCCCGTCCGACAGCAGCAGCACCGAGGCGGTCGTCCCCATGCCCTGCTTGTCGGTCTCCGCCAGCATGCGCTCGTAGATGGCGCGATTGGCATCGCGCAGCGATTGCGCCGTACGATCGGCGGCGTCCCGCTGCACGACACTCTCCAGCTGGAGCAGCGACCGCGCCACAATCTGGACCGCCATTTCACTCGCCACTTCGCCGGCGGCATGGCCGCCCATCCCGTCGGCGACCATGAAGACGCCGCGGCGCGCGTCGGCTTCGGCGAAGAACGAATCTTCATTGCCGGACCGGACCATGCCGACGTCGGATCGGGCGGCGACTGCGAGATGCACGCGTTAGTGTCCGGTGGAGAGCAGGACGGCCAGCAGCGTCGTGCCGGCCGCCGCCGCGGTGAGGATGAATGCGATCATCGCCCCGCATCCCTTCTTCTTGGTCTCGACGGCGACTGGGGCCGCCGGCTTGGCGACGGTCGACTTGCGCGCCTGCTCCACGGCCACGGCCGCGATGGCTCGGGTGCCGCCCCCTTCGTCGCCGGCCTTGGCGAGTGGCCGGAACGTCATCTTGATGCCGCCGAACCGCACGTCCGGCGCACCCTCGACGCGCTGCTCACCCTGCACGCGACGGCCGCCGACATACGTCCCGTTCGTCGACTCCTGATCCACGATGAACCAGCCGTTGTCGCGCTTCTGGATCTTCGCGTGCGAATCGGAGACGCTCTCGTCGGACAGCACGACGTCATTATGCCCGCCGCGACCGACGTTCGTGAGCGCCGAGTGGATCTCGAACTTGGTCCCCTTGAGCGGGCCTTCGTTGATGATCTCGAGCGTCGCGAGCGGTGCGTGCCCCGCACTCTCGGGCTTGGGCGTCGGAGCCGCTGGCGTCGGAGCCGCTGGCGTCGGAGCGGAGGGCGCCGCGGGCACCGCGGGCGCTGCCGAGGCGATGGCCGATTCGAGGTCGAGCTTGACCTCGGGCGCCGGCGGCTTCGCGGGCGGCGCTGCGGGCGGCGCTGCGGACGGCGCCGGTGGCGCGGACGGCGCGGCGACGACGGGTGGCGCGGCAGGGACAGCGGCGGGCGGTGGCGCAGGCGCCGCCTTCACCTGGTCGGCGTAAAAACGGAACTCCTCTGGCCCCACCTTGATGACGTCGCCGCGTCCAAGCACCTGCTTCTGCTCGATGCGGGCGCCGTTCACGAACACGCCGTTCGTGCTGAGATCGTTCAGATGGTAGCCACCGGGCATTGGCACGATTTCGGCATGCTTGCGCGACACCTCGGAAGACGGGATCACGACGTCGTTGCCGACTTCGCGGCCGATCGTGATGCCGTCGTCCGGCACGGTGTATTCGCGGCCGTCGGTCAGCGACACGAGGCGACCCCCGCGAGCCAGTGTCGGCTTGGCCGGCGTCCCTGCCGCCTTGGCGCGCGCCATCTCGGCGACCTGCGCCCCGCTGACGAACTGGGTGCTCCCCCCCTGCTTTACGTCGCCAAAGCGCAGTTCCTCGCCCGCCATCTCGATCTTGTCGCCGTGCAACAGCGGGCTCGGTTCCACGCCAAGTTGGACGCCGTTGACCAAGACGACCGCGTCCGGCGCGTCGCGCCGGATTACCGCGCTGCCGTCGACCGCGAGACCGACGAAGGCCCGCGCGGTCGCGTCGTCGCCCGGCAACCGCAACGCTGCGCCGTCCTGACAGCCGACCGTGAGCCCTTCGGCGGGGACGGGATATTGTTTTCCGTGCAACTGAAGGTACGCCATGGCAACGTGAAGCTACCCGTCGCCAACAGGGGTGGCAACCCTGTTTCGCGCCCCTGTCCCAACCCCTTCCAGCCGCGAGAGCCGGGTGTACAAGCCCCCTGCCTCCAGGAGCTGCGCGTGGGTGCCTCGCTCTCGCACTTCGCCGTGGTGCAGGACCAGGATTTCCGTTGCCGACACGATCGTGCTCAGCCGGTGCGCGATCGCAACGGTCGTCCGGCCCGCCATCAATTCGCGGAGGGCACGCTGGATGTCGGCCTCGATTCGGCTGTCCACCGCGCTCGTGGCCTCGTCGAGCACCAGCAGCGCCGGATCAGCGGCCACTGCGCGGGCGAA
>JAKAJN010000216.1 GCA_021813725.1 bacterium | reverse complement strand
CGCGCCTTTGGCATCTGTACGCGGACGGCCGGCCGGCAAATCACCGTGAACTGCACGCGCTCGTCGTCCACGCGCACCACTGCGGTGGCCGACCCGGTCTTGCGGCACTGCACTCTGCCGTATCTGTTCTCCACCGCCGTGTCGGCCGAGAGCGACAGCTGATTGCGACGGGTGAGCGTGATCTCCCCGGACCGCACCAGCCCCCGCACCGGAGGCGGCACGGTCTCGTACCCGTAGAGCACCAGCGTGTCCTGTTCGACGCTCAGCCGGCGCGGCGACGCCTGACCGCACGCGGCCATCAGCGCCGTGCAGCCGAGTGCGCCCAGCGCGTCACGGCGCCAGTACATAGATCACCCACGGCGCCACCGTCGTCTCACTCACCCACGCGTACGGTTCGTCGGGTCTGCCGAGCGGATGCCGGACGTCGCGCACGCGGAGACCAGCGCTCGCGAAAACGTCGCGGTACGCGTCGTCGGTCCAGAGGATGTCGTCCACCGGGCGCCGGTCGTCCACGTCGAGCATGATGGTCTGCACCAGGTCGCCGCAGCGAGCGGTGCGGTTCAGCGGAAAGTCCTTGGTGGAGAACGACGCCCACTCGTGCAGGTAGATTTCGGGCGTCGAGCCGAGCATCACGAGGCGCCCCTCCGCGGCCAGGAGCCGCCGCAACGCGGTGAACAGCGCGACCTTCCGCTCCCGCGTCGGCACATTGTCAAAGGTGAAGCCGGCAAAGATCAGGTCGGCCTCGCCCGCCGGCAGGTCATCCGTCTCGCCGTCCACCACCAGGCGATAGTCGCCCGATGCGTCGCGTGCGCGCGCCTTGGCGAGCATCGCCGCCGAGATGTCCACGCCAATCGGCTGGTACCCCAGTTCGCGCAGAAATCGCGTCGACCGCCCGGTGCCACACCCGAAATCCACCGCGCGGACGCCGCGCACGTGCTCACCGAAGATGGCCGGCAAGTCGCGATAGGCGAGGTAGTACGTCCCCGGAAACTCGAGGGTGTCGTACGACCGCGAGCGCTGCGCGTCGTCGTAGGAGTTGCTGAACGGTGCGGTCATCGCGTCGAGGAAGGCGATAGAGAGGAGTCGAGAGGTACGGCAGGCCGCGGGCGTACGCAGTCAGCACAGGCGCCAAGCCCCGCTGTCACTTCACGTTACGACGCCGCAGGCGCGCCGGCAAGCGCGCCACCAGTTGTCGGGCCCGCTCTTTCGCGCGCGGCAAGACTTTAGTAACGTAGCGTGATATGCGCCGACGGCCGCACCCGGCGCTCTCACTGCCCCGCCCCGAGGGAGGTTCCGTGAACAGCATTGCGCACGCCATCCAGCAATTCTTCGCCGGTGCCGCCGATTCCCTGACGCCCTTCCTCACGGCGCTCTCGGTCATCGGCGTCGCCACGATGGCCATCCTGCAGACGGTGAAGGACCTCACCCCCCTGCGGCGGTACTTTCAGGCCGCTTCGCTGAACAACTGGCTGCTGGACGGCACCGACGAGGCGCGCACCCGCTTCACCCGGGCGCTCGCCGAGCTCGGCATCGAGCAGCCCGACGCGGCACGCGCCCGCGAGCAGTTGGTGCGCCTCAGCGTGGACGGCGACGACCACGCGCTCTTCGATCTGTCCATCGAGCAGATGTGCGGGCAGATGAACAGCGCCGTGCAACTCGCGCTCGACTACCCCGATCGCTACCCGGATCTGCTCCTCGTCGCCGCCTCCGGCGCGGACGTGTCGGACGTGCGACAGCTCTTCGGCGCGGACCGCCTGGCGACGATCGACGTGGAGGCGGGCATCGCCACCAAGCGCATCTTCCTCGCCGACGCGCGCAACCGGGTGGTGCACCAGCTCCAGCGCGCCATCGACGGCTTTCAGATCAAGACGGCATTTCGCTGGAAGTGGTGGCTGCAGGTCGCCTCGTTTGGGGTGAGCGTCGCACTCGCGCTCGTCGCGATTGCCTGGTCGACCGACGTGACGGTCGCCACGCAGATCGGCCCGATCTTCCTGACCGCGGTCTTCGCCGGCTTCCTCGCCCCCGTCGCGCGCGACCTCACCGCCGTGCTGCAGAAGTTCCGGGGCTGATCGTGCCCGTCGCCTTCAGTCAACTCAGCGTTCGCGAACGCGGAGCGCGCAAGGGCGGCCGCGTCGTGCCCGCCTACGACACGTCCGGACGCGACACCATCGACGGCCAGGGGCGCGTCCTCCTGCTCGTGCACGGCTATAACAACTCGGTGGACGTGGCGCTGCGCTCCTTCTCCAGCTTTGTCGCGTCGCTCGAACGCCTCGCCGCACGTCCGTCCCTGCCGTGGACCATCTTCGGCGTCCATTGGCCCGGCGACGAACGCAACGCGATCGTCTCACTCTTCTCCTATTCGGGCAAGATCGCCGTGTCGCGCACCTCGGCCGCGAGCCTGTTCGACTACCTCAAGTCGCGCCACGGCCCCGCCGGCGCGCCAATGGCCATCAACATCGTCGCGCACTCGCTCGGCAACCGGCTGACCCTCGAACTCGTGGAGCAGTTCCGGGCGGCGGCAAGCGCGACCGACGCGCCCAACGTCGTGCTCGAACGGCTCGTGCTGATGGCCGCCGCGGTGCCGGAGTTTCGCGTGGAAGAGCGCGGCTCGCTGCGCCCGGCGGTGCAGTTTGCGCGCGGCACCTGCGTGCTGCACTCCACGGGCGACAAGGTGCTGCAGCTCGCCTTCCCTCCAGGGCAGACCGTCGGTGGCGACGGCTTCTTCCCCACCGCCGTCGGGCGATACGGACACCCGGCGCGCGCCTGGCAGCAGGAACTGGCGATGGCCGACACCTCGCGGAGCCCGGCGAAGAAGTACGGCCACAGCGCGTACTGGCCCGGGCGCGAGTCCGCCGCCGCCGCCGCGGCCTTCCTCGGACTCCCCGTCGCCCACGATCTTCCCGCGCACGCACTCGAGGCGCACGAGTGGCCCGAGTCGCACCACATCCCCGCCCGCACCCTGGAGGAACGCGAGAGCTTCTTCTAACGGCGACGCCTACCGCCGCGTGCGCAGGAAGTAGACGTAGTCGGTGGACGTCGGCGTTCCGCCCAATTGGCGCAGCATCGTCGTCACCTGCCCCCGATGGTACGTCGCGTGGTTCACCACGTGCCGAATGAGATCGTCGAGCCGCGTGCGGCCGGCCACGCCGCCAAGCGTGCGATACTCAATGTCGCGTGCCAGCTCCGCCTCGCTCAGCGGCGCGAGAAAGGCCTCGCGCTCGCGTTCGACCTCGTCGAGCTTCGCGCGCAGCGCCGCGAGATCCGCACCCGCCATCCATTCTGGTGCGCCGCTTGACACGTCTCCCATCCATCGCCGCAGCCAGATCCACTCGGCGCCCACCATATGCGCGAGCGTCGCCGTCAGCGATGAGAAGCTGCTGACGATCGGCTGGCGTCGCTGCTCCTCTGTCAGTTGCGCGGCGG
>JAKAJN010000215.1 GCA_021813725.1 bacterium | reverse complement strand
CTACTGGGCTTCCTCGAACCTCCCGAAGGTCGTCACCATGCGCCGAACCGCACTGCTGCCCCTGCTCGCTCTCGCGCTCCCGCTCGTCGTCCCCGCTTGGGCGGCGGCGCAGGATGATCCGTGCAAGGCCGTCGTCGCCGCCGTCAAGGCGCGCTATGCCCCCGACCGCCGTGTCGCGGTCTTCGACGTCACGTGCGTGAAGGAGGCGGCGCAGTTTGTGGTGCGCGGCGACGTAGATCAGGATGGCGCACGCCGCGACCTGCTGGCGGCGCTCGCCGCGGCGAGGCTCGCGCCGGTCGTGGACAGCATGCGCGTTCTGCCCGAGCCGGGGCTCGCCGCCGCGCCGTTTGGCATCGTCAAGGTGAGCGTCGGCAACGTGCGCTCCAACCCGGCGCACTCCGCCGAGCTGGCGACGCAGGTGATGATGGGAATGGTCGTGCGACTGCTCAAGCGGCAGGGCGACTGGTACTACGTGCAGGGGCCCGACAAGTACCTCGGATGGCTCGAAGGCGCCGCCATGCACCTCACGACGAGCGAGGGCGTGACGGCGTGGGAGCACGGAGCGCGCGTCATCACGACGGCATACTTCGGCGTCGTGCGCGCCAAGCCCGACACCACGTCGCTCCCCGTCAGCGACGCCGTGCCCGGCGTGCTCTTCAAGGACGATGGTGCGCGCGGCCACTGGCGTGCCGTGGAGACGCCCGACGGCCGCAAGGGGTTCATCCAGCGCGCGCTCGTGGCCGACTACGCCACATGGAAGGCGAGCCGCAAGCTGACGGCCGACAACGTCGAGTCCACCGCCAAGCGCTTCATCGGCGTGCCGTACCTCTGGGGCGGCACCTCACCGAAGGGGATGGACTGCTCCGGCTTCACCAAGACCGTCTTCCGGCTGAACGGCCTGGAACTCAACCGCGATGCCAACCAGCAGGCGCAGATGGGGTTCGACGTGCCGGTCGGTGACGACTTCCGCCTGCTCGCCAAGGGCGACCTGCTCTTCTTCGGACAGAAGGCCACGCCGGAACGCGCCGAGCGCATCACGCACGTCGCCATCTACCTGCAGAACCGGACGTTCATCCATACGCCGGGCGGTTCCGGCGTGCGCATCGACAGCTTCGACCCGACGGCGCCGAACTTCAACGACGGGCTGCTCAAGAACCTCGTTCGCGCGCGGCGCGTCATCGGGCCGGCGCGGCCGCTGCAGCCCTAGCCCTTGAGCGGCCGCACTCCGATGCCGGGCCAGTCCCGCAGCGTGACCTTGCCGCCCACGACCTGCGTGCCGTCATAGACATCGTTGCTGATCAGCAGCGCGCCATCGAGGTCGGCCCAGTCCACCATTGGTGACAGGTGCGACGCGGCGGAGATGGCGCACGACGTCTCGGTCATGCACCCCAGCATCACCTTCATGCCCAGCGAGCGCGCGAGCACGATCATCTTGTGCGCTTCGCGCATCCCGGTGCACTTCATCAGCTTGATGTTGATGCCGTGATACACGCCCTTGGCATGCGGAATGTCCGTCAAGCGTTGCACCCCTTCGTCGCCGATGATCGGCAGCGGGCTGCGCTCCGTCAGCCAGGCGAGGTCGTCCACCTGCTCCTTCGGCAGCGGCTGCTCCACCATCACGACGTTGCGCTCCTTCAACCAGGCCAGCATGTCGAGCGCCGCGGCACGGTCCTTCCATCCCTGGTTCACGTCGGCCGTGATGGGCTTGTCGGTCACCGACCGGATGGTCTCGATCATCATCTTGTCGGTGTCCCGCCCAAGCTTGACCTTGAGCACGCCGTACTCGGCGGCCTCCTTCGTTTTCTGCCGCACCACCTCCGCGGTGTCGATGCCGATGGTGAACGAGGTGTACGGCGTCTTGGCCGGATTGAACCCCCAGATGTTGTACCAGGGCTGCCGCATCATCCGGCCGAGCAGATCGTGCAGCGCGATGTCCACCGACGCCTTGGCCGCCGTGTTGCCCGACGTGATCGCGTCGACGTCGTGCAGGATCGTGTCGAGATCGAACGGATTGTCGTACTTCGACAGGTCCACCCGCGACAGAAAATCGAGGACCGACGCGTGCGATTCGCCGAGGTACGGTGGCATCGATGCTTCGCCGTACCCCACGACGCCGTCGTACTCGACTTCGGTCAGCACCACCGGCGTCGTGGTGCGCGACGAGGTGGCGATGGTGAAGACGTGCTTCAGTTCCAGCGTGTACGGCCGGAAGCGCAGCGTCAACTTCGGCTTCGCCGTGCGTCGCGACAGGCGCGGCGCGTGCGTCGCATCGGCCGTCAGCGACGCGCCGCTCGCCACGGCGGGAGTGACGAATGAGGCGGCGACGGCCGATCCGGCCAGCGCCGAGGAGTGCTTCAGGAATTCGCGACGATTGTGCGACACGACAGACTCCAACGATTCAGGAAATGCGATGAGTGAGCCGGCGATCGCCTCAGGAGCGAACGAGCGCCCAGACCGACGGCAACGCGCCGAAAATCCACATAATGACGCCGGCCAGCACGGCCTTGTCCTTCGGCAGTTTCGCCACCACCGCGATGCCGATGGCCAGCAGCACCGTGACCCAGAGCGTGAAGACGTCCACGCGCCCGAGAAGGCCGAGAATGCCCGGAGACATGTCGGGGTCGAGGAAGCGGCCGACGCCGAAGGACAGCTGGAAGCGGCCGCGCAGCCCGCTCGTGTCGAGCATCAGGCCCTGCACCGATACGGCGAGCGACTCCACCACGCGCGGGATGAACGAGTAGGTCGCGATCATCGCCGCCTGCGAGTACGCCAGCGTCGCGCCGAGGATCTTGGCGGTCAGCCACGCGCCGAGTCCGGTGAGCAGCATCGCGATGGGCAGGAAGACGAACGTGCCGATGGTCGTGGTGTAACCGGCGACTTTGCGTCCCATCTCCACTTGCTGCTCGGTCATCGACGGGTTGTTCTTCATCGCCTGCGCCATCCCCCGTTGGAACTCGGCGTCCATGATGCCCTCCATGGTGCCACGGTTCACGAGGAACAGTCCGCCGATCAGGAGCGTGACGATGACGAGCACGAGGAAGAACCCCGAGTTCGCGCGACGGGCAAACACCTCGCGTGGCGAGACGAAGATGTCAACGAAATCCTCGGCGAGTGAAACCTTCGCGGGTGCCGGTGCCGGTGTCTCGACGACGGGGTCGGTCATGGTGGCTCCTGACGATTTGATGGGCGGCATGCTCGCTGCAAAGGTGCAGTCAGCCCCGTCGCGAGCGCAATTCGAAGGGTGGACGACGCGGCGGTCGAGCAAACCCTGAACCCCGGCGCCGGGGACACACGACGAGGGCCCGGCCAATGGCGGCCGGGCCCTCGGGTCCCGCAGTCGTCGATCGAAATCGCTAGATATCCAGGTTGGACACGAACTTCGCATTCGCCTCGATGAACGCCCGTCGCGGCTCGACCTCGTCGCCC
>JAKAJN010000052.1 GCA_021813725.1 bacterium | reverse complement strand
GTCACGCCCGGCGCACGACCGGCTGCCGTCACTCGAGACGTACTTCGGCGATCGCCTCACTGCCGCCGAGATTCGCGACGTGCGACAGCAGTCGCTGGCGGCAGGAACGCCGGTGCACGACGCGCTGATGGATCGCTCGGGCTGGCCGAAAATCGAGTTCGACGGCGCGCTGCTGGTCTCGCATCAGGACGCCCTGCTCGTGGGCGGCAAGGTGCAGGCGACCGGCGGGTTTGCCGATCACGTCACCTTTGCCGATCCGATGATGTGCACCGCCTGCGGCGAGCAGGTCTGCATTGACGGCTGCTCGGGCCAGGCCATCATGCCCGGCGCCAACGGCATTCCGGTGTTTGACCGGGAGAAATGCATTCACTGCGGCGTGTGTATGTGGAATTGTTCGAAAGCGCATGCCGACGACCCCGAGCGCAGCAACGTGCTCTTCGCTGCCGGCTCCGGCGGCCTGCACTCACCCATCAACTAGCAACGCTGCACACGGAGCATGCTGTGATGTCCACGGGTTTTCACGTTGTCGTTCTCGGGAGTCTCGTCCCGGATATGCTGCAGACCCTCGAACCGGTGCAGGGACCGGCCGGGCCGGGACTCAAGAACGAATTGATGCTCCCCGCGGTGCTCGATCCGTGGGCGGCGCACGCGCTTTTTGAGGCGGCGCACCTGGCGTCGCAGCATGCGGGCAGCAAGGTCTGGCTCGTCAGTCTCGGGCCAAAGGCCAAATTGCAGCAGTTGATGATGAGCATCGCGCAGAAGGCGCCGTTCGAGCTTGTCGCGGTGGATGGCTCGGCGAGCGGATTTGCCGACGCGTTTGCGGTGGCCGAGGCGTTGGCTGGGGCCATCGAGAAGATCGCCGGGCTTGATCGGTCGCGCTTGCTGCTGTTCGGCGGCTGCGCATCGGCGTCGCGCGATGCCGGCACCGTGGTACAGATGGTGGGAGAGCGCCTGGGCATCGCGGATCAATTTCTGGCCGCTGATGAGCTGAGAGTGTCGCCCGACGGCATGCTCACCGTGCTCGAGCGCGTCGAGGGTGGCCGCTACCTCGTCTCTGATGTGGCCGGCCCGCCGTGCGTCGTGGCGTGGGCCACCGGTAACCTCCCCGAACCGCCCAACAATCCGCAGGTCGGGATGCTGAACATGCGGGGGATCATGCCCGCCTTGCAGAAGGCCGCGTCGGCACCGCTCGCGTCAACCGGCACGACATATGTGAGCGTTGAAGTGCCGAAGCAGGACCGCAAGACGCGCATCGTGAAGGATGTTCCCTTGGACGACATGGCCAGGGAAATCGCCGACTGGATCAAGGCCTAGGAACCCCGACCATGGAAACCATTCTCTTTCTGGCACACACGGACGACGACGGGGCATTGGGGCGCGTGGCGCTCGAGGCACTGACGGGCGCGACGCAACTTCGGTCGCAGATGCCGGGCGCTAAGCTTGCCTTTGGCATCCTCGGCGCCGACACGGCTACGGCCACGCAATCGGCGTCGGGCTGTGGCGCCGATGCGTTCTATGCGGTGGCGGGAGTCGATTTCGCCGCATCACGGTACGCCTCCGACGCGGCGGCGCTCGAGGCCATCTGCCGCGCGGCAGGCGCGACCATCGTGGTCGCGCCCGCCACCGCGCGTTTCAATCGTGTGATGCCCGGCGTCGCACAGCGGCTCAACGGACGCATTGACACCCACGTGAGCGGCTTCACGGTGAACGGCGACGAATTGCGCGTGCAACGCGGGTTTTACCGGCAGCGGATGGTCGCTACACTGACGCGGAGCGTGCGTCCGTGGTTCCTCACGGTGGATGGCGGCGTCTTCCAGCCGTGGGCTGGTGCGTCGGCCGCAGTGTCGGTGCAAATGCTCGATGTGACGCTCGGCGACGCGCTCCGACGGACGACGGTCACGGGGTATCAGGCGCCGGAAGCCAATGCCCAGACGATTCGCCCCGACGCGAACCTGCTCTTTGTCGCCGGGGTCGGCTGGACCAAGAAGCAGTCCGACGGCCAGGTGCACCTCGACGAAGCGGCGAGCGCCATTCTTGGCTTTCTCGACAAGGCCAGCGCCTCATTGGGGAGCAGCAAGTCGCTGGTGGATCAGTCAAGCGAAGGACACAACGTCTTTTCGTTCATGAGCCACCTGAATCAGGTGGGACAGACCGGTGCCACACCCCGCCATCCCAAGGGGCTTTCCACCTGCTGCCACGGCGAGGAACCGCACGTGGTGGGGTGGCGTTTCATCGGCGAGCGCCGCGCCATAAACCTCGACGCCAACTGCGGTTGGGCCCAGGGCAAGGCGGATGTGGTCTATGTTGCCGACGCATTCGAGCTTGTCAGGAAGATCACCAAACTCTTGTAGGGATTGCCGAGCCCCCCTAGTGTTCCCAGCATGCTGAACATTGACCTTCGCGGGAAGCGGGCGCTTGTCGCCGGCGTGTCGGACGACAACGGATTTGGCTTTGCCATCGCCAAGGCACTGGCCGAGGCCGGCGCCACCATTAGTGTGGCCACCTGGCCGCCGGCATTGAACATCTTTCGCAACATGCTTGAGCGGGGCAAGCTCGACGAGGCGCGCACGCTTTCGGACGGCGCGAAGCTCGAGTTTGAGCACGTCTATCCGCTGGATGCCGCCTACGACATCATGGCTGACGTGCCGGCGGACGTGCGCGAGAACAAGCGGTACAAGGACATCGGCGATTTCTCCATCGAAGGACTCGCCCGGCAGTATCAGGCAGACTACGGGGAGCAGTCGCTCGATATTCTCGTGCATTCGCTCGCCAACGGCCCCGAAGTGAAGAAACAGCTGCTCGACACCTCGCGCGCCGGGTACCTGACGGCACTCAGTGTGTCGTCGTACTCGCTGGTTTCGATGCTGTCGCGTCTCGGGCCGCTGATGCGCCGCGAGGGTGCGGTGGTTTCGCTCTCGTATCTGGCCGGCCAGCGTGTCATCCCCGGCTACGGCGGTGGTATGTCCACGGCGAAGGGTGCGCTCGAAAGCGACACCCGCACGCTGGCATTCGAGGCGGGGCGCCGGTTCGGCGTTCGCGTCAACACCATCTCCGCCGGCCCGATGGCCTCGCGCGCGGCCAGCGCTATCGGCATCGTCGAAACGCTGGTGGACTATTACAAGCTCAACTCTCCACTTCCCGAAGTGCTGACCGCCACCGAGGTGGCGTATGCGGCGGCTTTTCTGTGCTCGCCGCTAAGTTCCGGAATCACCGGCTCGACCACTTACGTGGATAAGGGGTACAACGCGATGGGCATGGCGGTTGCCATGCCGCCCGACTTCCCCGATCTCACGTCACGAACATAGCGAACTCCAATGCGAAGGGTGTATCTGTCAGTTGTTGTGCTGGCGGGAGGCGTCGCCTGTAGCGCCCCCGCCCCCAAGGATGCCGCAGCCCCGGATCCCAAGGCCCCCGCCACCGACCCTGCCGTGGTCAGCGTCCCGCTCAATCTCCCCACGCTCGACACGACCATCCTGCATCCTCACAAGTCCACGGTTATTCCGGACGACGAGCGAACGCGGACGCAGACCTTGATTGCGCTGTACAGTCTTGCCGCCGCCACAATGGTCAATCGCGACGGCCGTACACTGAACCAGCTGTACGCGCCCACAGCCGTGTTGCAGGGCCCCGATTCGACCGTGACGGGCGGGCCGGAGGTCGCGCGCTACCTGATCAATCTCGCGCAGGCCAAGTCGCTCGCTGATTTTCAGCGGTCCTCGCGCAGCGTCCGCGTGCTGGATGACTCGACGCTGGTCGACAGCGGCGCCTACGCAATGGTGCTCAAGCGGTCGGCGCGCGATTCGGTGATCGAGCGCGGGCAGTACGCCAGCCGCGTGCGTGCCCGGGCTGACCGAGGTGCCTGGGTGATCATCGAAGATCGGTTGAAACCCGGGGCCCCGTCGAAGAAGAAGACCGGCCCATAGCGGACTGAAGTACGACGGGAGCGGCGAATGCCGCTCCCGTCGTACTTCCACCCAGCCCAGTCGCGTCAGTCTGCCGCGACCTTCGGCTCCTTCTTCTTCTTCGGCGTCACCTCTGGCAACCCCAGCTTCTTCAGCTGCTCATTGAATGCCTTGAGGTCCTCGGCGTAGACCTTGTCCATACGCTTGGTCTGCGCATCGAGCTTGCCGTTCAGTTCCTTGAACACCTGCATTGCCTGTGTGGGCGGACGTCCCGGCGACGAGCCGGCCATCCCCAGCAGGGCGGCAATCTTGTTGTTGAGCTTGATCGGGAAGTTCAACGGATCCTGCGAGCTCTGGTTCTTGATCTGATAGATCTCGGCTTCGACGTCGGTCACCTTGCCGTTGAGCGCCTTGCCTTGGGCATCGAGCTGCGGCGCGCGCTTCAGCCGGTCGTCTACCTGCGCCTTCACATCGCGCGCCGTGATCACCGACTCGTTCGCCTCGCTGACTTTGTCGCGCACCTGGATCAGGAAATCGAACTGCGCCACCAGGTCGGCCATCGGCACCTTCCATCGAGGATCGGCCTTCACCGTGAAGGTCTGCGACTGCACGTCGCGTCCGGCCGTCATCCGCACCGTGTAGGTGCCGGGCAGGGCCAGCGGTCCGGTGACATTGCCCGCCCAGAAGATCATGCCGTCAAATCGCGTGGCGTCGGGATAGCGCAGGTTCCAGTTGAACTGGTTGAGCCCCACACGGTTCGTTGCGCGCTGCGGCCGTGGCGCACCATTGCGCCCGCCTTCCTCGCCTGCCGGTGCCGGTGCCGCTGCCACGGAGTCGCTCGAGTACGACTTGATGAGGTTGCCCTTGGCGTCGAGGAAGTCGAGCGTCACGCGGGTGTTCGGCTCCTTCAGGTTGTAGTAGATCACCGCGCCCGATGGCGGGTTCTGTCCCGTCGGTGTCTCGCCGCCGTATCCGGCGCCCGGAATGCGGAAGCCGCCTCCCCAGTCAATGCGATACGCGTCGGACGGCTTGTAGAGGTGCGCCGCCTGCGTGGTCACCGCATCGCTCAGCTGCCGCAGCGGCGAGAGGTCGTCCATGATCCAGAACGACCGGCCATGCGTGCCGAGCACGAGATCATTGTCCTTGATGACGAGGTCGTGCACCGGCACGCTGGGCATGTTGCGGCGCAGCGACTGCCAGTGTCCGCCGTCGTTGAACGAGACCCAGACGCCCCTTTCGGTGGAGGCGTAGAGGAGCCCCGCCTTCTTGGGGTCTTCGCGGATGGCGCGTGTGAACTCGTCGGCGGGGATGCCGGTTACGATCTTCGTCCAGGTCTTGCCGTAGTCCGTCGTCTTGTAGAGAATCGGCGCGAAATCGTCCTGCTGAAAGCGATTCGCGGCCAGGTACGCGGTGCCGGCGTTGAAGTGCCCGGCATCAATCAGGGAGACGCGCGTGAAGTCGCCGATGTCCTTTGGCGTGACGTTCGTCCAGTTCACGCCGCCGTTGCGCGTGAGCCAGACCAGTCCATCGTCCGTCCCCGCCCAGATGAGCCCCGGCGTGATGGGCGATTCGCTCAGCGCGAAGATCACGCCGTACGTCTCGACGCCGGTCTGATCCTTCGTGACCGGGCCACCCGAGGCGCCCATCGTCTTGGGATCGCGCCGCGCCAGCGGCGGCGAGATGATCGTCCAGCTCTCGCCCTCCGTGGTCGTCTTGAACAGTTGTGACCCGGCCGCGTACAGCACGTTCGGGTTGTGCGGCGAGAAGATGATCGGGAAGGTCCACTGAAAGCGGTACTGAATGTTTTCCGACGAGTAGCCCATCGGGTTGTCCGGCCACGGACTCACATTCCGTTCGAGGTCGTTGGCCAGGTCTTTTCGCGTCAGCAGGCCGCCGTAGCTGCCGGCAAAGACGATGTCCGGCTTCAACGGATTCGACGCGATGTATCCGGACTCGCCGCCGCCCGCGTCCTTGAAGTCGGCGATCGTCATGCCGCCTTCCTTGCGCGACGGCCCGCACAACGTGCTGTTGTCCTGCTGTGCGCCGCACACCTGGTACGGGAAGTGGTTCGTCGTCGTCACGTGGTACATCTGTGCCGTGGCGTACGCCTGGTTGCTCCACGCGCGGCCGCCGTTGAACGAGACGTTGGCGCCGCCATCATTTGCCTCGATCATCCGCTCGGGATCGTTGGGCGCGATCCACAGATCGTGGTTGTCGCCGTGCGGCACCGGCATGTTCTGCGGGAACGTCTTGCCACCGTCGCGCGACCGGAACCACTGCACGTTCAGCGCGTAGACCACATTGGAGTCCTTCGGGTCCGCCACGATGCGCGAGTAGTACCAGGCACGCTGCCGCAGCTTGCGCTCGTCGTTCAACTTGGTCCACGTGGCGCCGGCATCGTCGGAGCGGTACACACCCCCCTCCTCCGCCTCGATCAGCGCCCACACGCGCCCTGATTTCCCGCCCGACACCGTCAAGCCGATCTTGCCCAGCACCCCCTTGGGCAGACCGGCATTCCCCGTCAGTTCGCTCCACGTCTCGCCGCCGTCGATGCTCTTGAGAATGCCGCCGCCGGGGCCGCCGGAGTTCAGCGACCATGGCGTGCGATAGGCGTGCCAGAACGCGGCGTAGAGCACGTTCGGATCGCGCGGATCTACCGCCATGTCCGAAATCCCGGTGCGGTCGTCGCGATACAGGACGCGCCGCCACGACTTGCCGCCATCGGTGGTCTTGAACACGCCGCGCTGGTCGTTGGGGCCGAAGGCATGACCGAGGACGCCAATCCACACGATGTCCGGATTCGTCGGGTGGACGATGATGCGACGCGCGTGGTTCCTGACGTCGAAGAACGCATCACGCGTCCACGTCTTGCCGGCGTCCCGGGTGAGCCACACGCCATCGCCGGGCGCCGTGTTGCCGCGGATGTCTCCCTCACCGCCGGCCACCCAGACAATGTCTGGATTCGATTCCGCGACGGCGATTGCACCAACCGTGCCGCCAAAGTACTTGTCGGTTGCCGGGGCCCAGCTCATGCCGCCGTCCACCGTTTTGAAGACGCCGCTGCCGGTTGTCCCCATCCAGTACTCGTAGGGGCGCTTGGCCGACCCGGCCACGGCCACGGAGCGGCCACCACGATACGGGCCTATCTCGCGCCAGCGCAACGCGGCGAACGCGGTGGTGTCGAAGGTCTGCGCGGCCAGCGATGCGGGCAACAGGAACACGAGCGGGGCCAAGAGCAATCGGCGGGAGAGCGGCAGCATGGAATCCTCTCGAGTATCGGGCGGGGGCAACACCGGTGCGCCACAGCACGCGCCGGCATGACGTCGTACATTCAGTAAAGTTGAGCGCTCGCGCCATTCTCGGCGAGAGTCCCCCTGACAATCCCCATCGTCCACCTGCCATGACCCCCTCCCTGCGCCGTCTCAGCCTGAGTGCCATTGCCGCGCTGGCCGCGGCCTGTGCCAAGTCGGATCAGCAACCGGCCGCTGCGGCAGCGGCCGCCCCCGCTCGCATCGGTGAAGCCACCGGCATGAAGACCCCCGAGTCGGTGCGCTACGACGCGGCTCAGGACCTCTGGTTCGTGTCGAACATCAACGGCAACCCGTCGCAGAAGGACGGCAACGGCTTCATCGTGCGGCTCACCGCCGAAGGGGTGGCGATGGATTCGACGCCGTTCATCGAGAGCGGCAAGAACGGGGTGACGCTCAACGCGCCCAAGGGAATGGCGCTCGTCGGCGATACCCTCTGGGTTGCGGACATCGATGCGGCCCGGGCCTTCAATGCCCGAACCGGCGCGCCCATCGCCACCGTGGAGATCACCGGGTCGTCCTTTCTCAACGACGTCGTGGCCGGGCCGGATGGGACGATCTACATCACCGACACCGGCGTGCGGTTCGACGACAAGGGACAGATGACGCACCCCGGGCCGGATCGCATAGTCCAGGTCATCGGCCGGCAATTCAAGCAGGTGACGGCGTTCGCCGGCCAACCCGGACCGAACGGCATCGCATACGACGCGGCAGGCCAGCGCTTCCTCATCAACGCGTTTGCCAGCAGGAACTTCTTTGCCTGGAAGGTCGGACAGGCGACTCCCGATTCCATTGGTGTCGGCGCCGGCGCCGGCGATGGCCTCGAAGTGCTGAATGACGGGCGCATTTTTTACACCAGCTGGGCCGACTCGTCACTCAGCCTCTTCGCCAACGGAACGTCGTCCACGGTGTTGAAGGGGTTGCCGAGCCCGGCGGACATTGGCTTCGACACGAAGCGCCAGCATATTGCGGTCCCGTTGTTCAATGACGGCAAGGTGGTCTTCATCAACGTGGGCGGCACCCCGTAGTCGCACGGGTCACGCCGCACCTCACCGCTCACCATCCACCGTCCGCGCTGATGCACCGCATCGCTTTCGCGTGTTCGCTCGTCGTGCTCTCGGCCTGCACTCCGGCGCCTTCCGCTTCGCCGGCCTCTGCATCGCTCGACAATGGCCCGCGGCGACTTCCAACCGGCCGCACGCTCGATCCCGCGGGTACTGTCTGGTCCGTCGGTTCGATGCCGCTCTCAATGACGCTCTCGCCGAGTGGCCGGGAGCTGGTCGTCTTGATGAACGGATGGAGAGAACAGGGCCTGCAGGTGGTTGACCGGGCGTCGGGCCGTATCCTCCAGACGCTGCCGCAGGCGGCCGCGTTCGTCGGTCTCGCCTTTTCACCCGATGGTCGGACGCTGTACACCAGCGGCGGCAACCAGGACGTCGTGTATCGGTATGCCTGGTCCGATGGACGCGCGACGCTCACCGATTCGATTGTCATCGAGCCGAAGGCACCGGGAAAGAACGGCAAGCGCTACCCGGCGGGGCTCGCACTCTCGCCGGACGGGTCACGCCTGTATGTCGCCGAGAACCTGACGGATTCGCTGGCCGTGGTGGATGTGACCACCGCGCATGTCACGCAGCGGTTCGGCCTGGAACGCTATCCGTACGCGGTGGTCGTGGATGGCGCCGGAGCGGTGTATGTCTCCTCGTGGGGCGGCTCAACCGTGGCCGCATTCACGTCCACCGCGACGGGCCTCGAGCCGGCGGGTCGTCTGCCCGGCGGACGTCATCCGTCGGCGCTGCTGCTCAATCGCGACGGATCACGTCTGTTCGTCGCGTCGGGATCAACTGATCGCGTGGCCGTCCTGGATCCGCACCGCCGGCGCGTGATCACCAGTCTGGTCGTGACGCCGCCCGGTGGGCCGGGCGAGGGCTCCACTCCCAACGCGCTCGCGCTCTCCGATGACGGCCGCCGGCTCTTCATCGCCGAGGCGGACAACAATGCTGTGGCGGTGGTGGACCTCACGGCAGCCACCGCCGGGGTGACGGGAGCGACTGGCGATGACACGGTCACCGGCCGGGTGCCGGTGGAATGGTATCCCACCGCAGTCATCGCGCGCGGCGACACGCTGATGACACTCACCGGAAAAGGGCGCGGCACGGGGCCGAATGCGCAGGGTCCGCGCCCCGGACGTGGCCGCGACGACGCCGGGTTCGACAAGACCCAATACACGCTGGGCCAGACTACGGGCTCGCTCGTGACGGCGCTTGTCGCCCGTGCCGGCGCCGCCGACCTTGCCGCGCTCACCGCGCGCGTGGCGCGCGCCAACCGCTGGGGTGAAGCGCGCGAGCGTTTCACCTACCCGCCGTTCGAGCACGTGGTCTACATCATCAAGGAGAATCGCACCTACGATCAGTTGCTTGGCGATCTTCCGCAGGGCGATGGGGATACCTCGTTGGTCTTCTTTCCGCGTGCCGTGTCGCCCAATCATCACGCGTTGGCGGAACGGTTCGGGCTCTTCGACCGCTTCTTCGTGAACGCCGAAGTGAGCCCTGACGGACACAACTGGTCCATGGCCGCCTACACCACCGACTACCTGCAGAAGACGGTGCCGTCCAACTATTCCGGCCGTGGACGCACCTACGACTGGGAAGGAACCAACCGCGGGCGGCTGCCGGAGAACGATGACGACGTGGCGGAACCGGCCAACGGCTATCTCTGGAACCTCGCCCAGCGGGCGGGTATCTCGTTCCGGAACTTTGGCGAGTTCGTGATTCCGGCGAATGTCGATCGCGACGACCGTATGCCATCGGGTTACCGAGGCAACAAGCCGTTCCTGCGCGCGCACACCAGCCCGGACTTCCCGTCGTTCGACCTCCGGATCCGCGACCAGCGTCGCGCCGATGTCTGGTTGGCCGAGTTCAACGAATGGGTCCGTACGGGACGGATGCCGCGCCTGCAGATTGTGCGGCTCCCCAATGACCACACGTCGGGGGCGCGCGCTGGTGAGCCGACACCGCGCGCCCAGGTTGCCGACAATGACCTGGCACTCGGCCGCATGATCGAGGCGCTTTCCAAGTCGCCCTTCTGGAAGAACACCGTGGTCTTCGTGCTCGAGGACGATGCGCAGAACGGCGCCGACCACGTGGATTCGCACCGATCGCCGCTGTTCGTCATCTCGCCCTACACGACTGGCGGGGTGGTGCACCGCTTCGCCAACACGACTGATGTGCTCCTGACCATCGAGGAGATCCTCGGCCTCGGGTCGCTTTCACAGTTCGACCACTTCGGCCAGCCGCTGCGGGAGATCTGGCGTCCGGATCCCGATCTGCGGCCGTATGTGGCGCTGTCCCCGGCGGTGGATCTCGACGAGCGCAACCCGGCGAACACGCGCGAAGCACGGGAGTCGGCGCGGCTCGACCTGCGCTTCGAGGACGTCGCGGATGAAGAACTGTTCAACCGCATTCTCTGGCGCACAATCAAGGGCAGCAGCGTGCCATTCCCGGGCACGCGACGCATGCCGCTTCTCGAACTCGCGCGCGCCAAGTGAGTCGCCGGCGCTGGTGGCTGGTTGGGCTCTGGTTCTTCGTCGCCATCGGCATCTCGACGGCGGTGGTCTGGCGTGGCTGGAAGCACGACGGCAGCGCGCCGACGCTTCCGTGGCACGTGCACGTGCTCGCCTTTCTGGTCTTTGCTTTCGAAGTGTTGGCGCGGGCCACCAAGGTGCAGTGGGGTGCCAAGGCGCTGCGCATTCCACTGCGCTGGATGACGGCACTCCGCGTGAGCCTCGGCGGCGATTTCGGCGCGTCGATCACGCCGTCGCGGGCGGGCGCCGAACCGGCGCGATTCCTGATGCTTGCCGAAGGCGGAGTTGGCACCGGCTCCGCGCTGCTCATCCTCTTCTTCGAACTCGCGCTCGAACTCGTTTCGCTGGTGATTGTCTGCGCGTTCCTCGCTTTCTTCACTGACGGCGGCGCACTGGCGGGCGGGATGATTGGCGTCATTGGCGGGTATTCGCTCTTTCTCATCGGCGTGGCGGTGTCGGCATTCGTGATCGCCAGTCGGCGCACGCTGGGTCCACCACCGGGCTGGCTGCGCACTGTGGGGATCCACGCCGGGCGTTGGCGCGCGATTCGCCGCGCACTGCGCCACATCCGCACGGGGATGGACGGACTCCGTCGCGCGCGTCCCGGGGCAATGGCGGTCGCGTTTCTTCTCTCCATGGCGCACGTTGCCCTACGCCTCGCCGCCCTTCCCGTCATCGTGCTCGGCAGCGGCGTCAACGCGCCGTTCACGCCGCTCATCGTCTGGCCACTCCTGCTTCTTTACGGCGGCGCGCTTGCCCCCGCACCAGGGGGCGGCGGCGCCGTCGAGTTCGCCTTCGCCGTCGGCTTGCGCAAGGTGCTCGGCCCCTCCGAGTTGGCCGGCGCGCTTGTCTGGTGGCGCTTCTACTCGTTCTACATCTATCTGATAGCCGGCGCCATTGTGGCTGGCACCACGGTGCTGAAGGCCATCAATGGAAACGGACGCAAGCCCGCTCGTGACCACGCCGCATCGCCCGTTCACCCAGGCCTGGGCTGACAGCCTTCGCGAGATCATCACTGGCGACGCCGCGTATCGGGCCGTCGCCGGGCACTGGACGTGGCCGGTCGCGCTGGTGCTGGAGGCGGCACCCGAACTCGAGTATCACCACGACGTCGCGGTGGAGTTCTCACTCGATCGCGGTACGTGTTCGGCGGCGCGTGTGCTCGATCCATCCGCCGTCACCGCCCCGTTCGTGCTACGCGCTCCCTACGCCGTGTGGAAACGCATTGTCCGCGGCACGCTTGATCCGGTGATGGCGATCGCGTTGCGTCACGTTCATCTCCACGGGCCGCTTGCCACGCTGATGCTGCACGTCAGCGCGGCAAAGGCGTTGATTGCCTGCGCACGCCGGGTGCCGACGCAGTTTCCCGACGAACCTGCCTAACTTCGCTCACGGCGTCGGGCGGCCTGTGGCCTCGGCGACGACTGGCAGGGTATGACCCGAATGCGCCAGCAGCATGGCACCGATTCCGGCGACATCGCGCCAGACCACCCACGCGCGCATCAGCCTCTCCGGTTCGCTTCTGCCGGGGAGACGGCGGCGGCAATGCTTGCACACCGCCGCGTGGGTGGCTATTCGCTGGGCGCCGGATTGCGCTGGGCAGAGCGTTCCATCACGCGCACCGACAGTAGTCGCTGGTCGGCGCGGTTCACGGTATCCCGCATCGTCTCCCCGGGGCGCCGCGCGCTCCAGCCGAGGGAGAATGGCACCGGTGCCGTCCTGATGGCTGCCAGTTGCAGGCGGCGGGCGACCATCTCGACTGCGTCTTCGTCTGCCGGATTCAGCACCAGCAGGAACTCGTCACCGCCCAGACGGATCACGGGCTCTTCGGCACGCACCTGACGCATCAGAAAGCGGCTCATGCGCACGAGCGTCGTGTCGCCCATCGCATGGCCGTGCAAGTCGTTGTACTGCTTGAAGTGGTCGATGTCGATGAAGATGCAGCCGAAGGGCGATTCCGAGTTCTCCAGCATTGGCTCGAGCTGCTCCAGGTACCGCCGGTTGTAGCAGCCGGTGAGCGGATCGCGCACACTCTGCTCACGCAGCGCGTCCTCCTGCCGTTTGCGATCGGTGATGTCCACCATCACGCCGTGGTAGAACGACTCCCGCGTGGTCGCATCCTCGCACACGTAGCAGCTGTCCAGCACGGTGCGCATGGCGCCATCCGGACGTACGATCTCGATCTCGAAGTCGCGCACCGAGCCGGTCGCGTCGAGCATCTCGAGTTCTTCCATGCGCCGATGCGGATCGGCCACCATATCGGATAGCGAGTAGGCACGCAGTTCGCCAAGGGCGCGGACGCCGAGCATCGCCAGGAACGCCGGATTCGCGTCCACGACCTCGCCCCGTGCGTTCAGAATGTAGAACGCCTCGCGCAGGTTCTCGATCAGCGCGAGCAGCGCATCTGGATGCTTCAGCGACCGGAAGCGCGGCGACGAGTCGTTCGGCGAGATCATGAGGCGGGCGGTGCGCCTGTCGCGGGGTCCTGCGGTGAATCTGCCACCGCCGGAGCCCCTTCGGGAGGAGGTGTCCCGGCCGGTGAAGCCGTGCCCGCCGACGCATCGGCAGCCGCGGCCATTGCCGCCGCGTACTGCGGCAGCGGCGACTTGTCGTCCACGATCGCCACGCGCCGTTCCCACTGCCCCATCATGCGGATGAACGCGCGCGCGGGCTCCTCGTCAAAGTCCCAGCCGATTCCCTTTTCGATCTGCGCGAGCACGCGATCGGCGTCCCATGCCTCACGGTACGGCCGGTTGGTGCGCAAGGCGTCGTACACGTCGCAGATGTGCACCAGCTTGCTGGCCTTGTGGCAATCGCGCTGGAAGTGGCGGTTTGGATATCCGCCGCCATTGATCATGATGTGGTGCTCGTACGCCACGGCCGACGCGAGATCGAGCTGGCGATCGCTCTCATAGATGATCTTGGCGCCATCCACCGGATGCCGCCGCATGATCGTCCATTCCTCATCCGTCAGCTTGCCCGGCTTGGTGAGCACCTCCAGCGGAATGCGCACCTTGCCGAGGTCGTGCAGCAAGCCGGCAACGCCGAATCCGCGCACATCCTTCGGCCCCATCTCCATGTACTCCGCCAGAGCCATCGCGAGCACCGAGACGTTGAGCGAGTGCGTCGTCGTGTACTGGTCGAACTCCTTGAGCTGCAGCAGGGGAATCACGATTTCGCGATCGCCGTGCATGGCCACCGAGAGCGACTTCACCACCGATTCCGCCTCCAGCAGCGGCAACTCGCCGCGCACCTGCACCTCATCGTGCAACCAGCGGATTGTGTCCGCCTCTTCCTGCAGCGAATAGGCGATGGTGGCCGTGGGCAGCAGATCCTCAGGTCGCAAGGCCCCTTCGGCTCCCTTCACGCCGATCGCGCCGAACTTGATGGCCGTCTTGCGCTCCGGACTTCGCGTGGCCGAGTCGATCGATTGGAGCGTCAGTCGGGCGAGGCACTCGTCCAGGAAGACTTCGAAATCGTCGCGCGTGACATCGTAGCCGAACTCCAGGCGCTGAATGCCGGCGTTGGCCAGCCGCACGCCCCAGTCCCACTCCTTCAGTTCGCGGAGCGCAATGTTGCCGTAGACGACGTCGTATCCGAGAAAGGAGAACTGCGGGCGCGAATCCACCGCCTGCAGCGCTCGCAGCTGCTCGAAAGACAGGTCAATGGCGCGCGCCCGCGCCGGGTGCCCGTCAGCGTACAGCGTCATCGTGGACAGCGCCTGCGCCAATGACGTCAGGAAGCGTGCCGGTTCGCTCACCGCGCCCCTCCACGACGCGTCGCCGCGTCGCTGATTTCGGGATCTGAACTCTTGCTGGCTTGCGCCAGCACTTCCTTGGCCGACGGCTCCGTTGCCCAGTGCGCCGCCAGCCCCACGAGCGCGGCGAGCATCTCGGGCGATTTTGCCGCCAGCGTGCGCCGGAACATCAGCACCTTGCCGCCCGACACGCGACTGATCAGGAAGTTGAGCGTTTCCATGGACCGATGCGCGGCCAAGGCACGGACGCCCAGGGCGCGCAGGTCGGGTGACAGGGCCTCGTCGTCGGCCCGTGCCATCAGTACCGCGGCCTGTGCCGCCGTACAGCCCTGCATCACGGCGCCCAACGCCAGCCGCACGTTTTTCTCGTCCGGGTCGGCAAGCGCGCCAGTGATGGCCTGCTCGCGATACGCCGGCTGCTTGATGAGCAGACGCACGGCTTCGCGGCGCACCGCCGCATCGGGATGCCGCAGGTAGTCGCGCGCTTCGAATCCCTCCGGCCACTGCTCCAGGCGGTTGATGACCGCCAGGAGGTGGCGGAGCATTGGCCACCGCGACACGCCCAGTCGCGCAAGGATGAGCGGCCCGACATCAGCGCCGAGAGAGCCGAGCAGTTCCACCAGGGGCGCGGCCGACGCTTCGCTTTCCCGTGCCAGCGCCGCCAACAGCGGCTCCGCGGCCGCCAACTGCATGCGTCCCACCAGCCGCTCGACCGACTTTGCCGTGGCGGGATAACGTTCGAGTTGCGCCTCGAGACGCTCGGGCGTGGCTACGTGGCGCCAGAGCGCCGCTTTCATCCACCCGTCGTTCGCGGCATCCAGGAGGTCGAGTAGCGGCATCAGGTCCGGCCGGGCCGTCATCTGGTCAATCGACCGCCACACCGGTTCGCCCAGCACCTCAATCTCCAATCCCATCGCGAGCAATCGCTCCGGCTCCGCGGGAAAGCTGTCGTCGCCACGAAACGTGGGCGCCATCTGCGACATCTTCTCGAGCGCCTTCCGGTAGTTGTCGGGGTTCGGATCCTCGAGGTTCCAGCCGCTCACCAGTTTGTGCACCTGGTCGCGCAGCGCGCTGTCGGCCGCCGGGCGCGCCATCGGCGCGCCGTCATCGGCGTGCACGGCCAGCTTCGACAGCATGCGTACCAACGAGTGCGAAATCGTCTGCTGCGACGACTCGGCGGCCGCCTGCACCAGGTCGACGACGGCCTCCACGGCCATTCCCTGGGTCGCGTCGAGCACGAACTTGCGGCGTTGGAAGACGTCGCCGCCCATGTGCATCAGGTTGTGCAGGGTCTCCGGCTGGAGGGTCGACACCAGGCGTGAAATGCGCTTCTGCAGCGCGGCCGCTTCCTTGCCGCCCTTGGCTTTCA
>JAKAJN010000051.1 GCA_021813725.1 bacterium | reverse complement strand
GGCCCGGCCAATGGCGGCCGGGCCCTCGGGTCCCGCAGTCGTCGATCGAAATCGCTAGATATCCAGGTTGGACACGAACTTCGCATTCGCCTCGATGAACGCCCGTCGCGGCTCGACCTCGTCGCCCATCAGCGTCTCGAAGAGCTGGTGCGCCTGGGCCGCGTCATCGATGCTCACCTTCAGGATGGTCCGCGTCGCCGGGTCCATCGTCGTCTTCCAGAGCTGTTCGGGGTTCATTTCGCCGAGACCCTTGTAGCGCTGGATCGCGACATTCGCCTTGCCGTCGGTGCCGCCGCCGAGCCGCGTCGCGAACTCGTCGCGCTGGTCCATGTCGAAGGCGTAGTACTCCTCCTTCCCCTTCGCCACGCGGAAGAGCGGCGGCTGCGCGATGTAGATGAAGCCGCTCTCGATGAGCTGCGGCATCTGCCGGAAGAAGAAGGTGAGCAGCAGCGTGCGGATGTGCGCGCCGTCCACATCGGCGTCGGTCATGATGATGATCTTGTGGTAGCGCGCCTGTTCGATGGAGAAGTCCTCCTCGCCGATCCCCGACCCGATGGCGGTGATGATCGTGCGGATCTCCTCGTTGCTCAGGATCTTGTCAATGCGCGCGCGCTCCACGTTCAGGATCTTGCCGCGCAGCGGCAGGATCGCCTGGAACATCCGGTCGCGTCCCTGCTTGGCGGAACCACCCGCCGAATCGCCCTCGACGAGGTACAGTTCGCAGAGCGCCGGGTCGCTGAGCGAGCAATCGGCGAGCTTGCCCGGCAGGTTGCCGACGTCGAGCGCCGACTTCTTGCGCGTCAGGTCGCGCGCCTTGCGCGCCGCCTCGCGGGCGCGGGCCGCCGCCAGCGCCTTCTCGATGACGATGTTGCCGACGCGCGGATGCTCCTCGAGATACTCGGCCAGCCACTCGTTGACGAACGTCTTGACCGCCGACTCGACCTCGGAGTTGCCGAGCTTGGTCTTGGTCTGCCCCTCGAACTGGGGCTCCTTGACCTTCACGCTCAGCACCGCCGTCATGCCCTCGCGCACGTCGTCGCCGCTCAGCCGCAGCTCCTTGTCCTTCTTCGCCGCGCTCGACCGGTCGAGATGCTTGTTGATCACCGAGGTCAGCGCGCTCTTGAAGCCGGTCAGGTGCGTGCCGCCCTCGTGGGTGTTGATGTTGTTGACGAACGAGAACATCGTCTCGTTGTAGCCGTCGTTGTACTGCAGGGCGATCTCGATGCCGATGCCGTCGCGGTCCGCGTCGGCGTAGAGGATCTCGTTGTGCAGCGTGCGCCGGCTGGCGTTGAGGAATTGGACGAATTCCTTGAGCCCGCCCTTGGCGTGGAAGGTCTCCTCCTTCTGCTCCCCCTCGCGCTCGTCCTTGAGCGAAATCCGCACGCCCTTGTTCAAAAACGACAGCTCGCGCAGGCGCGAGGCCAGCGTGGCATAGTCGTACTGCAGCTCGGTGAAGATCTCGTGGTCGGGCTTGAACCAGATCGTCGTTCCCGTGTCGTTGGCCCCCGCCTTGCCGAGCACCTTGAGCTTCGTCGTGGTGTCGCCGCGCACGAAGTCCATGTAGTGCTCCTTGCCGTCGCGCTTGATCCAGACCTTCAGCGACTCCGACAGGGCATTCACCACCGAGACGCCGACGCCGTGCAGGCCACCCGACACCTTGTAGGATTCCTTGTCAAACTTGCCGCCGGCGTGCAGCACGGTCAGCGCCAGCTCCACCCCCGGCAGTTTCTCCGTCGGGTGCATGTCCACCGGGATGCCGCGCCCGTTGTCCACGACCGTGATGGAGTTGTCTGCGTGGATCGTCACCGAGATGACATCGCAATAGCCGGCGAGCGCCTCGTCAATCGAGTTGTCCACCACCTCGTAGACCAGGTGGTGCAGTCCGCGACCCGACGTCGATCCGATGTACATGCCGGGGCGCTTGCGTACCGCCTCGAGTCCCTTGAGGACCTGGATGCCGGAGGCGTCGTAGTGCGATTCAGCCGCGTCGTTCGTCTTGGCCATTGCGCGCGCAGAAAGGGGAGTTGGGGGCGCTCCAAAGAAACGCCGAATTTCGTGCGTTTCTCCACATCCCCAATACTATAATTGAAATGCCCCCGGAAAGCAACCGGGGGCACTATCTGTAACAGTATATAAATCAATGTGTTAGCGATATAGTTCCCAGCGTATCTTTTTCACCACGTCGCCACCGGCGCTCTTGTTCACTTTCGCGACGAGGGAACGCTCCATCAACGAGAGTTCCTGCATCCAGGCGCTCGTCTTCACGCTCACCGTGAGCGTGCCGTTCTCGGCGATGGCCCGCGCTTGCGTTACGGCGGCGATTTGCGGCCCAACGGCACCGGCCCAGTGTCCCAGCACCTCGGCCCGCGCGAGGCGCGCGCCGAGTGGGCTGCCGGCCAGCAGATCGGCTAGCGCGTCGCCCACTTTCTCCGGTCCCGGACGACGTCCGCTCATGACCCCTCCGCGAGTGCGCCGTCGGCGATCCGGTACCGGGCGAGGCGGGTGAACCGCTCGGGGATCTCTTCCGGGCGCGGGACGCACAGCACCACCTGACCCACACCGGCCTCGAGCAGCAGGTCGAGCACGCGCGCCGCCCGACGATTGTCGAGTTCGGCGAACGGGTCGTCGAGCAGGAGCACCGGAAGGGTCTCGCGTCGCGCCCGCAGCGTTGCCGCCTCGAGCAGGCGGAGCGCGATCGCCCCCGTGCGCTGCTGGCCCGCCGAGCCGACGACGCGCAGGTCGCGCCCGTCGAGCGTCAGCGCGAGGTCGTCGCGATGCGGCCCCGCGTGCGTGCTCCCGCGGCGCAGGTCGTGCTCGCGCGTGCGATCGAGCGCGGCGCGCAGCGCGTCTTCGACGGCGGCATCGTCGGCAAGCGCGGTGGCGTAGGCCATCGCCGCCACGCCGCCCTCGCCGATGGCGTGCGCCAGCCGCGTGAACTCGGCGCGGTGCTCCTCCACCCACGCGCGGCGCTCCGAAACCAGGACAGCCCCGTGCTCGGCGAGCGCCGGCTCCCACGCGGCCACGGCTGCGGTGCCGCGTCGGTGGCGCGCCGCATCGCGTAGCGCGGCGTTGCGGCGGTCGAGCGCGGCCCGGTACTGCCGGAGCGCGTGCAGGTACCGCGCCGACGTAAGCGCCAACGCGATGTCGAGAAAGCGGCGTCGCTCCGCAGGGCCGTCGGCCACGAGTGCCACGTCGCGTGGGGCGACGAGCACCGAGGGCAGCGCGCCGAGCGCGTCGGTGATGCGCGGCAATTCGACGCCGTCACGCGTCACGCGCTTGCGTCCCGCCCGGTCGGCGCCGACGCCAAGTCGCCGCGCGCCTTCGGGGCCGTGCACTTCGGCGTGCACGTGAAAGGCGGGGGCGTCGAACCGCACGAGGTCGCGGTCGCGCGCGCCGCGCACCGAACGCAACTGCTCCACGTATGCGATCGCCTCGAGCAGGCTCGTCTTCCCCTGGCCGTTCTCGCCGACGACCGCAATACCCTCGGCGGGCAGCGTGACGTCCACGCGTTCGAGGTTGCGGAAGTCGCGAACGGCGAGCGCCGCCACCTGCGTGAGCGGTATCATCCGCGTGCTACTCGCCCGTGAACTGCGCCGGCCGCTTGGCGAGGAACGCGGCGGTCCCCTCCGCCATGTCCTTGGTCGCACCGAGCGAGCCGAACAGGCGCGCCTCGAGCGCCATCGCCTCGGCGGGGAGCCGGTCGAACCCGTCGTTCACCGCCTCGATGGCACGCGCGACGGCCACCGGCCCGTTCTTCGTCATCTGCAGCGCAATCGAACGTGCGACCTCGTGCAGGGTGGTGGCGGTGGCCACTTCATCCACGAGTCCGATGCGGTGCGCCTCGTTGGCGTCCACCTGCTCGCCGGTCAGGATCATCCGCAGGGCGCGCGCCTTGCCGATGAGCCGCGGCAGGCGCTGCGTGCCGCCGTACCCGGGAATCAGCCCGAGCTTCACCTCCGGGAGGCCGAACTTGGCGTGCTCCGAGGCGACGCGCACGTGACAGGCGATGGCGAGCTCGCAGCCGCCGCCGAGTGCGAAACCGTTGACGGCCGCAATGACCGGCTTCGACAGCGTCTCGATCTTCGTGAAGATGGCCTGCCCGACGGCGGAGAGTCGCTCGAGGCCCCCGGCATCATTGGCCGCGATTTCCGCGATGTCGGCGCCGGCCACGAAGGCGCGGCCCGCGCCGGTGACGATGACCGCACCGACGGATCGGTCGGTGTCGAACGCCGTGAAGACGAGATCCAGCTCCTCGAGTACCCGCGCGTTCAGGGCGTTGAGCTTGTCCGGCCGGTTCACAGTGACCGTCGCGATGCGGTCGGCGATCTCGACGGCGAGGAATTCGTAGGGCATGGGCGCACCGAGCGTTGAGGCTACTGAAGAATACGGAAGTGCACGGAGCCGGGAACAGGGTGTGGGGAAGGAAGCGGAGGTGCTCCCTTGTCCCCACAACGCCTCAGACCCACTCTTCGTCTGAAGCACACGCTGTTCTCAGTGCCCGGCGCCACACCGTGTACCGTACCTCTGCACTCTGCTTGAATTGATTCCCCGCGCGCTTCATTGGGACGCCTCGCGTCGCACGCTCTGCATCCTCGACCAGCGCCTCCTCCCTGGCCAGGTCGTCGAGCGCGCACTCACGACGCTCGACGACGTGGACGATGCCATTCGCACGCTCGCGGTGCGGGGAGCGCCAGCCATCGGCGTCGCCGCCGCGCTGGGGCTTGTGGCGGCGTTCGCCCGCGACGGCGCACCGAGGCGCGAGGCGCTGCTGGCGGGCATTGATCGCCTCGCGCGCGCGCGGCCGACCGCCGTGAACCTGCCGTGGGCAATGCAGCGTCTGCGCGAGGTGATCGCGCGCACCGCGGCCGATGGCGCGGCGCTGCTCGACGCGCTGAGCGCCGAGGCGGAACGCATCCTCGCCGAGGACGTGGCGATGTGCGACGCGATTGGCGCGCACGGCGCCGCACTCGTCGCCGACGGCGCACGCGTGCTGACCATCTGCAACGCCGGCGCGCTCGCCACGACCGGCATCGGCACGGCGCTCGCCCCGGTCTACACCGCCGCGGCCGCGGGCCGGCGCGTGCAGGTGATCGCGTGCGAGACGCGCCCACTGCTGCAGGGGAGCCGCATCACCGCGTGGGAACTCCAGGCGTCCGGCATTCCGGTGACCGTCTGCACCGACAGCATGGCCGCGACGCTGATGCGCGAACAGCGCGTGGACCTGGTGATCGTCGGCGCCGACCGCATTGCCGCCAACGGCGACGTCGCGAACAAGATTGGCACCTATGCGCTCGCCGTCGCCGCGCACCATCACGCCCTGCCGTTCTACGTGGCGGCGCCGTCGTCGACGGTTGACCCAGCCACGGCCACGGGCGCGCGCATTCCCATCGAACAGCGCGACGGTGGCGAGGTGCGACGGCTCGGCGATCGCCAACTCGTCCCCGACGCCGCCGCCGTGCACAATCCGGCCTTCGACGTGACGCCCGCCGACCTCGTGAGCGCGATCATCACCGACCGCGGTATCGTGCGGCCGCCGTACCGGTTCACGCGATGAGGACCACATGGGACTGACGCTCGCCTTCCTGCTCTTCACGGGTGGTCCGCCACGCCGCGCCAACGATGCCTGGTTTGCGCGCGACAAGCTCCTGCACTTCGCTGCGTCAGCGTTGGTGCAGGGCGCGGCGTACACGGTCTTTCACCGCGACGCGCGCTACACCGTCGCGGCGCAGCGCGCGTCGCTCGTGACCGTGGCCGTCGGGGTGGGGAAGGAGCTGTACGACCTGCACCACCCCCAGCGTCACTCGGCTAGCTGGCGCGATCTTGCCTGGGATGGCGTCGGTGGCGTCGTCGCGACAATCGTCGCCAAGCAGGCCGATCGTTGAGCGACGCCGCTTTGAATTCCGGCGGCCGCACCGCAAATTCGTCCCGTTCCTTCCCGACGGCATGACCAACCCCACGACGCTCACCGAGCAGTTCGCGCACCGCCGGAGCAACTTCATTCTCCGCGCGCTGATCGACGAAATGCTGGAACAGGTGCGAGAGCTTGATCGTCATTCGGCGACGATGGCTCCGGACGAACGGGCTCGCGCGGAACTGGCGCTGGACGAGCTGATGGCGCGCGTGCGCCGCGCCGCCCTGAAGGGGCCCGCCGCCTGATCGCGCTCGGCGACCTCTCGCTCTGGCTCGCCCTGCTTCTTGCCGCGTGGGGGGCGTCGCTCGCCCTTGCCGGCGCCATCGCCGCGCGCGAGGACCTGGCCGCGAGCGGCGAACGCGGCGTGCACGCCGCCACGTGCTTCACGCTGATCTCCCTCGTCGGATTGGGCTGGGCGCTCGCCACCGGCGACCTCACGTATCGGTACGTGGCGTCGTGGGCGTCGTCCAGCATGCCGCTCCTGTATCGGATCGGCGCCGTCTGGGCTGGGCCGGCGGGTGCACTGCTGCTCTGGGCCCTGGTGCTTGGTGGCGGGGCGAGCGTCGCTGCGGCGACGATGCCGCGCGGCGGTGTGTTGCGCGCGTGGACCACGGCCTTGTTGGCCCCGATGCTGCTCGCCGTGCTGGCGATGGCCTGCCTCGGCACCAATCCGTTCACGCGCCTCGCCTTTCCTCCCGACGACGGACGCGGTGTCCCGCTGGAGTGGCTGCGACCGATCGCGCTGGTGCAGGAGCCGATGGGCTACCTGGGCATGGCACTCGCCATCGTGCCCGCCGTGATGACCGTGATGGGCGCAATGGGCAACGCGTCGTGGCGAGCGGGCGCTCGCCGCTGGTCGCTCGCGACGTGGGCGCTGCTCGGCGCGGCCATGCTGCTCGACTGGCGCCGCCGGTACGGCGACACGGCTTGGGCGATGGACTGGCAGTGGGCACCCGTGCACGACGGTACCGCCTTCGCGTGGATTGGCGCCACCATCCTCCTGCTGGCCGCGTTGCGGCGCTGGCCGGTGACCGCGACGGTGACGACCGCCTTTGTCGCATTCACCCTGGCGCTCGCCGGCCTCACGATCCGTCGCGCGCACGGCTGGGACGGCGTGCACGCGTTCGCCGCAACGCCCACCGGGCGCGCCGCTGCGTGGCTCGCGCTCGCCGCGTCGCTTGCCGTGAGTGTGGAGCTGCTTCGCGCGTCGAGCGCCCTGCCGACGCTGCTGCGGCGTGCCATTCGCACGGCGCAGGGGGCGGCGCTCCTGGGGGCCGTGGCGCTCGTCGCCACCGGGTGGGCGCGATCGGCAGAGATCGAGGTGCGTGAGGGGGAGAGCACGCGCGTGACCGATCGGTTTGGTGCGCCGTGGTCGCTCTCTCTCGAGGGCGTGTCGAAGGTGGGGCGCGAGGATGTGGTCTCGACCGTCGTGGCGGTGCGCGGCGCCGTCGCCGGCCGAGCGCGCGGCTACGTGACCGCCGACGTGCGCACGCTCTTCTCTCGCACGACCGGTCAGGCGGTGGCCGAGGAGTTCTTCGCCGGCGTCTCCACCGGGCTGCTGCAGGATCTGCGCGTGGACGTGCGCGACGCCGGTACGGCGGAAGCGGTGCTGAACGTCCAGTTCGTGCCGCTCGCGGCCTGGCTTTGGTTCGCCGGCATCGTCGCCGTGGTCGCCGCGTTCGTCGCGGCACTGGCGCCGCGCGCTCCGACCGATGGGGAGGACGCGTGAACGCGTCGCTCTGGATTGCCCTCGCGCTCGGCGCGCTGGCGGTCGCCTACGTGCTCTGGCCGCTGCTGCGCGCGCCGCGACGCTAGGCGCGCCGGCTACGCCGCGGCCTGGCCCGCTGCGCGCAGGATGCGCGTGAAGCAGTGCTTCTCCGCCATCTCCACTTCCGTGCGGTCAATGCGCGTGTAGCGCATCACCTTCTCCGGAAAGTGGTCGAGCGTGACTTTCCGGAAGCCGCACGCCTCGAAGATCTTCTCGGAGAATGACGTCGCGAAGAGTTCCTCGTAGCCGCGGCGCCGCGCGAGGTCGGCAATCTCCTCGATGAGGAGCACGCCATAGCCGCGCCCGCGCGCCGACGGATGCACGGCCAGGCCGACCAGCTCGGCGAGGGCCGGCGAGTACTCGTCGATGGCGACGATGCCAAGGATGCGCCCGTCCTCGCCGCGGATCACCCGGTAGTCGTGCAGGTGCTCCTCCACGAACTGGGCGGTACGATGCAGCGTCTTCCCTTCGGGGGCGAAGAGGTTGTTGAGGGCGACGATCGCCGGGATGTCGCGTTCCGTTGGGCGGCTGATCATCCGCGCTCCGTGGCTTCCAGGCGCCGCAGCGCCACTCGAATGGGGATTACCGTGCAGGCCACGCACAGCAGCATGGCGGCGCCGAACCCGAGGACCATCTCCACCGGGCTGGCCGCCGTGTTGAAGGCGCGGGCCGCAAGATAACCATACACCGGACGCGCCTCGAGGATGATGGTCGCGCCGATCACCCCGATGGAGGCCATCATGAAGAGCAGGCCCCCGAACGACGTGGGAATCTGCGCGGCGTTCTCCGTCTCGAATTGCGGGAACATCGTCCCGAACCCGATGGCGAGTCCGGCAATCGCGAACGTCATGAACGTGATCGTGAAGACGGAGACCAGGAACATGAACGTGGACACCTGGAGCAGGTAGTCGGTGATGCCGACGATGCCGAGGGCGAGGGCGAGGAGCGGCAGCGTTCCCACCCAGAACTTGGCCCAGAGCAGGTCGCGCATGGCCAGCGGGCTCGACCGCAGCAGCCAGAGCGTGCGTCCCTCCAGCGACACGCCCGGGAAGATGAAGCGCGCCGCAATAGACGCGAGCACGAACCCGGCGAGCACGAGATTCAGGAACGGCACCACGTTGATGAGGAAGAACGTGATTCCCTCACCCCGCAGCGGCAGGTACTTGATGTTGAACACGTAGACCACCACCAGCACCGCCAGCAGGATCAGCTGGCTCCACTGCGTCGTGTCGCGGAAGAAGAGCCGCACTTCCTTCATCACGAGCTCGCGTTTGAGCGTGCCCACCGGCGCGAGCAGGCGCATCGCCACGCGCTGCAGCGCTCCGGCGTGCGCCCAGCGCTCGGCGCTCTCCTGCGCCTTGCTGAAGCCCGTCGCGTAGAGCGTGCGGTGGAGCAGTGCGCCGAGGACGACGAACGCGGCCGCCGTGGACCAGAGCATGTAGAGCGACAGCCAGTCCGGACGCTCGGTGAGGAAGCCCATCACCGACTTCTGCAGCCACTCGCTCGGGAGGAGCGGCGACGTCGGTCCGCGCAGGACGGCGATGAAGTCCACCAGCGAGCGGAATCCTTCGGGGCGTGCCAGTTTCTCCGGACGCACGAGGCGGAAGAGGAGGACGATGCCGCCCGCCGTCATCACCGCGATGACGCTCAGGATGTCGCGCGTGCGGCGCGCCGGAAAGATGTTCACGAGCAGGAGCGTGGTGGCGCTCCCCAGCACCGACGGGATCACGAGGAAGGGCACGAGCCCGAACGCCACGAACAGCCCGAAGCCCCAACCGCCCCCATAGGCGATGCCGTACGCCGTGAACATCGGCACCGCCATCAGCACGACCATCCAGCTCGAGAAGATCGTCGTCTCCATCAGTTTGGCGGCGTACACGCGCAGCCAGTCCACCGGCGCCGACACGAGCAGGTCGAGGTCCTTGGCCAGGAAGAACGACGAGAGGGCCGTGATGACGTTCGAGAGGAGCAGGAGCGAGAAGAACGAGACGAGCATCAGGCCGAGCAGCTTGCCGGCCAGGAGTTCGCCGATTTCGGGTACGCCCTTGAAGTAGTTGAGCAGGCGGTAGAGCAGGCCGAAGATGAATCCCCAGAAGAGCAGGCCGACGGTGGCGAGGATGGCGATGCGCGCGCCGCGCCCCCGCTCGCCGGCCATCGCGCGGGCGCGGGTCGTGAGCCACTTGGGCATGAGAATCCAGAGCAGCGGCGCGTCGGGATTGGCGACGGTCGCATGCGCCCCCGTGGTGTGCAGGGAGGCCGTTTGCCCGTTGCTCGTTGCGGAATGCTCAGTCATTGCGGCGCTCCGTCCCGCATCTTCCGTCTCCCGTCCCCCATCTCCCGTCGGCCGTCTCACGCATCCAGCACATCCATCAGATTCCGCGCCGCATTCTCCCCCGTCAGCCGCAGGAAGACCTCCTCGAGGCCGCTGCCGCCGTACGTCGCCGACGTCCGCAGCTCCTCCATCGAGCCGAGGGCGTGCATGCGGCCGTTGACGATGATGCCGATGCGGTCGCACAGCGACTCCGCCGTGGCGAGTGTGTGGGTGCTCATCATGATCGTGTGCCCGCGCGCCGCGTACTCCCGGAACAGGTCGCGCAGGATCTTGATCGCTTTCGGGTCGAGCCCGACGTGCGGTTCGTCGACGACGATCACCGCCGGCCGGTGCACGAATGCGCTCGCAATGATGAGCTTCTGGCGCATCCCGTGGCTGTAGCTCTCCACCAGTTCGTCGCGCCACTCCTCGAGGTCGAACAGCGCCAGCAGCTCGCGCGCCCGGTGTTCGACGTGCGGACCGTGCTGGTCGTACAAGCCGGCCACGAACCGCAGGAACTCGCCGCCCGTCAACTTCTCATAGATGAACGGCCGGTCGGGAATGAACCCAAGTTGCGCCTTGGCCGCGATCGGATCGGTGGCGAGGTTGACGCCGCCGATCTCGACGCGCCCGGAGGTTGGCTTCAGAATGCCGGCAATCATGCGCAGCGTCGTTGTCTTGCCGGCGCCGTTCGGCCCGAGGAAGCCGAACAGCTCGCCCTGCGAGACGTGGAGATCGAGTCCGTCCACAGCCACAAACGAACCGTAGTGTTTGGTGAGAGCGGTGAGGCGAATCATGGCTCAGACAGGAGTCGGTGGACGGTGGACGGTAGACATGGACGTAGGCGACGGGCTCGAGGTGGCGGTATCAACCGTCTACCGTCCACCATCTACCGTCTGTATCTCGAGATTGCCAATCAGTCGCAGCAGCTCCGCTTGCCGGCTCAGCCCGCCGACGACGAACCGGAGGTGGGCCGCGTCGGCCGGGAACTGCCCGAACGTCGGGTCCACGGGCACCCAGTCGTCGAGCCAGACCTCGGGCCAGGCATGGTAGTAGAACTTGCCGCGCACGTAGGCGAGCCCCGTCGCGACGCGCGCCGGGAGCCCCACCGCACGCGCCAGCGCCACGTAGAGCTGCGTGTGCTCGTTGCAGTCGCCGCGTCGGGTGCGCAGCACCTGCAGCGCGTTGGGCACGCTGAAGGTCACTTCCTTCGCCAGCGAGTCGTGCACCCAGCGGTTCAGCTTCTCCGCGACGCGGCGGGCATCGCGCTCGAGGCCGGCGATGGCGATCGCCTTCTGCACGATGGCGATGTCGTTCGACTGCAGCAGCGGCTCGGCGGCGAGCTCCGGCCGGAACCGCGCCAGAAAGTCGGACGCGCGCGTGGCCAGCGAATAGCTGCTGGCCGCCAGCGTGCGCCGTGTGACAATTAACGTATCACCACGTAATAGCTGCGAACCGCCCGCGAGGTCGTATCCAGCAAGCGGCACGCCTGTCAGGCGCACGCGCAGCCGCGCGAACGACGACGCGCCGAGCGACACCCCGGCCGAGATGGCCGTGGCCTCGATGATGTCGCGCGCCGGGCCCGCGCCGGCCGCGGCGGCGGCATCGCGCGCGATGCGCCAGTTCTCGAACGCCAGCTCGTACGCCATGCGCCGAATCGTGATCCCCGCCGCCTGGCGCGCCACCACCACGCGTCCCTGCGCGTCCACCCAGCCGTCGAATCCGCCGGACTCGCCCTCCACGTGCCACGCCCGCACGGTGTCGCGCAGCGCCGACGTCCATACCTTGGCGGCGGTGTCGAATTGCGCCGAATCGTCCACGACAAACAGGCTTTCCGCGGTCACGCGGAGCGCCACGTCGCGCGACTGCATCTGCTGGGGGTCGAACGTTGGCACGCGGTACGTCTTGCCCGTTTCCGGCGTTTCGCCGAGTGCCACGGCGAGCGGCGCGAGTGTGGGCACCAGCACCGGACCGCGCACCGCCACGCGCTGCGTGTCCGCCGGCTGTCCTGGTACGTCCATCGCGAAGATCACCACGCTGTCACCCTCGGTGCGTCCCACCACGCGCAGCGGTGTCTCCGCGGCCTCGGCTTGCACGTCAAACGTGCGCAGTGCCAGCGCGCGAGAGAGCAGCACCACCGAACGCGCCGATGCGCGGTGCACGCGGCCGGCCAGCGGCAGGTCGGCCACGAAGTAGTCGGTGACCTCGATGCCGTTGGCCACGGTATCGATTGTCGTGGAGGCGAAGCCGATGCGGGTGCCGCTCTGTTCGACCGCGTAGAACGTCGCACCCGGGTTCAGCCGCATGGCCGCTTCGGCGAGCCGCTGCGCGCGTCCCTGGAAGAACTCACGCCGCACGAGGAGCGCCATCCCGCCGCCCCACGCGAGCAGCAGGGCCAGCGCCGCCAGGGCGCGTGCGCGTCCGTGTCCGCGGCGCGTCATCGTCTGGTGCTCTGCGCAGCGGACGCGAGCTCGGCATACCAGGCGAGGTAGGCCTCCACCATGTCGCGCGCGTCGAACCGACGCTCAGCATCCGCGCGCGCCGCCGCACGCCGGCGGTTTCGCGCCGCCGCATCCAGAGTGAGCGCGCGTTCGATGGCGGCGGCGAGTTGGGCGGCATCGCCATTGGGGACCAGCGCACCAACGGCATCGTCGCCCGCGCGAATCTGCTCCGGCACACCGCCGACCGCGGTGGCCGCCACCGGCGTGCCACAGGCGAGCGATTCCATGATGGCGTTGGGGTAGTTGTCGGCGCGCGAGGGATGCAGAAAGAGATCGGCGGCGCGATAGCTCGCGGCCATCGCCGCGAGATCCTGCATGACGCCGATGAACCGGATCGGCAGGCGCACGACGCGCTCCAGGCCGGACGGGTTCCCGACCGCGACGAAGGTCGTGCGCCGACCTGCGGGCGTGGTCGCCGCACGCTCGATCGCGTCGCGCACCCAGGCGCCCCCTTTCCAACTGTGATCGCGAAGCGCATCCGCGAGCAGCAGCACGACCGGCTGCTCGAGATCCGACGGTGTCCCAATGGCCGCGCGCGCCGCCACGCGATCGCCCGGCGCGAAGATCGAAAGGTCCACGCCTTGCCGCATCACGCGAAGCGCCCGCAGTGCCGCGGCCGGTTGCGACCGCGCCACGAGCCCTCGCATCCACTCCGACGGCACGGCGACGTGCAGTCGGCTCGCGGCCACGAGCCGGTTCTTGCGCTGCCAGTTGAACCGCGTCGCGTCGCGTCGCAACGCCGGGTAGGTCGTGAGGTACGGACACGGACCGCACCCGTCCACCCACCGTTCGCAGTCGAGCGAATACGCGCAGTGCCCGGTCATGATCCACTGGTCGTGCAGGGTCAGCACCGTGGGGACGCGATGCGAGAGCGACGGCAGCTCGCGCAGGTCGAAATAAAGATGGTGGAGATTGTGCAGGTGCAGCACGTCGGGTGGCGTCGGCGGCAAGTCGAGCAGGGCGCGTGTCCCTGGAAACCGAAAATCCTCGTGCCCGAGTCGCGTGGCGCACCAGCGCGCAGGTTCCGCCACCGGGCCGCGTGCCACGCGCGCCCCGAGGGCGCCAAGGCGTCCGCCGTGTTCCAGTCGGTCGGCGGTGGCGCGCCACGCCCTGGTCCACGCCGATCGACGCGGCTCGTTCGGGATTGAGAGCGTCCCCGGCACGCTCCCCTCCACGCGACCGACCGCCAGCCACGACTCGCCGCCGCGTGCGCGCACGCTCTCGTGCAGATGCCGAGCGATGCGCTCTGCCCCTCCCAGGACATCGGCCGTGCTGACCTGCAGAACCGACGGCAGGCCGGGCGTCACCGCCCCTGTGCCTCGCGCATGTGCCGATATGCGACCGCTGCGTCGCCCGGGCGGCCGAGGCGATCCAGCACGATGCCCACGCCCTTGAATGCACGCCAATTGGCGGGGTCGAGCCGCGTGGCGCGCTCGTAGGCACCCAGCGCAGCCGCGAGCTGATCCACGTGATTGAGTGCCTCGCCGAGGTAGAAATGCGCGAGCGCATCGTCGTCGCGCTGACTCGCTGCCCTCTGCAGCGGCTCCACCGCATCCCGCCAGCGGGCCCGCCGGCAGGCGAGAATGCCCACCTGCAGTTGCACCTCCGCGTCGTCCGCCCGGAGCTTGGCGGCCCGCCGCAGTTCGGCTTCGGCCAGATCGTACTTGAGCCGCCCGCCAAGCAGGAAGGCGCGGGCACAGATGAGCCGCAGCTCGTCGCCACCGGCGGCCAGACACGTATCGAGCGCCTCCAGTGCCGCGCTCGCGTCGCCGTGCTTCTCGAGCGCCGTGGCGTACGCAATGGCCGCATCCGCGTCACGCGGTGACATCTCGGTGGAGCGCTTCAGCGGATCGAGTGCCGCGCTGGGCACCGCCACCGGGGCGGCGCGCAGCGACGCCACCGCCGACTCGGCCGTTGCATGTCCCACCGCGGCGCGCGGTGGCGGCGATAGGCGCGGCGCGGGCTGTCGGGGAGAAGCAGCACTCGCGGGCGTCGCCGCCCGGGGCATCGCGGGGCGCGGACGCGGCGAGACCGGAGTCGCTTCCGCCTCCTGCACGATGCGCACCGACCAGCTCGGGCCGGCGTCCTCGACATCGTCGTACGACGACTCGCCGCAGACCGGCGGCTCCCGAAACATCATCGCCGTTTCGGTGGTGGCGCCCGTTCCGTCGGCGAGACGATCGACCCGAAGCTGCGGCACCGCCTCGACGTCGCCAAACGACAGCTGGGCTGGATCGAAGCTCGGCAGGGCCGGCGTCGGGCGTTGGTCTCGACCGCCGGCGGGACTCTGAGGGGGACGCGGGTCCATGGCCTAATCTAGCGCCCGGGTCTGGGGGTCGGCCAACCTCGGGCCACGCCCGGGACTCACGGCGCTTGCCACCCGGTCGGCTCCCATCTTGGCGCGACTTGCGCCATTTTACATAGCTATGGCCGAAGAAGCCCTCATCGTCCGCGGCGCACGCGAACACAACCTGAAGGAGATCGATGTCACGATCCCGCGGAACCGCCTCACGGTGGTTACCGGGCTGTCGGGATCGGGCAAGTCGTCGCTTGCCTTCGACACGATCTTCGCCGAGGGGCAGCGCCGGTACGTCGAGTCGCTCTCCGCCTACGCGCGCCAGTTCCTCGGGCTGATGGAGAAGCCCGATGTGGACGCCATCGAGGGGCTTTCGCCGGCCATCTCCATCGAGCAGAAGACGGCCGGGCACAATCCGCGGTCGACGGTCGGTACGGTCACCGAGATCTACGACTACCTCCGCCTCCTCTACGCGCGCACCGGCACGCCGCACTGTCCCAACTGCCATCGTCCCGTTGAGCGGCAAAGTGCGGGACAGATTGCCGATGTCCTGCTCGGCTGGCCGGACGGCACGCGCATCGAGGTGCTCGCGCCGCTCGTGCGCGGCCGCAAGGGCGAGTTCCGCGACCTCTTCGAGAATGCGCGCAAGCAGGGCTTTGTGCGCGCCATCGTGGATGGCGAACTCATCGAGCTGGCGGCGCCTCCCACGTTGAATCGCCGCCAGAATCACGACATCGCCGTGGTGGTTGACCGGCTCACGGTGCGCGCCACTGATCGCGGCCGGCTCGCCGATTCCGTCGAGACGGCGCTGCGGCTTGCAGAGGGACTCGTCGAGATCCGCCGGCACGAGGGGAGCAAGCAGACGCCGCACCTCTTCTCCGAGCGCTACGGCTGTCCCGACTGTGGCCTCTCGCTCCCCGAGCTCGAGCCGCGCCACTTCTCGTTCAACTCGCCCTTCGGCGCCTGTCCGGCGTGCAGCGGGCTCGGCGTCCGCCGCCTCGCGAGCGCCGAACTGGTCCTCGGCGACCCGAGCATCTCCCTGCTCGAGGGCGTTGTCCTCCCGTGGGGCGAGCCCGACGGCTATCTGCGCCGCGTGATCCTGCCGGGGCTCGCGAAGCAGCTCAAGTTTGAACTGAACACGCCGTGGGGGAGCCTGCCGAAGAAAGTGCAGGACGCGCTCCTCCACGGACTGACGGGCAAGGCGGGCGACGCCAAGTGGGAAGGGATCCTCTCGACGGTCCAGCGCCGCTGGTCCGAAACCGCCAGCGACAACGTGCGCGCCGAGCTCGAGGAGTACATGCTCGTGGCCGAATGCCCCGAGTGCGGCGGCTCGCGCCTCAAGTCGGAGTCGCTGGCAGTCACTATCGAGGGGATGAACCTCGGCGACCTCGTGGACCTCTCGGTCGCCGATGCGCTGGCATTCATTGAGAACGTGCCCCTGCGCAGCAGCGGGCGTCGCGGGCTCGACCCGGAAATCGCCGGCCCCATCGTGAAGGAAGTCTCGGAGCGCCTGCGCTTCCTCGTGGATGTCGGGCTCGACTACCTCACGCTCAACCGCTCGGCCGAGTCGCTCTCGGGTGGCGAAGCGCAA
>JAKAJN010000214.1 GCA_021813725.1 bacterium | reverse complement strand
GAATACCGCGAGCTCGCCAAGCTGGAGAACACGTATCTCGACACCTTGCCGGCGCTGGTGAATCCACGCACCGGGCGGTTGCACACGTCGTTCAATCAGACGGTCGCCAGCACCGGACGTCTGTCCTCGTCCGACCCGAACCTGCAGAACATCCCCATCCGCCGCGAACTCGGCCGCGACATTCGACGCGGCTTCGTGCCGCGCGACGGGTGGAAGCTGCTGGCCGCGGACTACTCGCAGATCGAACTGCGCCTGCTGGCGCATCTCTCGCACGACGCCGCGTTTGTCGCCGCGTTCAACGCGGGCGGCGACATCCATCGACAGACGGCGTCGGTCATCTTCGGGGTCCCGTTGTCGTCCGTAACATCCGAGATGCGCGCGCGCGCCAAGACCATCAATTTCGCGACCATCTATGGACAGGGTGCGCATTCGCTCTCGCGGCAGTTGAAGATTGAACACGCCGAGGCGCGCGCGTTCATCGACACGTACTTCGAACGCTTCGCCGGCGTACGCGCCTTCCTCGACAGCACGGTGGCGCAGGCCAAACAGCGCGGCTACGTGGAGACCATCTTCCGCCGGCGCCGTTACATCCCCGAGCTGCAGGATCGCAACTTCAACATCCGCGCCTTTGGCGAGCGCACGGCGCAGAACTCACCGATCCAGGGGTCGGCGGCCGATCTCATCAAGGTGGCGATGATCAAGATTCATCACGCACTCGCCTCCTCGGGACTCGCGGCCACGATGCTCCTGCAGGTGCACGACGAACTGGTGTTCGAGGCGCCGCCGAGCGAACTCGATGCGCTGCGCGCGCTGGTCGAGCGGGAGATGACGACCGCCATCGCGCTCGATGTGCCGCTGGTGGTGGACATCGGCGTCGGCGACAACTGGCTCGACTGCAAGGGCTGAGCCAATTGTCGCAGCTTGCGAGGGTCTTGGCGAAACGAGGGACACGCAGTGATGAGTTGCCGCCCTCCCTTGCAAGCCAACATGTTGTGTTTTATACGTTTATGATCCGGGCCGCCATATGGCCCCGGCGTTGCGTTTCCAAGGCGCGGCCAGTCTTTGGCAAGACCAGAGGGATGTCTCGTTCCTTGTGATCTGCGACACAAACAGCGCATTGACGCCGAGCCCACCGATGATGACAACGCAACGCCGTGGATTCACCCTGATTGAGTTGCTTATCGTCGTCGTGATCATCGGGATCCTGGCGGCCATCGCGATTCCGAAGTTCCAGAACACCAAGGGCAAGGCCAACGCCGCTGCGCTCAAGTCGGACCTACGCAACCTCGCGACGGCACAGGAAGCGTATTTCTACGACCATGCCTCCTACGCGACCTCTGCAAGTCTGTTGTCGTACAGCCAGTCGCCGGGCGTGGTGCTGAGCATCACCACGGCCACGGCCTCCGGATGGTCGGCCATTGCCACGCATCCGGCTTCGTATCCGCTGACCTGTGCCCTGTACCAGGGGAACGTCGCGGCGCAGACGCCGGCGACGGTCGAAGGGCTCATCGGCTGTCAGTAGGAATTCCCGAGCCGCGCTGGCCGGACGATCCCCCGTGGCGTGAGTTCGAACGCCGCCGCGAGGGGATGTTGCACGCCATGAATGGCGGGCTGTGGCTGCACCGGCACGTCTGGAAGGGGCGCGCGATGGCGCACCTCGTCTCGAACAACCGCGAGCGACTCGTCGAGGTGGCGAAGGAGATCCGCTTTCCCGTCGAGCGATTGCAGTTCAAGCCGCTGAAGGACCCCCGCACCGGCGAGCGGCGTGATGCGTGGCACTTCGATCTCGGTGGGCCGTTTCTGCCGCCATAACTACAACTGCTCACTGCAACTGCTCACCACGGAGGCACGGAGAACACAGAGATTCACGGAGAACTACAACGACAAGACTTATTGGAACGACAGTGCACCACGCATGTCTTGAGTGGCGAGCGCAGTTCCCCCAAGAAGTTGTAGTTCTCCGTGTAACCTCCGTGCTCTCCGTGCCTCCGTGGTGAGCAGTTGCAGTGAGCAGTTGCAGTTAAAGCCCCGATCCCAAATCAGCCGGCGCAACTGCCCGGCGTTGCGTCCCCGCGAGCACGAACAGCGTCAACACATACGGCAGCGCGAGGAACCACTGGTACGGCACTGGCCAGCCGAGTGATTGAAAGACGTACTGCAACTGACTCGCGGCCCCGAAGAGCAGCGCGGCCCCTGCCACCCCAAGCGGCGACCATCGGCCGAGCACCACCACGGCAATCGCGATGAATCCTCGCCCCGCCGACATCCCCTCGGCGAACGTGCCAACCTGCGCCAGCACCAGCACGCCTCCGGCGAGCCCGCCCATCGCTCCGCCGAAGATCAGGGCCCACGCACGCACGCGCCGCGGTGAGATGCCGGCCGCGCGTGCCGCCTCGGGACGCTCGCCGACCGCGCGCAGAGCCAGCCCGGCGTGCGTGCGCGTGAGCCACCATCCCAGCGCCGCCGCGAGGGCATACAGCACATAGGTGATCACGGGCTGTTCGAAGAAGGCGCGTCCGATCAATGGAATGCTCGAGAGCGCGGGGATGGCCGTTGGTCCCGTTGTCGGAACGGAGAGTGCGGCCCCCGTCGCCCCATACAGCGCGCGATACAACGTTCCGGTGAGCCCCAGCGCGAGCATCGTCACGGCTGTCCCGGCGATGACGGCGTCGGCGCGCAACCAGAGCACGACAAACGCCATCAGCACGGCCGTGGCACTGCCGGCAATCACTGCCGCGGCAAATCCGCCGCCCACACCCCCCACGCCGGCCCCCACGAGTGCGCCGAACGCGCCGGCAATCACGGCGCCCTCGAGGCCGAGGTTGATCACGCCTGCGCGTTCCGTGACCAGCTCGCCGTAGGCGGCGAGCGCCAGCGGTGTTGCCGTGCGCACCGAGGCCTGCAGGAATTCCGCGCCGTCAATGTTCATTCGCGGCGCCCCCGCGTCCGCGCGTGCTCGAAAGCGAGCACACCCAGCACAATCAACGCCTCGACCACCGCGGCCAGGACCGACGGAACGTCGGCATCGCGCTGCATGGCCGCCGCTCCCGCCTCGAGCGCGCCGAACAGCAACGCCGACCCGATAATGGCCAGCGGATTCAGTCGCGCCAGCAGCGCCACCGCAATGGCGCTGTAGCCATATCCCGGAGAGAGCCCCTCGTAGAGTGCGAAGGTCACCCCCGTCGCCTCGCTCGCACCGGCCAGTCCGGCGAGCGCGCCGCTGGCCAGGAAGACGAGCGCAATCGTACGTGCCGCATTGACGCCCCCCGCGCTGCGCGCGGCGCTCACGCTAGCGCCCACCGCCCGCAGGCGAAATCCTGCCGCGGTCTGCTTCAGGAACCACCACGCGCCGATCGCCAGCGTCAACGCGATCACGAAGCCGAAATGCACGCGATGCCCTTCGATCAACAGCGGCAAGCGCACCGATTCCGACAACTCCACGGTCTGCGGATAGACGCGCGTGGGCTCCTGCAGTGGCCCGCGCACGAGCCACGACACGCCGTACGACGCCACGAAGTTGAGCATCAGCGTGCTGATCACCTC
>JAKAJN010000213.1 GCA_021813725.1 bacterium | reverse complement strand
GAACTTTGCCACCGGCAGTCCTTCGCCAAACGTGACGAAGACCGGGGCACGCGTCGTGTCGGCTTGCCCTGTTGCCCAGAGAGAGGCGACCGAAATGCCGATGCCGACCTTGGACACGGGGATGTAGGCGACGCCGCTGAACAGGTCGCCGCGGCGCGGCAACGAGAGGGTGTCGCGCCACAGCACACGCCCGGCATCGTTGCGCACCTCGACGGAAAGCGGCAGGCGGGGGCCATCGCCGTACCCTTCGACATACAAGCCAATTATTGAATCTCGGCCGAACGCAACGGTCGCCCGCGGATTGACCACGAGGTTGGCGAGCTCGGTCCGCGCACGGCGTGGCGCCACCTGCAGGTAGGGAACGGGGGTCGAAAGCGTGCCCGGCGCACCGAGGCGCGGCACGGTGATCAGCATTTCCTGCGTCGTGGCGCGTCCGGTCGCGTCGTCGCGGATCGACGCCGACAGCGCGTACTGTCCGGGGGCAAGCACCACCCCCTGCTGGAAGACGATGCTCTCGTCGAGGCGCGACGTTTCCTTGTACGACGCCACGCGCACCGCCTCGTGCGCGCTGATGTCGCGCACCACGCTCCCCCCCTGCCGCAGAGCGAGGTTCACGGTGTAGCCGGCGATGAACCGGTCGTTGTCGCGGGCGAATGAGAGCGACGCATTGGCGAGGGAAAGGCCAATGGTGACATCGGTGGAATCCTGATTGGGCGTCGCGAGGTATGACACGGCGCCGACAAATGGGAGCGGGGCACCCGTCGACAGGAAGCCCATCTGCGTGTACAGCCGGGAGGCATCAAACTCCGGCCCGGCGCTCGTGCGGCGGTTGGCAATGCCCGACTGCCGTGGCTCTGGTGTACCAGCCGGGGGAGCGGACCGTCCGCCACAGGCGGCGAGGAGCGCTGCCAGCGCCACGACAGGAAGAACTCGGATGTTTCTTCGACGAACAAGGATCGGCATCATGTATCCAGTACCCCGGAAGTTGTCCCTCAGCGCACCCGCATTCCTTGCCAGCCCCTCAGCGCACCATTAGGTTCGCCGCGTGGCTCGTGACCCCCTCGTCGGCACAACGCTTGCCGGATACCTCTTGCTCGACCGCGTTGGAGAAGGTGGCACTGCCACCGTCTACAAGGCCGAGCACCCTGAACATGGCTCCGTGGCAGTAAAGGTACTGCGCGAGCGACTGCGGCAGGACCGCACCGCCGTCACCCGGTTCGTGCGCGAAGCAACCTTTGGCACCCGCGTCATCCACCCCAAGGTGGTGCGCACCATCGAAACGGGCCAGTCGCCGGAGGGATTGCACTACCTCGCCATCGAATGGGCACCCGGCGAAATCCTGGAGGGGTACGCCAAGCGCAACGCCCCGCTCCCGCCGGATGAGGTGGCGACGATCATCCAGCAGATCGCCGAAGCGGTCAACGCCGCCCACGCCGCCGGGATTGTGCACCGCGACCTGAAGCCGGAAAACCTGATGTACGATCCGGCTACGCGCAGCGTCAAGCTGCTCGATTTCGGCATCGCCACGGCCACGGATGTGTCGCCCGACGAACGGCTGACGCGCGCGGGATTCTTTGTGGGCACCCTGATGTACGTCGCGCCGGAGGCGCTGTCGGGGGAGATTGTCACGCCCGCCGCCGATCAGTACAGCCTGGCGACCATCGCCTACCTCCTGCTGACCGGGACCCTGCCGTATACGGCGCGCACGCCGCGCGAGATGTTCACGCAACTGCTGTCGCAGCCGCCCCTAGCGTTGAACAAGGCGAAACAGGGCGTGATGTACTCGGCGCAGGTGGAGCAGGTGGTGATGAAGGCGTTGGAGCGCGTGCCCCAAGCGCGATACCCCGATGTGACGGCGTTCTCCGGGGCGCTGCATACTGCACTCCTCGCACCGGATGCACTCGGTGGAGGGGACGGGGCCGGGTTCTTCGGGAAGGTGAAGGGGCTTTTCCGACGGGATTAGGGAGTCTGCTTCTACTGCAACTGCTCACCACGGAGACACGGAGGGCACGGAGATACACGGAGAACTACAACTTCTTGGGGGGACTGCGCTCGCCACTCTAAGCCGTGAGTGGCGTGCTGTCGTTCCAATGAGCCTTGTCGTTGTAGTTCTCCGTGAAACTCCGTGCCCTCCGTGCCTCCGTGGTGAGATGTTGCAGTGAGAAGCTGCAGTTCTCAAACCACGGACTTGGGTTCGACGACATCCAGCGGCAGCCAGACGGTGAACGTTGCGCCGGCGCCGAGTTCGCTCTCCACCGTGATGTCGCCGCCGAGCAGTCGCGCCAGCCGGCGTGAGATGGAGAGCCCGAGCCCGGTGCCGCGACGAATCGAGTCGCCGCGCGGCCCGGCATTCACCTGCTCGAATTCCTCGAAGATCCGGTCATGGTCTCGCTCGGCGATACCGGCGCCCGTATCGCTCACCTGCAACGCAATAAACGACCCGCCCTCGGCGAGCATCGGCCGCCGCCGCGATCGCCCGGCAACCTGTCGCACCTCGCCATCCGGCACACGCACCGCGCGCACGGTGATGGTGCCGCGCTCGGTAAACTTGATGGCGTTGCCGAGCAGGTTCACGAGGATCTGCCGCAGGTGCGTGGGATCGGTCTCCACCTTGGGCAGCGTCGCGGGCACGACAATGCTGAAGGCGAGTCCTTTTTCGTTGAGCAACGACTCCACTTCGCTCGCCACGTCAATCACGAAGGCACGCAGGCTGAGCGATTCGGTGGAGACTTCCAATCGACCGGCCGCGAGCTTGGAGAGATCGAGAATCTGATCCACAAGCTCGCGTAGATGATTCGCCGACGTCTCGATGCGCTCGACGGGTCCCGCCTGCCGTGGCGACAGGTCGCCGTACGCCCCGTCGCGCAGCAAGTCGATGAATCCGACCACCGCGGCGAGCGGTGTGCGCAGCTCGTGCGATACGTTCGCCAGAAACTCGCTCTTCGCCCGATTGGCGCGTAGCAGGTCGGCGGAGAGCCGCTCGAGTTCGTCGGAACGGTCCGCGATGCGCCGCGCCTGGGAGCGTTCGTGCACGAGCGCGATGATGAGGGCGAAAAGCGCGCCGAGTGCGCAGACCCAGAGGACGATGCGATCGCGCCAGATTTCGGCGACGGAGGTGCCGGCGGCGCCCGCCTCCATCGCGTGGCGGGCGAGGTGATCGCCGATGACCAAGCCCACGGCGACGCACACGACGACCAAAGCGAGCGCCAGAAGGGAGAGACGCCGGCCTGGGCGCCGCTCCGGCATTGACCGCTCGATCACGCTCCGGTAACCTCAGCCTTCATGGATCCCCACACCACGCTCGTTCAAATGCTGGCCGCGCGGTCGGCGCGCCGCGGCACATTCACGCTCGCCTCCGGACGCCAGTCCGATCTCTACATCGACGCCCGCCTCACCACGATGAGCCCCGATGGCTTGGCGACCATCGGCCCGCTCGCGCTCGATCGCATGCGCGCACGGGGCTGGACTCCAGACGCGGTCGGCGGACTGACACTCGGCGCTGACCCTGTATCATACGCCATCGCGCACGCCAGCGCGCTTGCCAA
>JAKAJN010000212.1 GCA_021813725.1 bacterium | reverse complement strand
CGCGCGCCGAGTGCCACCGCATTCATGTCGCCGCGCAGCATCAGCACGCGCGCACCCTTGGCTTCGAGCAGCGTCTTGAGCTGCTCGGCGATGGCGAGCGTCGCCTCTGGTTCGCGCAGGCGCGTGGGTCCCATGGCGCCGCCCGGCGGATGCCCCGCGTCCACGGCGATCACGCGCCCGCGCAGTGGGGCGCTCTCGTCCACGCTCGGCAGGTGCCGCACGCGCAGCACCAGCGCACCCGCCCGCCATAGCACCAGATACCCGACGGGCGAATGGCGCAGGTCCACGTCCACCCGCACGCGGTCGTCGGTCACCTGCTCATAGCGCACGAGTCGCACCATCGGGTCGCGCGTGTCGAACCGGATGATGTCGAGGTTGGCGCGCGCGTTGTACACCGTGAGCGAGAGCCGCTCGCCCGACTGATCCACCGCGATCGGTGCGCGCTGGTTCATCGAGAGCACGACGTCGGTGTAGCCGTCGCCGACGGCGGCCCGCGCCGCCGAGATGCGACGCGGCACCGCGGCGCCGGCGGCAGCGTCGGCCCGTGCGGCAGAGTCGGCGCCGGCCGTGCTCTCCACGGCCGACGCATCCACCCACGCCTCGAGCTGGTCGTCGAGGCGAATGCGCACGCTTCGGCCAAGCCGACCCGTCGCCTGCACGGTGGTGCCCGGGAGGAGAAAGTACTTGTACGTGCCGCCCGGCGTCGGTCGCGCGATGGTGACCTCGTCGGTGTCGGACTGGGCGTATTCGTTGGTATTACGCAGTGTCACGCTCTGCGGAAAGCCCGCCGTCTCCAGCTCCGCCGCCGGACGCGGCGCGCCCGCGCGCACGGGGAACCGCACGCGGCGCACCGCTGTCGCCGACTCGCCGCTCGGCAGGGAGGCCCGCAGGGTGTACGCCGTGTCGGTCGGCACCGGCAGGAAGGCCATGAACGAGCCGTTCGGGTTCACCGTCACCGGGTTGCCGTTGATGGTGAGCGCGGCGTCGCCGTTGCCGACACTGCCGAACACGAACGTGGACTCGCGCACCGCGAGCAGGTATCCCTCCGGGGGATAGACCAGATCGAGCGCGAGCGCGCCCGTCACCTTGGGGAACGGCGGGAGGACCGGCGTTGCCGCCGGCGCGGGAATCGGGGGCGGCGCGACCGGCGGCACCACCGGGGCCGGTCGGGCCGGCACAGGGGTTGTCTTCGGCGAGGGCGCGCCGCCGACGCACGCCGTCGTGACGAGCGCGAGCAGGGCGGAACGGGCGAGGACGGGGCGCGTGCGCATAGGTCGCAATAATACCCAAAAGCGCTCGACCGCGGTCCCGCCGCACCCCGTTCTCCCTGCCTAGCCGCCACCCCCTCCGCAATCCTATTATATGCCAGTGCATCCGGGCGGCCGGTCGCGGCCACCAAACCGACGAGGAGCCGTGTGAACCGTTGCGGATTCTGCGGGCGTGAAAATGAGAGCGAGTCGCGCTTCTGCATCGACTGCGGAAAGCCGATCGTCGCGTCGGGTGCACGCGTCATCGAGGTGGCGTCGATCCTGAGTCCCGGCGGGCTGCGCATGTCCACGCCCGGCGGCGGCGTACCGGCGACGCGCGTCTCCGAAGCGGCCAAGCCGGGGACCGGCAGCAAGCGAGGATGCCCGTTCTGCGGCGCCTCCGTGCACACCGGACTCCCCTTCTGCCCGCAATGCGGCGGACGACTCAGCCACGACCCGCCGCCGGAACCGGCGCCGCAACTCAAGTGCGACGCCTGCGGCAAGCCCGTCCGCGCCGGCGACCTCTTCTGCCCGCGCTGCGGCGCCAAGCGGCCGCAGGCGGCCACGCCCTCCCCACCAGGGGGGACGGCCGTCTTCAAGGCCCGCTCGACCCTCGCGGGCCCCAAGCTCGCCCTCCTCGGCGACACCGGCGATGTGACGCAGAACTTCACGCTCGGCGCGGGCGAGGGAATCGTTGGCCGAGTGGACGGCGAGATCAAGTTCCCCGATGACGTCTTCATGAGTCCCGTGCACGCGCAGTTCGCGATGCGCGAGGGCGAGCTCTATGTGCGTGATCTCGGGTCGCGCAACGGAACCTGGGTCTTTCTCGATGCGCCGCAGAAGCTCACCGACGGCGACGCCGTGCTCGTGGGGTCGCAGATCCTGCGCTTCAAGCGGCTTGGCTATCCCGGTCCCAATCCGCCGGAAGCCGATGCGACGCGCCGGCTCGGATCGCTCCTCCCGCACGGCGACATCGCGGTGCTGCAGCAGCTGCGCGCCGACGGCTCGGTGCGTGACTCGTTGCATCTCAGCCCTGGCCGCTCGGTCTTCCTTGGGCGCGACAAGGGCGATTGGGTCTTCCCGTACGACCAGACGATGAGTGGCAGCCACGCGGAGATTCGCAACGAAGACATGGATTTCGTCCTCCTCGACGCGGGGAGCCGCAACGGCGTGGCGGTCTCGGTGCGCGGCGAACGCGTGGTGCGCGTGGGCCAGCGCGTGCTGATGGGCGACCAGATCCTGCGACTGGAGAGCATGTGAGCGACCAGAAGATCTGCCCGACGTGCGGCACGGAGTATCCGCTGAGCGAGCGGTTCTGCCCGCGCGACGGCACGGCGCTGCGCAGTGCCAGTGCGAGCACCGACCTGATGGGAACGATCGTCGCCGACCGCTATCACATCCTCAAGAAGCTCGGCGAAGGCGGCATGGGCCAGGTCTACCTGGCCGAGCACGTGAAGATGGGACGCAAGAGCGCGCTGAAGGTGATGAACCCCGGGATGAACCAGGATGCGGATGCCATCGCGCGCTTCAATCGCGAGGCGTCGAACGCCAGTCGCCTGAACCATCCGAACATCTGCGCCATCTACGACTTTGGCGAGACGCCCGACGGGCTCATCTACCTCGCGATGGAGTTCATCGAGGGGACGTCGCTCACGTCGCTCGTCGAGAAGAACGGCGCGCTCCCGCCGGCGCGCGCGGCGAGCATCATCCACCAGAGCGCCGACGCGCTGCAGGTGGCGCACGACGCGGGGATCGTGCACCGCGACCTGAAGCCCGACAACATCATGATCGCGAAGAACCGCGACGGCACGGATCTCGCGAAGGTCGTGGACTTCGGCATCGCCAAGGCGCACAGCAGCGATGCGCAGAAGGTGACGAAGACGGGCATGGTGGTGGGCACCCCGGAGTACATGAGTCCCGAGCAGCTCTCGGGTGACAAACTCGACGGGCGCAGTGACATCTATTCCTTGGCGCTCGTCGCGTTCAACTGTCTCACTGGCGCGCTTCCCTTCCCGGCCGATTCGGCGCAGGAGGCGATGATTGCGCGCCTCATCGAACAGCCCAAGACCCTTGCCGAGCTGAAGCCCGACGTCGCATGGCCGGCCGAGGTGCAGGCGGTGATGGACAAGGCGTTGGCGCGCGACGCCAACGAGCGGTATCAGAGCGCGGCGCAGTTTGGGCGCGAGCTGTGGGCGGCGTGCGAGAGCATGCCCTCGACGCAGGCAGCCGAGGCCGGCACGCAGGTGCTCGCCGCGCCGGCGTCGGCGGCGGCCGCCGTGCCCAAGACGCGCGTCGCCACG
>JAKAJN010000050.1 GCA_021813725.1 bacterium | reverse complement strand
TCGGCGACGGCGCGCACCAGCCGCCCCATCTTGCCGTCGCCGATGATCGCCAGTCGCAGTTGGCTCACGCCCCCTCCTCGAAGAACGCCCGGTGCAGGCGGCGCATCGCCTCGTGCACCTGGTCGCCGTCCACGATGAGCGTGAGGTTGATCGCGCTCGCGCTCAGCGAGCACATGTGCACGCGCATGTCGCCGAGCGCGGCGAGGGCGCGCGCCATCGTCGGCGTGTGCGCACCCAGCCCCGAACCGACGACGGCCACGATGCCGCGCCCGCGCTGCACCGTGACGTCGCCGAACAGGCGCAGCTCGTTGAGCACGGCATCCAGATGCAGGTCGTCGTCGAGCGTGACCGACACGCTGACCTCAGACGTCGCGATGACATCCACCGACAGCTTGAACCGCTCGAAGACCGAGAAGATGCCGCGCACCACGCCCGGCGTGCCGAGCATCGCGCTGGACTTCACGTTCACGAGCACGACATTGGCGCGGCCGGCGACGGCCCGCACCGAGAGACGCGGCGCGTCGAACGTGATGCGGGTGCCGGCGGCCTGCGGCCGGTGCGAGTTGTAGATGAAGACCGGGATGCTGCGTTGTACGGCGGGGGCGATGGTGCTCGGATGCAGCACCTTCGCGCCGAAGCTCGCCAGCTCGGCCGCCTCGTCGAAGCGGATGTGCTCGATGAGGCGTGCGCCCGGAATCACCCGCGGATCGGCGGTGAGCATGCCGTCCACGTCGGTCCAGATTTCAATGGCCGCGACGTCGAGCGCCGCGCCGAACAGCGCCGCGCTGTAGTCCGACCCGCCGCGACCGAGCGTGGTGGTCGTGCCGTCCGCCGTCGCACCGATGAATCCGCCGAGCACCGGCACGCGCCCGTCGCGCACCAGCGGGAGCAACTGCTCGCGCGCCGCCTCGGCGATGGCGTCGCCCTGCGGGCGCGCCTTGCCGAAGGCCCCATCGGTGACCATCACGCGCCGCGCGTCCACCCACGCGGCGGGAATGCCGCGCTGTTCGAAGGCCGCGGCGACAATCGGTGACGAGAGGCGCTCGCCGTACGCGGCCACGGCGTCGAGCGAGCGGGCGCTCGCATCGCCAAGCACCGACAGCGCCTCGGTGAGATGCGCGAGTTCGTCGAACAGCACGCTGACGTCGGCCGCGACCTCCACCGCCTCCTCACCCGCCCCCAGCAGCTCGTCGACGACGGCGAGATGGCGCTCGCGCAACGCCTCGATGCCGCGGATCGCAACGATGAACTGTCCCTTGGCCGCATGCGCCGCGATGTCGAGCAGCGCGTTCGTCGTCCCGGCAAGGGCCGACACCACCACGACCGGCCGCTCGGCGAGCCGCCCGCGCACGATGGCGGCGGTGCGTTCAATCGCGGGAGCATCGCCAACGGAGGTGCCGCCGAACTTGCAGACGATCATCGCGCGCCGGCCCGTCCCGTCGCCACGAGTAGTTCGGCGTTCAGGATGGAACCGCCCGCCGCGCCGCGGATGGTGTTGTGCCCCATCGCGACAAACTTGAGATGAAAGAGCGGATCGCGACGCAACCGCCCCACCGACACCGTCATCCCGCGTCCGCGCCCCACGTCGCGCCGCGGCTGCGGCCGATCGTCGCTCTCGAAGAACTGCAGCGGGACCTCGGGCGCCGAGGGCAGGCCGTGCACCGCGGCATGCCCGCGCCAGGTCCGCAGTTGCTGCGCCGCCTCGTCGAGCGTCGGTGCGCGGTCAAACTCCACCGACAGGCAGATGGTGTGCCCGTTCTCCACCGCGACGCGATTGGCGTGGGCACTCACCACGAACGGCGCGGGCGTCACGCCGCTGGTGGAGACGACGCCGAGCATCTTCTGCATCTCTCGCTCGATCTTCGGCTCCTCATCGCCGATGAACGGAATGACATTGCCGAGGATGTCGAGCGACGGCACACCGGGATACCCCGCCCCGCTGACGGCCTGCATCGTCGCCGCAAAGACGCGGCGCGCCCCGAAGGCGGCGTGCAGCGGCGCGAGTGCCACCGCGGCCATTGTGGCGGCGCAATTGGCGTTAGTCACGATGCCGCCCGTCCAGCCGCGCCGCGCGCGCTGTCCGTCGAGCAGCGCCAGGTGATCAGCGTTCACCTCCGGGATCACCAGCGGCACATCGGGATCCATGCGGTAGTTCTTCGCGTTGCTGAGCACCAGCCGTCCGGCCGCCGCGAACGCGGCCTCCACCTCACCGGCCACGTTGCTGTCGAGTGCGGAGAACACGATGGGCGACGTCACGGCCGACGGATCGCACGCCTGCACCGTGAGCGCCGCGACCGCGCTCGGCATCTCGCCTTCGATCCAGCGCGTGACATCCACGTACGCTCGACCAGCCGACCGCTCCGACGCGGCCACTTCGGCGAGTTCAAACCACGGGTGGCCCTGGAGCAGCCGCACGAACGTCTGCCCGACGGCACCGGTCGCACCGAGGACGGCAACTTTAATGGGGGGACGAGTGGCGGTCATGACGCAAGCAAGGTGCGCGCGAGGCGCTCGTAGGTGTCCACCGCCGCGCGCAGTTCGTCGAGGCCGATGAACTCGTCGGGGGTGTGGGCGACGTGAATGGAGCCGGGACCAAAGAGCAGCGGTGTGCCCCACCGCGGCAGGAGCGGAATGTCGGAGGTGTACGCCATCGGCGCCGTGTCGAAGCCCGGCACCACGTGGAAATGCTGTGCGGGAATGAACGAGCCGTAGCTGAGCTCGGCGCGATCGCCGGCCCAGCGCTCGAGCGCGGCCTGCACCGGCGCGCGATCGCCGACGAGCCGCACCATCAGCTCGGCCTCGCAGTGCGCTGGCACGATATTCGCTTCCGTGCCGCCGCGGATGACCCCGATGTTGACGGTCGTCGGGCCGAGCGCCGCGTCCACCGGCAGGACGAGCGACGCCAGCGCGGGGAGTAGTTCGCACATCGGCACGATCGCCGACGCGCCGAGGTCGGGGTACGCCGAGTGCGCCTCGCGGCCGCGGGTGCGCGCCGTCACGCGCCACGCCCCCTTGCAGCCGGTGGCAAGCTTGCTTTCCGTCGGCTCGCCATTCACGAGAAAGCGTGACGTCGCCTCAAGTTGATTGGCGGCGCGCGCGCCGTCGGAGCCGCGTTCCTCGCCAACGACGAAGAGCAGATCGACCCGCTCTTCACCCGCGTCGGCAAGCCGGTCGGCCGCGGCCAGCATCGCGGCCGCAATTCCCTTGGCATCACACGCGCCCCGTCCGAAGAGTCGATCGCCCTCGAGACGGGGCGCGACGTACGGGGGCACGGTGTCCAGGTGCGTCGAAAACGTCACGCCCCCGCCGCGTCGGGACGCCCAGACGTTCGACCGGCCGGGCGAAACCTCCTGCAGCGTTACGTTCCACCCGCGCGCGATGAGCCAGCGCGAGACAAACTCCACAGCCCGTCCCTCATCGCGGGTCGGGGACTGAATGGCCAGCAATTCGGCGGCGAGCGAGACGACATCGGTCATACCGGCACAATCTATGGAGTCCTCGTAGGTCCCGGCAGTTGGCGGGGACGGATTCGTAGGCCCTTTACCGACAGCGGGACACGCACTTGACAGGATTCTTCCTGACGTGCCTTTTAGTGCTCGTCGTGAGACCCCGCTGACGGGGACGCCTGTTTCCCGCCAGTGCAGCGCAGTCGAACGTTTGGCCTACCGCCAACTTGATTCGGTGGCGTAGTCGGGTTTCACACGGAGTCGTGTAGTCAGGTTCTCACCGATACGGAGTCCGGGAGGTCGTCCGTGCGTCCCACCCCACGCTTGCAGGCAGCCATCCGCTGCCTGACTCTCGCGTTTGCCCTACTGTTCGCCGTCGATCGAGCGGAGGCGCAGACCGGCAAGATCACCGGCGTCGTCACCGACGCGGCATCCGGTCAACCCATTGAAGGCGCCCAAGTGCTCCTGCAAGGCACGGGCTACGGCGCCGTGTCCGGAGCCAATGGGCGCTTCTTCATCTTGGGCGTTCCGCCCGCGGACTACACTGTCCAGGCGCGCCGCATCGGCTACGGCACGCAGCAGACGACGGTGTCGATCGCGATCGACGTGACGCGCGAGATCAACTTCAAGCTCTCCAGTGCCGCCAACACGCTGCAGGCGGTGCAGATTCTCGAGAACCAGGAGAATCTGGTCGAGCTGAAGCAGACGGGGACCACCCAGTCCATCTCGCAGGAGGAACTACAGACCCTGCCGGTGCGCAGCATCAAGGACGCGCTGCAGCTGCAGGCGGGCTTCACCGAAGTGCCGCAGGTCTCGACCGACCTCACGGCCTTCACCGCGGCGCGGCGCCAGGGCATCACCGGCGTGCAGATCCGCGGGGGCCGCGCCGGCGAGACGATGACGCTCATCGACGACATCCCGGTCAATAACTTCCTGTTCGGCGGCCCGGCGCTCGACATCACCAACAAGGCGGTGGCCGGGGTCTCGACGATCAAGGGCGGGATGGAGCCGCAGTATGGCAACGCGCTCTCGGGCGTCATCTCGACTGCGACGCGCGAAGGCGGCACGACGATCCAGGGCGCGCTCGACTACGAGACGTCGAAGGTCGGCAAGGCCTTTGGCGGCGTGTCCGACGGCCTCAAGGGGTACGACTTCATCGAGGGCTTCCTCTCGGGCCCCGTTCCCGCGACGAGCAACAAGCTGCGCTTCGTCCTCGCCGGCCGTTCCACGGGCGGCGCGTCGCAGGTGCTCGAGTACGACAACAAGATCTTCGATCCATTCCTCAGCGACACCGTCGCGCGCAATATCAGCACCGGCGACCTCCTGGCCGGCTGGCGGGCGCAGGGCTACACCACCGAACGAAACGCGTTCGGCAAGCTGACGTACTTGTTCGGTCCGACCACCAAGCTGAGCGTGAGCGCGTTGCACTTCGAGAACGCGCGCATGAACCAGCAATTCGACTGGGGACTGCTCGGGTACAGCCGGGCCAACCAGTGCATCGACACGTACCGCAACATCTACAAGAGCGTGGATGTGGTGGATGCGTGCAACACGTACTACGACACCGACCGCCTCACGCCGACCGGCCGCCCGACCGGCGCCGAGCGCAACGCCTATGTCGCACCGGCCACGGTCAGCGAAGCGCGCGACCTGCTCACGGCGCGCTTCGAGCAGACGGCGGGGCGGCTCAACTACAAACTGGTCGTCGGGCGGCTGAGCGGACGACGCGAGACCTGTGCGACCTTCTTCTCCGGCGTTTGCATGGGCGAGCGCGTCGCCGACACCAACTTCGATGGCCGTTTTGCCGTCGCCGGCGTCACTTCGGTGGACATCACACCCACCGAGGGCACTGATGAAATCGCGGGCAACGACCGCAACACGACGCACCTCGCGCGCTTCGACGTGCAGTACCAGGCCACCGATCACCACAACCTCGCCATGGGCCTGTTCTATCAGGGCCACGACATCCTGTTCCGCGAGGTGCGCGACGTCGGCCTGAATAACATCCAGTTGCTCCCGAGCAACTACAAGGCGAAACCGTGGGACGCCGCGGCCTACATCCAGGACCGCATCGAGTACGACTTCCTCACCGTCCGCGTCGGTGCCCGCTTCGATTACGGTCGCGCCGGCGGCACGTCATTCAACAACCCCCTCGACCCGACGAACGGCACGACGCAGTTGACGGTCTGCACCGATCCCGCGCGATTCGGACTGCCGGCCAACTGGGCGAGCGGCGTGGACCCGGTGACCAAGCTCCCGGTGACGGGAATCGCCGCCTGCGGCCTGCTGCCGAGCAAGGGTGACTCGGCGCGCGACATCGCCTTCAAGGACGACATGGGCCAGGCCGCAGTGCGCCGCGCGTTCAGCCCGCGTCTCGGGCTCTCCTTCCCCGTGACCGACCGCTCCAACGCCTTCTTCAACTTCGGGGTCTACTACCAGAACCCGCTCTACAACAACGTGTATCAGGGCACCGGCATCGGCACGGCCGACGAGGGCACGGCGAAGGCCGCGCAGTTCGAAGCACAGACCTATGTCGGCAATCCCCGGTTGCGGGCGGAACAGGCCGTGTCGTACGAAATGGGGTACGTCGCCGAGTTCGGAAAGGGTAACCGGTACTCGTTCCAGTTCGTCGCCTTTTCCAAGGACCAGTCGGGGCTGACCGGCGTTCGCACCGGCGGCTTCCTGCGCGGAACCAACGCCCGCGTCTTTGACCCGGGTGTGACGTACGGCACCAACTCGCCAAGCTACACCGTACTGGTGAACCAGGACTTCCAGACGGTGCGCGGGTTCGAGCTCGAGTTCCGCCGCCGGCTCAGCAACTTCTGGACGGCCCGCCTCAACTACGCCTTCTCGCAGGCCACCACCAACGCTTCGCCGCCCGACCTCGAGACGCAGCGCACTACGGAGGAGGGCGACATCGTGGCCCGCACCGAGATTCGCAGCGACATCGACCAGAACCATCAGTTGGGTGGTTCGCTCAGCTTCATCGTGGCCAGCCGTACCCCAGGCATCTGGGGCGGCAAGCACCTCAAGAACTCCTCGCTCTCGTTCACGACCCGACTCGCCAGCGGTTTCCCGTACACGCCGGCGCTGACGTTCACGGGCAATTCCGCGGATCGCCTCGAGCGCAACAGTGGCTCGGCGCCGATGACGTTCACCGTCAATATGCAGGCACAGAAGGACTGGTCCGTGGCCAACGTGCGGTATGGCGCCTTCCTGCGCGTCAGCAACCTGCTGGATCGCAAGAACTGCTCGCAGGTGTTCGCAACGACGGGCAATTGCAACGGCGGTGCCTCGCCGCAGGCGCGCCTGCGCGCCGGCAACTTCACCGGCGAAGGGGAGACGTCCACGTTCTTCGACCGCCCGCAGTATCTCGCCGGTCGCCGGTCAATCAACGGCGGAATCTCGATCAGCTTCTAATCCGACGGTGCTGGCGGGGCCGTCCCGCCAGCCGCCCCTGAATCAGGAGTGCCACAGATGCATCGGTTTGGCAGAAGGTCCCTTCGACACGTCATCGCCTGGCTCGGAGCTGCGCTCGTCGTGAGCGCTGGCGCGGCGCGGGCGCAAGTGGTCGCGGAAACGCACCCGGACGACGAGCCGGTGCCGACAATCGGCAAGAAGCCCGCCGGCTTCTCGCTGTTCGGCCTCGGCGATTTCGCACTCACCGGTATGCGCTCCGGCGGCAACTCGTACTGGAAGACCACTTCCAACGGACCGTCCGACGACAACATTCTCTACAGCGCCGGCCTCCCTGGGCGGATCATCAGCCGCGGCGTGGGCGGGTGGTTCGAGCTCCAGTTGTGGATGGCCGCGTCGCGCGGCGACTGGTCGCGCTTTCGCGATATCGTCCCGTCGCTCGAGAATGTGAAGGGGGGCGGATGGAATCACCGGACCCAGTTCTCGCGCTGGACCTCCGACCGCAAGGAGCTGGCGTTCACGGGTCGCGACGGCTCCGTCGGTTCGCTCTTCAGCGGCGTCACCACCGAGTCGGGGACTGGTTCCTGTCGCGACAACGGCAACGCGGTCAACTCGTTCATCGCGGCCGGACTCCCGTTGCTGGCCGGCTCGGACTGCCCGGATACCTGGGCGGGAAGCACGTTCGACGGGGAACGTCCGGTCCCCGATTCGGTTTGGCTGAACAACTTCAAAGCCAATCCGTCGGGATTCACGTGGGACGATTGGAAGATCCCGGCCTCCCGTCGCGCGCAGGACAAGCTGTACGGCGCATTCCAGACCTTCGGCTCCGCCGTGGACTACGGCCGTGAGCAGCGGTCGTTCTTCGGCTCGGTGATCCCGGGCGGGAGCGGCGCGCCCGTCAAGGAGGGCTACCCGATGGGCATCGAGTGGCGCTTCGAGGCCTGGACCTACGCGGTCCCGACGGTGGCCGACGCCATGTTCTGGAAGGCAGACATCATCAACCACAGCGCCGATGTGTACGGCGCGGGCCTCGACTACGACTCACTCTTCCTTGGCTTCATGGGGCGCCCGTTCCCCAGCGGTACGCAGCTCCCCACCTTGTACGTGGACCTCCAACGTTCGGTGATCATCGGCTCGATGATCAACCAGAACGGCACCAATTGCTACGGCGCCAACCACGGATCGAACGTCACCGGCGGATACTCGGCTGGCGGCCTGCTGACCGCTCGCCTCTGCCTGTCGAACGCCTCCGGTGCCCGCGGCAGCAACGGCACCTATCAGGCGATGGTGGTCTTCAAGAGCCCGCTCGGTGACCTGCGCAACAAGAAGTTCACGGATCCGACGTCACCGTTCTACAATCCGTCGCATCCTAATCGCGGCGACACCCTGATGTTCAATCAGGTCAACGCCTGCGGTTTCAGCTGTGTCACGTCGAACGGCATCGGCGTGAGCGCACGCGCGACCTACGGCACCCTGACGAACAACGAGGCCGACATTTTCGCGGCCGTTCGCCCACCGTCGGAGTGGAGCCATCAGGGCTACTTCGACATGTTCCACAACTACGACTTCCCGACGCGGTGGTCACCGCAGACCGGGCGCGCCGGCGGCTTCGCCCGCTACGTGCCGCCCGGCAATTGGGACTACAACCACGACGGCAAGCTGGACACGCTGAAGGTCTTCCACTGCACCGATCCGGTGGCGTCGCAGAATCTCGGTGGGTGCGTGGTTCCCTTCTCGGACACGACGCTCGGTGGCTTCCCGGCGACGGTGCACAACAACTACTTCGCCGGCGCTGGGCCAGTCAAGCTGAAGGCGGGCGACACGACCAGTTTCTGGGTGGCTTACCTCTCCACCACCGACTCGACGGCACTCGAGAAGCTGATTGACAACACCACGCTGCTCTACCAGAACTTCTGGCTGAGCCCCGAGCCGCCGTGCCCGGTGAACATTGTGTCGGCGGTGCCGACCGGCGGCAACCGGCAGTTCGACACCTTCCTGCGCCTCTACTTCGACCAGCAGCACAACGACTGCCAGGACAAGTTCCTGATTGAGCAGGCGAAGATCCTCAAGGCGAGCAACACTCCGGCGGACGTGCGCCTGAAGGTGTTCAATCCCCGCATCGTCAACAACATCCGCAAGATCGCGGTGCCGCGCGGCACCATTCTGCGAGATACGGTGGCGGTGGACACCCTGCCGGCCACGTTGACGGCCTGCTCCTCGTCGACCACCTACAACGCAGCGCTCTGTCGCATCATGGTGGACACCGCAGTCGGCGTGATCGACTCGCTGCTCGTCTTCAAGTCATGCACGGGCGGCGCCACCTACACCTCCTCGGGCGGCGTGAACTGCTATCCGACCGTCTCGCGCGATGCGGCGGGCGGCCCGACTCGCTACCCGTGGCAGCGCTACGCGACGCTCGCACGCGGCAGCAATGGCCTGTGGCCGTCCGTGTACAGCGACGGCAGCATCACCGGCGGCCTCACGTACACGTACGTCATCGTCGGCCAGTCGTTCCCGGCCTCCTGGGACATCGTCGAGCTGAAGGGCGGCCAGTTTGTCCCGACCAAGTACACCATCCGGCCGGCGACGCTGAACGGTCTCTCGGCGAATACGGCCAACCGCAACGTGGCCTCCGTCTACATCCCGGTCAGCCGGCAGGCCGGCTCCACCGCGTCATCCATCACACTGACGCCGCTCGCGAACGACACCATTGCATCCTACTCGATCACGACGCGCATCGAGAAGACGGTGCGCGGCAAGGATCCGGTGGTCGGGCGCATGGTGCTGTCCGACTCCGCCGAGGTGGAGGCGTTCTATCAGTCCGCGTCGGCGACCGTCCCGACCAAGACGACGGTGCGGCTGTTCCAGCTTGGTGACTCCGGCACCGTTGGCGCCACCAAGCGCTATCCGGTTCGCAAGGAGGAGTACAGCGTGAACGGCGCCGTGGACGTCGCAGGCAGGCCGACGGTGAGCGAAGTCGTGAGCGGGGCCAGCAAGACGGTCTTCTCGCGGTTCCGCACGCCGGCGACGCGTCGTCTGCAGTTGACGTTCCTCCAGGGCGGCGTGCCGATGTACGTCTCGGACACGCTCTCCGCCTCGGACGACAACACGCCGCCCGGGACGCTCGCCAATCCGAACTATGTGGGGCTGTTCTTCGCGCTCGACACCACGCGGCAGCGCACGTTGCGCGGCACGTTCTGGGAAGCCCCCGGCCTGCCGGTGCAACTCTCCGGCACATCGCCGACCATCGGGTGGGTGCCGGGGACGATGCGCGACACCGTGGCCTTCAGCCGCTATCAGGTGACATTCAGCGGCAAGGAGTTCGGTCCTGGCTATCCCTTCACCTTCGACCGGTCGAACCAGGCGAAGCTCGGCGCCGACTACGCGGCCTCGCTCGCGGCGCGCACGAACGCGGGCAAGACCGACAACTCGGCGACGGCGGCGGCAGCGCTGAACCTGGCGCTCGGCCGCACCAACATCACCGTCGACTCGCTCGCATCCATCGGCATCCCGTTCGCCATCAAGAACGTCAACCTGAACGGCAATGTCACCGTGGCGGTGCTCAAGAGTTCGCGTCCGACCAGTGCGCTGCTCGGCACCAATGCCGACACGTTGCGTGTGGGCACGCCGGCAGACCAGTGGATTCCGGGCACGCCGCTCTACTTCCTCGAGACATTCAAGGTGGTGCGGCACGACACCGTCACCACGTCACCGCTGGTGCGCCGCATCCGGCTGGTCAACGGCGTCCCCGATTCCATATCGGTGACACGCGTCACCTGGGGTCCGGCCACGCTGGCCTGCGCCGCCCCGAACACCTGCAACCCGCTCTCCGGCGTGGGCGGCAATGGATTCACCGGCACGAACGCCAACCAGACGTTGAACGTGCTGTACTATCGCCCCATTCGGGGGATGCCGGCGTTCACCTACAGCATCGCGCCGGAAGTGGCGGGTGAGAACATCGCGGCCGTCAAGGAAGGCGATCTCTCGCAGGTGAGGGTCGTGCCGAACCCGTACATCATGTTCTCGCACTATGAGCAGACCGCCGGTCTCGCGCGCCTGATGTTTACGCACCTGCCGCCGACCGGAACGATCCGCATCTACACCGCATCGGGGCAGCTCGTGCAGCAGCTCAAGTGGACGGCGTCGGACCTGCAGCGCAATTGCCGGGCCACGGTGAACACCACGCAGTGCAACGACGCGGGTGACCTGATGTGGAACATGCGCACGCGCGAAGACCTCGAGGTCGGACCCGGCTTCTACATCTTCGTCGTGAGCACCGAGGTTGGCGGCAAGAAGGCCGACAAGCTCGGCAAGTTCGTGATCATCCGCTAACGGGGCGACGACACATGACACTTCATTCCATTCGCCTGGCCACCGCCGCCTGCGCCCTCCTCTGGGGGGCGTCGGCCGCGGCGCAAGGCACGATTATCGTCCCGGAAGCGACCGACCGCACCTCACGCGTCGGCACGCGCGGGGCCAACTTCCTTGAGATCGGCGTCGGCGCGCACGCGACGGCCATGGGTGCGGCCGTCGTGTCATCCATGGAAGGGCCGGAGGCCATGTTCTGGAACCCGGCCGGCATCGTGACGAGCACCGACATCTCGGCCATCGTGAGCTACATGCAGCTCTACGGCAGCAACAGCGGCATCACCAACACCGCCGCCGCGCTCACGGTGCCGATCGGCCAGGGTGCCCTCGGGCTGGCCTTCACGCAGTTTTCATCTGGCTCGATCGACCGTACCACGGAGGTCGCGCCAGACGGCGACGATCCGGCCTTCCCGGGGCAGTTTTCGTACACGGGTTCGGCGATTGCCCTCCAGTACGCCCGCAATATCACAGACCGTCTTGCGGTCTCAGGCGGTCTGCGGCTCGTGCAGGAAGGCATCGACTTTGCGCAGTCCCGCTACTTTGGTTTCGACCTCGCGACACGCTTCCGCACCGGGCTCTACGGACTGAACGTGGCGGCGGCGATCAGCAACATCGGACCGAGCAACCGCTTCACCGGGAGCGGCATCGAACGCCGCGTCTCGGCGCCGCGCGAGAACGGGTTCTCCACCGGCGGGTCGATTCCCGTGCAGTTCAACACGCGCAAGGTGCAGCTTCCGACTGGATTCCGGGTCGGCCTTGAATCGCACCTGCTGGGCGACGCCGAAGCCCTGTTCGGAGCCAACAAGACGCACGCGCTGGTCGGCGAGCTCGACTTCTACGACGCCATCGACACGGACGTGCAGCCGTCGCTCGGCGTCGAGTACGGCTACAAGGGCAACTACTTCCTGCGCGCCGGCAAGCGCTGGTTCAACGAGCAGCACGCGCCGTGGAAGTTTGCCGACGGCCTGTCGTTCGGCGGCGGGGTGAAGATCCCCGTGCTCGGACGCAAGCTCACGCTCGATTACGCCTACACGACGATGGGGGAGCTGCAGAACAACCAGGTTCTCAGCTTCCACGTCGGCAAATAACCCCCCCCGGAGACCATCACTCATGCGCAGACTCATCGCGCTCGTCGGTGCCGTGCTCCTGGGCGCGACATCGCTGGGAGCACAGACCCAGGCCAAGACGTTCGACCTGGGCGTCCAGTTCGGACAGCAGAGCTTTGACAAATCCACGGCGCTCAAGGGGACGCCGTTCGTGGGACTCGACGCCACCTACGAATTGCCGTGGAATCCGCTCAAGCTTGCCGTCAAAGGATCCACATTCGGCCTCGGCCTCACGGTGGACGTGTCGCGGCCGGTGACGGACGGCACGCAATTCCCGGTCGTGGCGTTCGACTTCGGCGACACGACGTTCCTGTACGCGGTCGCCCAGCGCATCACGCTGGTCCAAGCGGGACTGCAGGCGGTCGCCGGCATCCCCATCGGCAAGGCGCGGTTGTACGGCCTCGTGGGCACTGGCATCTATTCTATGTTCCTCGACCCGCGCGCCGAACGGCAGAACAAGAAGGTGTCCAATCCGCTGGCCACCTACGGTGGGGGCATCAATTACGCGTTGACCTCCACCATCGGACTGAGCGCGCAGGTACGTGCGATCACGTACACGAACTTCGACCGGAATGATCTCGACGCAACGGTCAGCTACATCCAGGACCGCCGCATCCGCGACGCGCTCCCCCCGCCACTCGCCCCATCCAAGACCCCGACGAACATGCAGTATTCGCTCGTCTTCAAGTACATCCCCGGAGGGAAGTGAGATGCGCACCTCTCATCGAGCCCTCATCGCCGCCACCGGAGCCGCGTTCGTGCTGGCCGCGTGCCAGACCGATCCCATCTCCGGTCCATCGAAGATCATCGGCGACCCGCTTCTCGACATGGTGCTGGGCCCGGCCGGCTACTCGGCCTTCCCCGCCGTCAGCGGCGGTCGCATCACGACGGCCGCGGCGCGCGACACCATTGAGTTCAACGTGAACTTCCTCCCGCCCAGCCCGGCCGGCGGGACCTATCAGATCACGCTGGTCGACACCGCGACGGGCAACATGGCCGCGGCAACGGCCCGCATCATCCGGACGATGCGCAGCCGGCGTCCGGTCAATCGCGACTCGTCGGTCGCCGTCATCAAGGTCGACACCTCGACCGCCGCGCAGTTCGCGGTGACCGACACCGCCACGACGGTGAGCATCAAGATTGCGAGCACGACGATCCCCAACTTCAGCCACGTGGTGCTGCGGACGTCGGGCCAGGGATCGGTTCCCTCGACGATCGGCACGGGACGCAACGGCTTCCTCTCGTTCCGGTACAAGGCGGGGACGGCCTACGCCGTGCAGGGCAGCGTCTTCGGGTCGTTCGCCCAGAACACGGCCACGCGCCTGCCGTTTTCGGTATCGGCGTACGTGGTCAACGCCAACTTCTGGGGTGATCAGATCCGCCTCGACTTCCGCAACCTGATCCGCCCGCCGGCCGGCTTCCGGTACGCCGCGTGGCTGGTGGATGAGCGCACGGGCACGGCGACGCGCGTGGGCGGCATTCTCTCCCCCGTGCCGGAGAACGCGGCGCTCGACGACGCCGACCTGGGCACCGGCAAGTGGTACAACGACGTCGGCATTCTCGAGTCGCAGGTGCGCGGCGATATGAAGGCGTTGAACGTGAAGCCGCAGGACTACTCGTTCCTCGCACTGGTGCTCGAACCGTATGGCGGCACCGGCGCACCGGCGCGCCCGGGCGTGTCGTTCGTGCTCTCCGCCACCATTCCCAACTCGGTGGCGAGCCGCTCGGCCACGCCGGGCAAGGTGTTTGGAACGGTGACGAGCGCCTCCGGCAAGAGTCTGCTCAACACCACCGTCTACCTGCAGGGGATCAATATGACGGTGCCGGGGCAGGTTGGCTCGGCGTCGACCACCGGGGCCTGGCAGTTCCGCGCCGTGCCGACCGGCACCTATAAGCTGTACGCCATTCCGTTCGGCGACGCCGCCATTCGTGACTCGGCGACGGTGACCGTGGGATCGAAGTTGGTGAACAACGTGCTCACGGGCGATTCGCTCTTCGTGACACTGCGTATCCCCTAGGGCGGATACGCGATTGGGGCGAGCGGCCGTCGGGCACGGAATCCGGCGGCCGCTCGCTTCTTTCCAGTCCACCGTCCACCGTCTACCGTCTCTCACCTTCCGTCTGTCGTCCGACGTCGTAAGTTCCCTCCGCGCCCCCCGCAATCGCGCATCGCAGATTCTGCGAGGAGTCCACATGAGTGTCATCGGGCTGGATCTCGGCGGAACCAAACTCGCCGGGGCGGTCTTTGACGCGGGCGGCGCCGTGGTGGCCGAAGACCACTCGCTGCTCGAGCGGCGTGGCGGCACGGAGGTCGGCACCCTCGTCATTGCGGCGTTGCATCGACTGCTGGCGAAGGCCGCGGACGTCGAGGCAATTGGGGTGTCGGTGCCCGGCATCGCGCACAGCAAGACCGGTCGCGTCTGGGCGCCGAATATCCCGGGATGGGACGACTATCCCCTGCGCGACGAGATCCGCGCCTCGCTCTCGTACGAGGACCTGCCCGTCGTGATCGAGGCCGACCGCTCGTGTGGCATCATGGGCGAGGCGTGGCACGGGGCCGCGCGCGGATGCCGGCATGCCGTCTACCTGACGGTCGGCACCGGCATCGGTGCCGGCATCCTGGTGGACGGGCGCATTCTGCACGGCGCGCATGACATCGGCGGCGCCATCGGATGGATGGCGCTGGAGCGCCCATGGAACGAGAAGTACCGCAGCAGCGGCTGTTTTGAGTACTACGCATCCGGCGACGGCATCGCGCGCCATGCCCGTGACCTGATGGCCGAGCGCCCCCGGTACCGCGGTGCACTGCGCAGCCTCGCCGCGGACACGCTGACCTCGCACGACGTCTTCCGGCTGTACGACGCAGGGGACGAGGTGGCGATGACGGTGCTCGCACGCGCCATCGAGCTGTGGGGGATGGCCGCGGCCAATCTCGTCAGTCTCGTCAATCCCGAGCGCGTCATCTTTGGCGGCGGCGTGTTCGGCCCCGCGAGCCGGTTCCTCCCGGACATTGCGCGTGAGGCGCGCCGATGGGCGCAACCCATCAGCATTACGCAGGTGGAGTTCGCCGCCTCCACGCTCGGCGGCACCGCCGCGCTCCACGGCGCCGGGCACGTCGCGCTTCGCGCCGCGTCGCCGGTGGAGTAGGAGCACGCATGCCTCGCCGCTCGATGGTCTTCGCCGCCGCGTGCATTGGCATGCTCTTCTTTGGCGTCGCGCTCCTCTCGATGGGGGCGTTGCTGCCGGCCATCGCCGAGCGCTTCTCCCTCGATGGCGTCCAAAGCGGGGCGCTCGTGTCGCTCCTCCCATTCGGCGTGCTCGCCGGTTCGGTGGTGTTCGGGCCGGTGGTCGATCGCTTTGGCTATCGCCTGCTGCTCGCGGCGGGCGCGTTGCTGATGATTGCCGGACTGGAGGCGCTGGCCTTTGCCAGTTCGCTCGCCTGGCTGCGCACGGCGATCGTCGCGATCGGCGTCGGCGGCGGCATCCTGAACGGCGGCACCAATGCGCTCGTGGCGGACATCTCGGCCGGCGAGCGCGGCGCGCAGTTGAGTCTGCTCGGCGTGTTCTTCGGACTCGGCGCGCTCGGCATGCCAGTTCTGCTCGGCACGATGCAAGGGCTTTCGTACGCGCTCGTGCTCTCGCGCATCGGCGTGGTGCTGTTGGCTCCGGTCATCTTCCTCGTCGTCATTGAGTATCCCCGCCCCAAGCAGGCGCAGGGATTTCCGCTCGCCAAGGGCGTCGGCTTGCTGGGAGACGGCACGCTGCTGCTGATTGCCTTCACGCTCGCCCTGCAGAGCGGCCTCGAGGGCGCGGTCAACAACTGGAGCACGACCTACCTGCAGTCGGCGCGGCACAGCGCGGCGCGCGATGCGCTGCTGGCGCTCTCGGCCTTCGTCGGTGGAATGACGGTGGCCCGGCTCGCCCTCGCCGGCATCCTGCGCCACCTCCCTGGTGGCCGCGTGATTTACCTCGGCATGGCGCTGACGGCCGTCGGCATCGCGATGCTCGGCTTTGCTCCGTCGGCCGGCGTCGCGGCGGCCGGGCTGGCGGTGATGGGCGTCGGGTTGGCCGCGGCA
>JAKAJN010000211.1 GCA_021813725.1 bacterium | reverse complement strand
TAAGCGTGAGGTCCGAGGTTCAACTCCTCGATGGCCCATGCACGAAAACGAAAACCCCGCATCGGCGTCAGCCGGTGCGGGGTTTCGCGTGGGGGCGCTCACCGCCCCCTATGCTCCGTTTGTTCACGAAGTCTAGCACGCGCCACTCACCGTCCAGTCGCGCAAGCTGGAGGACGGCGAAGGCGTTGGGCATGGTCACTTCCTCCAACGCCATGCCATCCAGTACCTCCGCGATTCGCGTCCGCGCCGCCCGCGCGCATCGCCCTCGCGCGCATCGGCCGCGTTCCGTAGACTCTACGGGGACGGCCCCCGGTCATCTCCTGTCCACCGGGTCTCCCATGCTTAACCTCCGCCGTCTCGCGATCCCGCTCGGGCTCGCCCTGCTCACCTGCGGCAGCGCCGGCACTGCGCAGCTGCCCAGCACCAACCCCTTCGCCACGCCGAGTCCGCTGCTCTACCAGGCGCCGGACTTCACGCGCATCCGCATTGCCGACTTCCAGCCGGCCATCGAAGAGGGTATGCGCCAGCAGCTCGCCGAGGTGTCGGCCGTCATCCGCCAATCGGCGGAACCGACCTTCGCGAACACCATTCTCCCGCTCGAACGCGCCGGGCAGCTGCTGGGGCGCGTCCAACGCGTCTTCGGCGCGCTCACCTCGTCCAACACCAACGACTCGTTGCAGGCGATCCAGCGCGCGCTCGCGCCCAAGCTGGCCGCGCATCGCGATGCGATCAGTCTCAACGACTCGCTCTTTCAGCGCATCAAGACGCTGTACGACCGGCGCGCCACACTCGGCCTGGATTCGCTGCAGCGCCTGGTGGTGGAGCGCTACTACCGCGACTTCGTGCGCGCCGGCGCCCTGCTGAGTGCCGCCGACAAGGATCGCCTGCGCGCGCTGAATCGCGAACAGGCAATGCTCACCAACGAGTTTGGCCGGCGTCTGATGGCGGCCACGCGCGCCGGCGGCGTGGTCGTCAACGATGTCGCCCAGCTCGATGGCCTGAGTGCGGGCGAGATCGCGGCCGCCGCCGGTGCTGCCGCGAACCGCGGCCTGACCAACCACTGGTTGCTCCCCCTGCAGAACACCACGCAGCAGCCGGCGCAGTCGTCGCTGAAGAACCGCGCCCTGCGCCAGCGGCTGTTCGAGGCATCCATCCTCCGCGCGGCGCGCGGCGACAGCAACGACACGCGCCAGATCATCCTGCGCCTCGCCCAGCTCCGCCCGGAGCGCGCGAAGGTCCTCGGCTATCCGTCCTTCGCGGCGTACAACCTCGAAGAGCAGATGGCCAAGACGCCGGACAACGTGCTGAAGCTGCTCCAGCAGCTCGCGGTACCCGCCACGGCGAAGGCACGGGGTGAAGCAGCGGCCATGCAGTCGCTCGTGAACAAGCAGGGTGGCACATTCGCGCTCGAGCCGTGGGACTGGCAGTACTACGCCGAACAGGTGCGCGTGGCGCAGTATGCGCTGGATGAGGAGCAAATCAAGCCGTATTTCGAACTCGACCGCGTACTCCGCGACGGCGTCTTCTTTGCGGCGCAGCAACTCTATGGCCTGACGTTCAAGGAACGAAAGGACATTCCGGTCTATCATCCCGACGTGCGCGTCTTCGAGGTCTTTGACGCCGACTCGTCACTGGGGCTGTTCTACGCGGACTACTACAAGCGCGACAACAAGAACGGCGGCGCCTGGTCGAGCGGGTTCGTGAGCCGCTCCGCGCTCCTCGGCACGCGGCCCGTGGTGATCAACAACTGTAACTTCACCAAGCCCGCCGCGGGCCAGCCGGCCCTGCTCACGTGGGACAACGTCACCACGATGTACCACGAGTTTGGCCACGCGTTGAGCAGCTTTCTCAACGCCGCGCCGTACCCGCGGCTCGCCGGCAACATGCCACGCGACTTCACGGAGGTGCCCTCGCAGTTCAACGAGCACTGGGCGCTGCAGCCCGACGTCTTCGCGCATTACGCCAAGCATTACCAGACAGGCGCACCGATGCCGGCCGCACTCGTGGACAAGATTCGGCGCACCACGACATTCGATCAGGGCTTCGCGACCACGGAATATCTCGGCGCGGCCCTGCTCGACATGGCGTGGCACACGCTGACGGTCAACGACCACCCGACGGATGCGGATGCGTTTGAGGCGCAGGCGCTGAGGCGCTTCGGCGTGGACCTGCCGCTCGTTCCGCCGCGCTACAAGACCAGCTACTTCTCGCACAGCTGGGGCGGCGGCTATGCGGCCGGCTACTACGCGTACATCTGGAGCGAAGTGATTGACGCCGACGCCTATGCCTGGTTCGAGGAGCACGGCGGGCTCACGCGCGCCAACGGCCAGCGCTTCCGCGACCTGGTTCTCTCACGCGGCGGCACCGGCGACATGGCCACCATCTATCGGCAGTTCCGCGGGCGCGACCCCGAGATCGGGCCCCTGCTGGCCAACCGGGGGCTCTCCGCCGAAAAGCCCTAGGTTGCTGGCATCGCCACGGCTGAGGTAGCACGAACGAAACAGGGCCCCTCGTTGGAGGGGCCCTGCTTCGCAGCTTCGCTTCGCTGAAACTACCCGAGCACGTTGACGAGCCGCAGCAGGATCGCCGCGTGCTCGGCGCTCAGGAACTTCTTGCCGCCCTGTGCCGAGAGTTCGTTGCGGAAGGCGCCGTACGAGCCCTGGCGGAGCTTCACGCACATCGAGTTTGCCACGCCCGCGTTGCTCACCCAGCGCTGCACGAGCGAGCACAGGCTGCCCGACGTCACCGATACCGTGAAGCTGGTGGAAGCCGTGTTCGAGTTGCCGGCGTTGTCGCTCGCCGACGCCGAGCGGCTGTTGGTGCCGATGGCGAAGGTGAAGGCGTCGCCACCGATGTTGGCGCAGGTGTTTGACGCGAGTCCCGACATGGCATCGCTCGCCGAGCACGTGATCGCGACCGACTCGTCCACGGTGTAGCTCCCGGCGTTGCCGCTGTAGCCGATGACCGGCTTGGTGGCGTCGCGCTTGGCAAACGCCGACTGCGCGGCGGTCAGGCCCGCGCCGTTGACCGCCGAGCACGTGTACGTCGTGCCGGCGTTGTCGGTGGACGTCGTCGTGGCAACACAGCCGCTGCTGGTCGACGCGATGCCCGACGTGGCGTCGGTGGCGCTCCACGAGACGCTGACGTCGCTGACGAACCAGCCGTTGGCACCCATCGTGCCGCTGACTGTCGGCGTGACGACCGGCGCCGACGCGTCGCGCTTGATCACGACCGTCTTGCTGTCGGTGCCGCCGAGCGACGTCGCCGTGCAGGTGAAGCTTGCGCCATCGGTGTCCTGCGTGACGCTGGACGCGTCACAGCCCGTCTTGCTCGACACCGTCGACTGGTCGTCGACGACCGTCCACGAGACCGAGACGTTGGACGTGTACCAGTTGTCGCTGCCCAGCGTGCCGACGACGTGTGCCGTGATGACCGGCGGCGTGGTGTCGGACGTGTGGCGCGTCGGGTCGAGCGGGAATCCGTCGACGTTGTCCCGGAATCCGTCACCGTCGGTGTCCGGATTCAGCGGATCGGTGCCAAGGACGCGCTCCTGCGCGTTC
>JAKAJN010000049.1 GCA_021813725.1 bacterium | reverse complement strand
AAAAAGCGGACACCTCAGCGTTGTCGAAGAGCCGTTCCTTCCACTGATTCGCCTGCTTGGTGAAGAGCTGAATGGCCGTGGCGCCGATATCCACGCCGCGCGGTGGGCCATTGCCGACACCGCCCGACGTGGAGACGTGCGCGCCGAGGGGAGCGCCCGCATAGGGGATGTCGTACGGCGACGGACCGGCCGCGGAGGGAACAGTGCCGGGCTTGGGCACCGATACCGCGCGCTTGGGCGCCGAGACGGCGCGCTTGGGTGCGGAGACGGCGCGCTTGGGTGCGGAGACGGCGCGCTTGGGCGCGGGCTTGCCGGCTGCGGGCTTCTTGACTGCTGCTTTCTTGGAGGCCCGCTTCCTGGCCGCGCGCTTTCTGGGGGGCATCAGCTCCTCGCTACGTCCAATCGTTCACTGCGATCCCGGCTCGCCATCGCGATTCGAAATCTGGGTTCAGCTCTACAATACCCGTCACTCGAAGTCGTCGTCCCGTCCCCGCAGCCGCTTGCCGCACCGCGGGCAGTGCAACAACTCGCCCACCTCGTGCAGCGCAAACTCGTAACTGCGTCCGCACGTGCACTGGCCTTCGAGCGCCTCCGAGCCGCACACGATGCAGAACCGGTCGTCTTCTTCGTACGCCCGGATGCGGCTGCACACGGCGCACCGCTTGGTGATCACCGCCGGCCCCTGAGCCATTCGAGCGGGTCCACCGCGCGTCCCTTCGGACGAATCTCGAAGTGCAGGTGCGCTCCAAGATCGGGGTCGGTGCGGCCGACAGTGCCGACTACTTGCCCCTTCTGGATGGTCATACCCTTCCGCACGTCGAGGCGGGCGAGCGACCCGTACACTGAAAAGTCGCCGTCGCCGTGGCTCACGATGACGGTCTGCCCATACGTACCGAACGCCTCGGCGAGCACCACCTGGCCGCTGGCGACGGCTTTCACCGTCGTTCCGGCGGGCGCGCCGATACCGACGCCGTTCCAGCGCGTTGTGGTGTTGTTGGCGTTCACGACGCGGCCGAAGCGATAGAGGATCTGTCCCTCCACGGGCCAGTCGAGCCGGCCAAAGTCGCTGGTGCGCAGGGTGCTCGGCGCCGCCGGCACATTGGGGCGTGCCGCCGCGGCGCGACGGCGCTCGGCCTCGAAGGCCGCCAGCAAGTTGGCGAGCCGGCGTTCGTCGCGCTGCACCTGCTGCAACCGCGCCTCGGTCTGCCGGGCGTTCTGTTGCACGCGGGCGAGCGATCGTGACCGTTGCCCCTCGAGTTCACGCAGGCGGCGTTCCTCCTCGGTCTTCTGCTCGCGGTTGATCTCCATCTCGCCGCGCAGGCGCACGAGCTGCGTGCGGGTCCCCAGCACCTGGTCGTTGAGCAGTTGCACGCGGCGCACAAGCGCGCGGTCGCGCTGGGCCACCAGGTGCAGGTACTTGTATCGCGCGACGAGGGCGCCGAAGGACTGCGCCGAGAGCAAGGCCTCGAGCGAATAGAGCGGACCGCGCTTGTAGATCTCCCGCACGCGGCGGCGCAGCATCGACTGCTTGATGACGAGCTCGTCCTGCGCCACCACCAAGCTGGCGGTGGCATCGTCCACCTCGCCCTCGAGCGCGCCGATCTGTGCGTCGAGCGAGTGCACGAGGCGCGCCGTGGCATCGGCCTGCCGCTCGAGGTTGGTCCGCTCCTCGCTGATGTCGTGCGCCGAGCTCTGCAGCTGGCGCATGCGCGCCTCGAGCCGCTCGCGCTCGGCACGCATCCGGTCAAGCTCCTCGCGATTGGCGCGGGCGCGGTCGGCGGGGGACTGGGGCGCGGGTTGCTGGGCGCGGAGGGGGCTGACGGGAGACGAGAGATGGGAGACGGGAGAGAGGATCGCGAGCAGCAGGGCCCAGCGTAGTGCGCGGCGCTTCCGCCCGCGGGCTCCCGTCTCCTGTCTCCCGTCTCCCCTCCGGCGCGTCATACGCGCCCCAGGTGCCGCCCCACGCTCAGCGCCGACCCGGCAAGCCCGATGCACGCGCCGGCGAGCACGCCGACCGCGCCCATCCACGCCTCGAAGAACTCGGCCTGCACCACGAAGCGATTGATGACGGTCAGGGCGACCCAGGCGAGCACGAGCGCCATTACGCCGCCGAGTGTGCCCTTCAGAAATCCTTCGATGAGGAAGGGTGCACGGATGAATCCATTGGTGGCACCGACGAGCCGCATGATGGCGATCTCGCGCGAGCGCGCGAGCACGGCCATCCGGATGGTGGAGCCGATGATGATGATGGCGACAATCGCAAAGGTCAGGCCAAGCGCGAGTCCGGCGAGCGTGGCGATATTGCGCAGCCGGTGCAGCTTCTCCACCCATTCCTCGCCGAAGCGAATGTCGTCGATGAAGTCATACACCTCGATGCGCTTGGCGACGGCCTTCACGGTCCCCGGGTCGCGGAAGCCGGGCTTGAGCTGCACTTCGATGGAGGCGGGGAGGATTCCCTCTTCAAAGACGTCGCTGAACTCACCGAGCTCGCGACGGGCGCGCTGCAGTGCCTGATCCTGCGAGACGAGCCGCACCGACGCTGCCTCGGGGAAGGCGGAGATGTCGCCGACCGCGGCCGCGGTGGCCTCGCTCCCGGTGCCGTCGGCAATGAAGGCGCGAATCTCCACGCGGTCCTCCACCCGCTGCAGCGCATTGCGGATGTTGAGTGCGACGAGCCCGAACAGGCCGAAGGCAAAGAGCGAAAAGGCGATCGTCGTCACCGAGAGCGCGCTGAGCATCGGCGCGCGGCGGAAGGCGAGGAGGGCTTCGCGAATGGCGAGTCTCACGCCTCGTCCTCCACCGCCAGCACTTCTCCCGACGGGCGGAAACCGCCATCCGAGGCCGAATCGAACACCACCTGCCCACGGTTGACCTCGATTGTGCGGCAGCCGGCGCGACGCACGAGGTCCAGGTCATGGGTGGCCATCATCACGGCCGTGCCGCTGGCATTGATGTCGCGGAAGAGCTGGAAGATGCCCCGCGTGGCGCGCTCGTCGAGGTTGCCCGTCGGCTCGTCCGCGATGAGCGCCACCGGATCGTTGGCGAGCGCGCGTGCGATGGCCACCCGCTGCTGCTCGCCGCCGGAGAGTTCGCGCGGCAGCGCCGTGGACTTGGACGCCAGTCCGACCTGCGTCAGCAATCGCGCGACGCGCGGCGAAACCTGCGACGGTGGCGTTCCGGTGACCTCGAGGGCAAAGGCGACGTTGGCCTCGACGTTGCGGTCTTCGAGGAGACGGAAGTCCTGGAAGACGACGCCGAGGCGGCGCCGCAGCTTGGGAATGTCCGTGGGGCGAAAGGCGGACGAACTGGTGCCGTACACCTTCACCTCGCCCTTCGACGGCTGTTCCTCGAAGAAGCAGAGCTTGAGGATCGTGCTCTTGCCAGCACCGCTCGGGCCGGTGATGAAGACGAACTCCCCCTTGTTCACCTGGAAGGAGACGTCCTGCAGCGCCGCGCCGGTGCGCGCGAATGTCTTGTGCACGTGCGAGAAGCGGATCATGGGCTACCGCAGCGCCTGCTCGAGGTCGGCCATGATGTCGTCGCAATCCTCCAGCCCCACGCTCAGGCGAATGAAGCCGTCGGGGATGCCGACCCGCGCGCGCTCGTCGGGGGAGAACCGCGCGTGCGACGAGAAGCGCGGTTCGCTGACGAGCGTGTCCACGCCGCCGAGGCTGGCGGCGTAGCGAATGAGCTTGATGCGCTTGGCAAACCGGTCCGCGGCCCGCGCGCCGCCGCCGAGCTCGAAGGAGATCATGCCGCCAAAACCGTCGAGCTGGTCCACGGCGATCGCGTGGTCCGGATGACTGGCCAATCCGGGATAGTGGCAGCGCCGCACCTCCTTGCGCCCCTCGAGCCACTGGGCGAGCCGCTGCGCCGATGCATTCTGTCGCTGCACGCGCACGTCAAGCGTCTTGAGCCCTCGCTCGAGCAGCCAGCAGGCGAACGGGTCCGGGGTCTGCCCCCAGACGATCTCCTTCTGGCGCACCTCGTCGATGTAGGGCGTGGTACCGCAGACGACGCCACCGAGCACGTCGTGGTGCCCGTTGAGGAACTTCGTCGCCGAGTGGATGACGACGTCCGCACCGTGCTCGAGTGGACGGAAGTTGACGGGGCTGGCGAACGTCGAGTCCACGACGAGGGCGATCCCCAGTTCCTTCGTGAGCAGTGAGACGCCGCGCATGTCGAGCACGCGGCAGGTCGGGTTGACCGGCGACTCGATGAAGATGGCGCGCGTCTCCTTGCGCAGGCGGCGTCGCCAGGCCCGCGGTTCGAAGGGCTCGACAAGGGTGACGTCGATCCCCATCAGCTGGAACTCCTCCATCAGCAGGCGGTAGGTGCCGCCATAGAGGTATTGGCTGGCGAGCAGATGGTCGCCGGGGCGCAGCAGGGCGAGCAGGCCGCACGCCGTGGCCCCCATGCCGCTGGCGAGCACGAGCGCATCCTCGGCCCCCTCGAGCGCGGCGAGCCGCTTCTGGATGCGGTCGGCGTTGGGCGTGTTGCCGTAGCGCGTGTACATCAGGTCGTCGCTGCCCGGCTCCTGCACGTAGTTCACGGATTGCACGAGCGGCGGCACGACCGGATCGCCGGCGGCATGCGCGCCCTCGCCGGCGTGGAGCACCAGCGTGGCAAAGGCGTGCGGGCGGGGAGGTTTTCGGGAGCTGGCCATGGTCAGACGGGCTTGGGATTCAGCACGGGGCGGTCCGCGTCGGGGCGGACCAGGCGGATCACCTCTGTCGGAGCGAGCCCCGCAATGTCGCGCACGATCACGCCGCCGCGCGGCAGCGTGTCGTCAATGATTACCGTGGCGAGATCGTGGCGGCGCGGACCGTAGATCCAGACGAGGTCGCCCGCGTTCACGGCACGCAGCTTGGCGTCGTCGGGGCGCACCCGGACCGCCGGGCCGCGCTCGGTGTCGCCGCGCCGCGTCGCGACGAAGCCGACGACCTGCAGCGGTGGGTTGTAGCCCGCTCCCATCACTGCACCATGTCGGCGGCATCGAGCGCCACGAATCCGCTGTCGCCGCGCCGCACGACCAGCCGCCGGCGCGAGAGTTCGCCCAGCACCTCGGCCACGAAGTCCTCACCAAAGCCGAACTCGTCGGCGAGATCCGCCGGGCAGGCCGTGCCACGGATCCGCACCATGTCCCACGCGCGCCGCTCCGCCTCGCTGACGCGCCCGATGAGCCGCGGGTTCCCGTCATCGCAGACGCAGACCAGGGCGAGTCCGTGGTGCTTCAGCACCGACTCCACCAGCTCCAAGTGCTCCTCGCCGATGCCGCGGAACACCACGTAGCCGCCGCGCGTGAGGTCGTCGTTCTGCAGGAGGACGAGCAGCTTGGCGACCACCTCGTCGGCGCACGAGTAGTCCATCAGGCCGATGCTTGAGAAGTCGAGCGAGGTGATGCCGCCCTCGCGGTTCGCCGCCAGCTCACGCTCGATCTGATGGCGCACCGCCATGCCCGTGTCGCGCGTGACGAGGTTGCCGTAATCCTGGTTCACGGCGCTGCGCAGCACCGCGCAGACATCGATGATGTGAGGCATGGTCACCGATCCACCTCTTCCGGAATCATGATGAACAGCTGGGTCCCCGGCATCGGCGCCAGGTGATCCCGCCGCACCACGTCATCATCCCAGGGCGGCACGTCGGCGACGCGCGCCGTTCCGCTGCGCACCGCGAGCTTCCCCTTCCATTTGCGCAGGTAGCCGCGAATCCCCTTGAACCCCTGGCCGCGCCCGAAGTCGGGGAAGCGGCTCATCCCCTGGATCACGGCGGTCTCGAGCGCCACGCCGTCGTCCCAGCGGTCGGTGAGCGGACGACGGTTGCCGCTTTCGAGCGACTGGCGGATGCCGACGCCCGCGTCGCAGACCGCGATCTGCACCACGTGACGCCCCATGCGCCGCCGATAGTTGTAGTTCTGCACCGCCACCCAGCCGCCGCGCCCCGCGTGCTCGACGATGTTCTGGCAGGCCTCGGACAGCGCCATCGCAAAGCCCATCACGGCGCGCGACTCGAGATGCAGGTTGTTGGTGATGATCTGCGACGCCTTGGCCTGGATGCGCTCGACGACCTTGTGCACGTCGTCGCTCTTGGAGACCGGGGTCACCTCGAGCAGCGTCCCCGACTCGCGCTCCGGCCCGCGGGCCGGCACGCGGCCCAGCACTTCGAACAGGTCGGCCGCGTAGTCGAAGAACTTGGCGCGCGACCAGTACGACGACGTGTCGTCCTTTTCCGGCGCATAGAACTGCGGCTTCACCAGGCGCGTCTGGGCCAAGGTCAGCAGTGCCGTCAGCCCGTACGGCGACGCCCACGTGGTGTTGCGGGCGTCGAGCAGGATGCGGTCATCCGGCGCCAGCGGCGCGAGCTGCTCGAGCACCTGCTCGAAGCTCTGATCGTCCAGCGACGACGGCACGGTGATGACGTTCACGAGGGACTCAGCTCTCCACGAAGGAAATGCGCGAGCCCGGTGGCTCCGCGATGCTCGACATTGCGGGCTGCCGCGGCGATCGCCGCGCGCAGCGCATCGGTGATTATATCACCGGCGAGCAGTCGCGAGTAATAGGTGGCGCCAAACACGTCGCCGCATCCGGTGGGGTCCCCCTTGACGTGCACCTGTGCGGCTGTCGGCGCCAGCCGTGCGGTGCGGAGCGCGCCGCTCGCCGCCGCTCCCAGCGCGGCTCCGGGCGCCGAGCGTGCCGCACCGCGATCGGCGAGTCGCGCGAAGTGCGACGGGGCAAAATACACCGCGCCGCGCGGCCCCAGGGTGACGACCAGTGCCTGCACGCCGGCCGCCAGCGCCGTCGCGGCGAGCGCGAGGCCGTCGGGCGCCATCATGGACAACTCGTCCTCGTTCACCTGCAGCAGGTCGAAGCAGCGGCACCACTCCGCCACGCGCGGGAGCGGCTGGAGAGTGCGGAGGCCGGACGGGTGCACCGCAAGGACCAGCGAGTGGAGGTCGCAGTAGATGGGCCCACCGTAATGCTGCCGCAGCAGCATCGCCGTCTCGAGGTCGAGTTCGAAGCCCGAAATCAGGTTCACGTACAGCGCATCGAGGTCGGCGAGCAGTGGCTGGAGTCCCTGCCAGCTCCATCCGGGGACGCCGCCCGTGAGGAACTCGCTGCGCCGCTCGTCGTCGAGGTAGCGCAGCTCGACGCGGTTGTTCTGGTAGGGGACCGCCACCGGCGCGGCGTCGGGCGCCAGATGCCGCAGGCTCGACAGGAAGGTGCGCGCTTCGCGCGCCAGGTCGTCGCCGACCTTGATGATCGGCACGATCTCCCAGTCGTCGGGGAGCGCGGCGTCGAAGCCGGCGAGCGCATAAGTGATGCCGCCCCATTCCTGCACGGGGGCGGTCCGCACATCGCGGCCGTAGATGACGTCCCAGACGAAGGTGCCGAGGACGCCGACCCGACGCCGCTTCACGCCACCGGGTGCTCTTGGAGGAAGGCGGCGACCGCGCCCACCATTCCGGCGCTCCCGTCGAGCGACCCCGGGACGATGCGACAGGCGTCCACCGCGGGCTTGAATGCGCGACGACGCACCTCGGCGCGCAGCGGCACGAACAGCGAGTCGCCCGCCTGCGCCACCCCGCCCGCCAGCACGACCACGTCGGGATTGTAGACGTTGAGGATGTTCGCGACGCCAATGCCGAGGAAGCGCGCGGTCTCCTTGACCACCTCGTCGGCGATCGCGTCGCCCTGCGCCGAGGCCTTGTACACGGTGGCCGCCGTGATGCGGCTCAGGTCGCCTTCGCACAGCTCGTGCAGGCGCGAGGGCTCGCCATTGGCCACCGCTTCACGGGCGCGCAGCGCGATGGCCGGCCCTGAGGCGTACGCCTCGAGGCAGCCGTAGTTGCCGCACCCGCAGCGGCGTCCATTTGCCTCGATGGTCGTGTGGCCGATCTCGCCCGCCACATCGCTGGCGCCGTGGAACAGGCGGCCGTCGAGGATGAGGCCGCCGCCGATGCCCGTGCCGAGCGTAATGCCGACGACATGCCGGCCGCCCTTCGCCGCACCCAGCCACCACTCGCCGAGCGTCGCGCAGTTCGCGTCGTTGTCGAGCGAAACCGGCAACCCGGTTTGCGTGCTGATCCGCTCGCGCAGCGGGAAGTCCTTCCACCCGAGGTTGGGGGTCACGATCACGATGCCGCGTTCACGATCGAGCGGCCCGGGACAGCCGACGCCGACGCCCGCGATCTGCTCACGCGTGCCGCCGACCTCGGCGAGGACCGCGGCGATCGTCGTCTCGACCATGTCGCAGATGCGCTGCACGACCGCGTCGGCGCCCAGCGGCGCGCGCGTCGGCAGGGTGTGCACGCCAATCTCGCGACTGCCGTCAATGGGCATCGCCCCGACGACCAGGTTCGTGCCGCCGATGTCCACGCCAACGACGAATCTCATGGGACAGGGATCAGGGAACAGGGTGAGTGTCAAGCAAATTGCGCACCCGAGCGGCGACTCGCGAGGGCTCGAGCGTCTGCATGCACGCGAAATGGCCGAGCGGGCATTCGCGCGGGCCGTGCGGATGGCACGGGCGGCACGCGAGTCCGTCGACCCCGAGCGCCTCGGAGCGCGGCGCCAGCGGGCCGAAGCCGAACGCCGGCACCGTGGGGCCGAAGATCGCGAGCGTCGGCGTGCCGACGCCCGACGCGAGATGCGTCGGCGCGGAATCGTTGGCGATGAGCACCGCGCACCGCGCGATGAGCGCGGCGCTCGCGAGGAGGGAAAGGCGGCCGGTCGCGTCGAGCACGCGCCCGGGTGCGGCCGCCGCGATGGTTTCGGCGAGCACGGAATCCTCGCCGCTGCCGACGACCACGACGCGCACGTCGTCCAGCATCGAGACCAGCGCGGGCACGTGCGGCCAGCGTTTGGTGCCCCAGATGCTCCCGGGGGCCACGGCAACCAGCGGACCGCCGCCGGGGAGCTCGGCGAGCAGCGCGTCGGCGGCGGCGCGATCGTCCGCGGAAGGGTAGAGACGCGGACGTATGAGGTCGGAGGCGGGCGCGGGGGCGGCGTCGCCGGCCGCGAGGCGCCAGAGCCGCTCGGCGTGATGGGCGTCGCGCCGATACCGCACGCGCTCGGTATAGAGCGCGCGGCCCGCGGACGTGTCGAACCCCACGCGACGTCCGATGCGTGCCGCACGGGCCAGCACGGCGCTGCGCAGCGAGCCCTGGGCGAGATAGGCGGCGTCATACGCGCCTTCGCGCAAGCGCCGCGCCATGCGCCGCAGGCCCAGCACGCCGGCATCGCGACCGCGCTTGTCGTAGACCACCAGCGACCGCAGCGCCGGGTTGCCGCGCAGCAGCGACGCGCCGTGCGGCGTCACCAGCGCATCCACCGGTCCGCGTTCTGCCAGCGCCGCGAACAGCGGCGTGGTGAGCACGGTGTCGCCGAGGAAGGACGTCTGGATGACGAGTGCGGGCATGAGGAGAAGTGCGGGCGAGGGAGGACGGTCGACGGTCACAGGTTGACGGTGGATCGACCGTCCACCGTCCATCGTCTCTAATCCACCTGCAGCACCGCCAGGAACGCCTCCTGCGGAATCTCCACCGAACCCACCGCCTTCATGCGCTTCTTCCCCTCCTTCTGCTTCTCGAGGAGCTTGCGCTTGCGGGTGATGTCGCCGCCGTAGCACTTGGCGAGCACGTCCTTGCGCACGGCCTTCACCGTCGTGCGCGCGATCACGCGCTGGCCGATCGCCGCCTGGATCGCCACTTCGAACAGCTGGCGCGGAATCAGCTCCTTGAGCTTGACGGCGATCTTGTGTCCCCAGTCGTACGCCTTGCTCTCATGGATGATCACCGAGAAGGCGTCCACCGGGTCGCCATTGATGAGCATCTCGAGCTTCACGAGGTCGCTGGCGCGGTACTCGAGCATCTCGTAGTCGAGCGAGGCGTAGCCGCGCGAGATGGACTTGAGCTTGTCGAAGAAGTCGAGGATGATCTCGGCGAGCGGGAACTCCCACGCGATTTCCACGCGCGCGGTGTCCACGTAGTGCATGCCCTTGTACACGCCCCGGCGCTCCGTGCCGAGCGTCATGATGGGGCCGATGTAGTCGGCCGGCGCCATGATGCGCGCGCGCACGAACGGCTCCTCGACGCGGTCGATGACGCCCGCCGCTGGCATCAGCGCGGGGTTCTCCACGAGGAGTTCCTCGCCGTCGGTCTTGAAGACGTGATACTCCACGCTCGGGACCGTCGTCACGAGGTCGAGGTCGAACTCGCGTTCGAGCCGCTCCTGCACGATCTCCATGTGCAGCAGCCCGAGAAAGCCGCAGCGGAAGCCGAAGCCTAGCGCCGTGGACGTCTCCGGTTCGTAGTGCAGCGATGCGTCGTTGAGCTGGAGCTTCTCGAGCGCGTCCCGCAGGTCTTCGTACTGCTGCGTGTCGGTGGGGTACACGCCGGCGAAGACGAAGGACCGCACCGCCTGATAGCCTGGGAGCGGCTCGCTGGCGTGCTGGTCGGCATCAAAGACGGTGTCGCCGGCGCGCGTCTCCTTCACCGACCGCACGCTGGCCACGATGTACCCCACCTCGCCCGCGCTCAGCGCGTCGGTGGGAACCTGCCGCAACTGGTTGTAGCCGACCTCGTCCACGTCGTACGTGTGCTCGCCGGCGCCGAAGGTGATGTGCATCCCCTTGCGGATGGTGCCGTCCACGACGCGGACGCTCGGGATGGCGCCACGGTACTTGTCGTAGTACGAGTCGTAGACCAGCGCGCGAAGTGGCGCGCCGGGGTCTCCCTTGGGCGGAGGCACCTTCTCGACGATGCGCTCGAGCAGGGCGGGGATGCCGAGCCCCTCCTTGGCGCTCACGAGGAGCACGTCCTCGGGGGCGCACCCCAGCAGGCCGACCACTTCCTCGCGCCGGCGCTCGGGCTCGGCGCCGGGGAGGTCGATCTTGTTCAGGATCGGGATGATCTCGAGCCCCGCCTCCATCGCGAGAAAGAGGTTCGAGAGCGTCTGCGCCTGGATCCCCTGCGAGGCGTCCACGACCAGGATCGCCCCTTCGCACGCGGCGAGGGATCGCGACACCTCGTACGTGAAGTCCACGTGCCCCGGCGTGTCGATGAGGTTGAGCTCGTACGACTCGCCGCTGGGGGCCGTGTACGACATCCGCACGGCGTTGAGCTTGATGGTGATCCCCCGTTCGCGCTCAAGATCCAGCGTGTCGAGCACCTGGGCCTTCATCTCGCGCTTCTGGAGCATGCCCGTGGCCTCGATCAGGCGGTCGGCGAGCGTCGACTTGCCGTGATCGATGTGGGCGACGATGCAGAAGTTTCGGATGCGGCTCTGGTCCACGAGGCGGTGCGGTTTGGGAGAACCTTGAAAAATAAGAGAGGCAACGGCGAAACGACAGGTAAGAACAGAGAGAAAACAGAGAGAAAACAGAGAGAAAGCAGAGAGAAAGCAGAGAGAAAGCAGAGAAGAAACAGGGGCCGAAGGTCGGTCAGGTCCCCGCCCCGGTCCGCGCTGTTTGTGTCGTTTCTCTGCTTTCTCTCTGTTGTCTCTCTGCTTTCTCTCTGTAGCTTTCTGCTGTTTCGATGACTGTCCCTTCATCCCAGCAACGTCCCGAACTCCTCGATCCCGCCCAGCTGAATGCGCTCGGCGGGCTGGAGATTCGTGCGCGCTGGGTCGTCGAAGGCTTCCTCACCGGGCTCCATCGCTCGCGCAAGAAGGGCTTCTCCGTCGAGTTCGCCGAGCACCGGCCCTACATGCCGGGCGACGACCTGCGGTACATGGACTGGAAGATGGCCGCGCGCGCCGACAAGTGGCTGATCAAGCTCTTCGAGGAAGAGACGAATCTCCGCGCGACCATCGTGCTCGACGTGTCGAAGTCGATGCACTGGACCGGCGCGCCGACACGGCTCACCAAGCTGCAGTACGCGGAGACGCTCGTCGCGGCCGTGTCGCTCCTGCTGCTCAAACAACGGGACGCCGTCGGCTTGATCCGCTTCGACGACGAAGTGCGCACAGTGCTGCCGCCGCGGTCGCGGGACCTGCACTTCCGGCGCATTCTCGCCGCGCTCTCCGAGCCCGGCGCCGGCCTGGGGAGCGACGCCCCGGGTGCGCTCGTGCGTGCGGCGCGGCTGGTCCCGCGCCCCGGGATGGTGATCGTCGTCAGTGACCTGCTTCTCGATCCGGACGAGACCGTCCACGCCGTGCAGGTGCTGCGGGGTGCCGGTCATCAGGTGACGGTGCTGCACCTGCTGGATCCCGCGGAGCGCGACCTCTCGGTGAGCGGCGCGGAACTGGTCTTCGTGGACCCGGAGTCGGGCACGGAAGTCGAGGCTTCCGTCGGCGACGTGCGCGCCGCCTACCGCGCGACGGTTGACGAGGCAATCGCCGAGTGGCGATCGCGCTTTGCCGGCGCCGGCGCATCGTACGAGCCAATCTTCACCGATGCGCCGTTCGTGGTGCCGGTGCGACGCGCCTTCCTCTCGCGCCAGCGCCTGCCGTGAGCCTGCTCGCCCCGTTTGCGCTGCTGCTCGGCCTGGCCGCCGCCGTGCCGCTCTGGCTGCACCTGCGCCGCCGCAAGGTCGAGATGCGCATCGATTTTCCGGCGGTGCGCTACCTGCTGCGCGCCGAGCAGGAGCATGCGCGCGAACTGAAGGTGCGCAACGTGGCCTTGATGGCGCTGCGCGTCGCCGTCGTCGTGCTGCTGGCGCTGGCTGCCGCACGCCCGTTGGCTCGGCTCGGCCTCTCCGGTCACGGACCGACAGCGCTGGCGCTGGTGCTCGACAACTCGATGAGCACCGGCGCCGTGACGGACGGGCGCCCGGTGCTCACCACGCTGCAAGATGCGGTGCGCGCGGTGCTGCGCGACGCCCGGTCCAGCGACCGCCTGTGGCTGGTCACGGCAGATGGCGCCGTCACCGGGGGCGACGCGGCCACCGTCGCGGGTGCGCTCGATCGCGCCGTGCCGCTGGCCGGCGCCGGCGACCTCCCGGCTGCCGTGCGCACCGCCGCCGCGCTGGCGAGCGGGGCGGGATTGCCAGCGGCCCGCGTCGTGGTGGCCACCGACGGGCAGTCGAATGCGTGGCCGGCGCCGATTGCCCGCCCGGGCGCCCCGGTGCTGGTCTATGCGCCGGGGACGCCGCCGCCGGCGAACCGCGCGGTATTACGCGTTGTCACCGATCCGCCACACTGGACCCCGCGCGGTTCGCTGCGCGCCACGGTGCTCGCGCGCGAGCCCGTGACCTGGCGCGCCGCGCTCGGCTCCACCACCCTCGCGCGCGGCACCGTCGCCGGCGGCGTCATCAACATCGGCGCACAGCCCGCCGCCCGCGGCTGGACGTCGGGCGTGATCGAGCTGCCCCCGGACGAGTTGCGCGCCGATGACACGCGTCCCTTCGCGCTGCACGTCGGCGCGGCGCCCGCCGCACGCGCCGACGCCTCGGCCGGTCCCTTTGCGCGCACCGCACTCCAGGCGCTCGCCAGCGACGGTCGCGTGCGCGACGGCGGTGGCGTGACCGTCGCCGGGGCCGAGGCGGCGGTGGCCCTGCCGGCATTGCTCGTCGCCCCGTCGGACCCCGCACGCGTGGCGCTCGCCAATCGCGCGCTCGAACGCGCGCGCATCCCGTGGCGCTTCGGCGCACGGCGCGCCGGACCCGTGCAAATGCATGGCGACGCGCTCGACGGCGCGACGATCCAACGGTTTTACGTCCTTGAACGCGCCGGCAACGCGCCCTCCGACACGCTGGCTCGCGCGGGCGACCAGCCGCTGATTGTGGCGGGCGACGGATGGGTGCTGATGGCGATGGCGCTCGATCCGGCCGACACCGATCTGCCTGTGCGCGCGTCGTTCCTGCCGTGGCTGGATCGCACGATCGCGCGCCGTCTGGCCACCGACGCGGGACCCGTGCTCGACGCCGCGCCGCTCGCCTGGGTGCTGCGTCCCGCGTGGGCGACGGGCCTCGAGGCACCGGACGGCAGCGTGCGCCCGCTCGCAGGATCGCGCCTGCGCGCGCCGGCGGCCCCAGGTGTGTACTTCCTGCGGCGCGGTGCGGAGCGCGCGGGGGCGGTGGTGGTCGCCCCGGAGGGTGCGGAATCGGTGCTTGATCGCGCAAACGCGTCGGCCATTGCAGCGCGGTTTGCCGGCGGCGGCGCTGTCGGCCTCGACGACGCGGGTCGTCTCGCCGCGCGCGCCTGGTCGGGGCAGTCGCCGCGCCCGGTCCTGGCGGCGCTCCTGCTCGCCGCGCTCGTCCTGATTGCCCTCGAAGTCTGGTTCGCGCGTCGCGACGACGCCGGCGCCGCCTGAGCGATGGGCCTTCCTCTCCTGCTCGAACGGTTCACCGCGTTGCCGCAGTTCCACGCGCTGCGCGCGCGGTTGCCGCGCGCGGGCGAGGCCCTTCCGGTCGCCGGACTCGCGGGTTCGTCCGACGCGCTCTTCGTCGCGGCGCTCGCCGAGGACGCTCCCAACCGACTCCACGTCGTCATCGCCGATCAGGTGCCTGAGGCCGAGCGGTGGCTCGCGGACCTCGAAGCGCTCGTCGGCGACGGGATGGTGTCGCTGTATCCGTCGCGTGAGGGATTCGGCGAGGTCGAGCCGCACGCGGAGGTGGCGGGCGAACGCGTTGAAACGCTCGAGCGGCTGAATCGCGGCCAGGTGCGCATCCTGGTGACGACGGTGCGCGCGCTGCAGGAACGGACGCGTCTGCCGCAGGCGCTCGCCGAGGCGCGGTTGGAGCTGACGCACGGCGCATCGTGGCGACTCGAAGACCTCGCGGCGCATCTCGCGCGCATCGGTTTCGAACGCGCCGAGATGGTGGAGGATGTCGCGCAGTTCTCGGTGCGCGGCGGAATCGTGGACGTGTACGGCTTTGGCATGTCCGCGCCGGTTCGCCTGGAATTCTGGGGCGACGAGTTGGTGGAACTGCGGGAGTTTGACCTGTCGAGCCAGCGCACCACGCGTGCCGTCGAGCGCATCGTGGTCCTCCCGGTGGATGCCATCACGAAGCGCGAGGAAGAAACCGACAGCTTGAGGGACGAGGAGGGGGTAGGGGATCAAACGTCGAGCCAGCTGACCGACCGGCGCGCGACGCTCGCGTCGCTCTTCCCGCCGGAGTCGCTCCTCGTGTTCCCCGAGGGGGTGCACGTCGACCCCGAGCTGCGGCGCACGTGGGAGGAGGCGGCGCATCACATCGACCTGGCGCGCCGGCGCGGCGAAGCCACCGCGGCGCGTGACGACCTGCTGCAGCCGCCCGAAGTCGCGGCCGATGCGCTGCATCGTTTTGCATCGCTCGCCCTGCAGCCGACGGTGACGCTCGAGGCGGGCGTGCTCTTTCCGATCATTCCACCCGAGCCCATCGAACGCGACATGGCGCGCCTGCGCGCCGTGGTGGCCGATGGCACGCCAACCGTCATCCTCTGCGACAACAGCGGACAGGCCGAGCGTCTCGAGGAACTGCTGGCCCCGCACGGACGCGAGGCGCTCCCGGCGCTCTCCATCGGCGTGCTCGGGGGCGGCTTCGTCATGCCGCCGCGTGGCGAGCCGACGGGCCTCCGCGTCCTCACGGACCACGAGATCTTCCGACGCGACCGGCGCATCCGCCGCGCGCGCAAGTACGCCGCCGGGACGGCGCTCGAACTCGTCGGCGCGCTCAAGCCCGGCGACTTCGTGGTGCACCTCGAACACGGCGTCGGCATCTACCGCGGCATGGAGACCATCTTCGTCGGCGAGAGCACCGTCGAAGTCGTCGTCATCGAGTACGAGGGGGGCGACCGGCTCAACGTCCCGCTCTATCGCATTGATCAGGTGGAGCGGTTCCGCCACGCCACCGACGTCAGCGACGACGCGCCGCCGCCGCGCCTGCACCGCCTCGGCGGCAAGAAGTGGGCGCAGCAGCGCGACAAGACGCGCGCCGCCATCCGCGAGATGACGCACGAGCTCCTCGACCTGTACGCCCGGCGGCACGTGGCGCACCGCGCGCCGCATCATCCCGACGGCGCCTGGCAGCGTCAGCTCGAGAGTTCATTCCTGTTCGAGGACACACCCGACCAGCTCCGCGCCACGGAGGACGTGAAGCGCGACATGGAAGCAGCGCGTCCGATGGACCGCCTCCTCGTGGGCGACGTGGGTTACGGCAAGACGGAGATTGCCGTGCGCGCCGCCTTCAAGGCGGTGCAGAGCGGGCGGCAGGTGGCGGTGCTCGTGCCGACGACGATTCTCGCCGAGCAGCACGCGCGCACCTTTGGCGAGCGGCTCGCCGACTTCCCGGTGCGCGTCGCGGTGCTGTCGCGCTTTCAGACCGCCAAGGCGCAGAAAGCCGAGCTCGAGGAACTGAAGGCCGGCACCGTGGACATCGTCATCGGCACGCACCGCCTACTATCTCCGGATGTCGCGTTCCGCCAGCTCGGGCTGATCATCGTGGACGAGGAGCACCGGTTTGGCGTGAAGCACAAGGAGCGCCTTAAGCAGCTCAAGCTCGAGACCGACGTACTGACGCTAACGGCGACGCCGATTCCGCGGACGCTGCACCAGGCGCTGGCCGGCCTGCGCGACCTCACGCTCATGCAGACGCCGCCGCGCGATCGGTCGCCGGTGCTCACCTTCCTCGAGCCGTGGGACGACGGGCTGCTCG